>WLOY01000057.1 GCA_009699015.1 Actinomycetota bacterium | reverse complement strand
TGGCGGCCGTGCCGATGTGGTCTGGCTCGCGAAGGATCCCCGGGAGGTCGATCCGATGGCCATCGAGGAGATCCCGGTCCTGGGCACCTGGTCATCCGGCGTGCGGGTCCACGGGGGCTAGGCATGGCGCTCACCCCGGGCGAGGCTGACCGGCTGCTCCTCTACACCCAGGGCCTCCTCGCCCGTGAGCGTCGTGATCGGGGACTTCTCCTCAACGTCCCCGAGGCGACTGCGCTCATCGCGAACACTGTCTGCGAGGCAGCGCGTGACGGCGAGGATCTGGCTTCGGCGCGCGAGGCCGGGCGCTCGGTCCTCGGTGCCGCCGACGTCCTGCCCGGGGTCGTCGAGGTCGTCACTGATGTCTCAGTGGAGGCGAGGTTCGATGACGGCACTCGCCTCGTCGTCGTCCGCGACCCGTTCCGAGCGTCAGGCGATCCATCATCCCCGCAGGCTCAAGCGACGGCGGTCCCCTCGACCGGTGCCATCCGTGTCGAGAACTGCGCACTGACCCCCATCGGGCTCACCTCGCACATCCACCTGGCCGAGGTCAACCCGCGGCTTCGGCTCGACCGGGGCTTGGCCTACGGCCACCGCCTGGCAATCCCGAGCGGCGACACCGTCTGGATTTCTCCCGGCGAGGCCGTCGACCTTCCGATCCGGCCGATCGGCGGCTCGCGCGTCGTCATCGGCAATACCGGGGTCGTCGACGGCTCCCTCGACGATCCCGTGGTGCGTGCGCGAGCACTCGAGACATTAATAGCCTGCGGATACCTCGACACTGAGGCCATCAAGGCGACGGGATCACCTTCAGACGTGCCCCCGCCCGATGACGCCGTGGCGGCGCTCATCCGGCACCGAGAGGCAATCCAGTGACCGCTCACGCTCGACCCTATGGGCCGATCGACGGAGACTTCGTCGACCTCGGAGATACCGGCCTGAGGCTGCGGATCAGCGCCCGGGTCGCCGACGAGCATGACGAGTTCAGGGTCGGCTTCGCGAAGTCGGGCCGCGACGGCATCGGGCTTCGAGGGGCCACCACAGCCGACTCATGCGACCTCGTCATCACGAACGTCATCGTCCTTGATCCGGTCGACGGCGTGCGCGTCGCGAGCATCGGTATTCGACAGGGCCGCATCTGCGGGATCGGTCGCGCTGGCAACCCCGATACGAGCGATGGCGTTGATCTCGTCGTCGGGACGAGCACCGTCGTCATCGACGGCGACGGACTCATCGCGACCCCGGGCGGCATCGACACCCATGTGCACAGCCTGAGCCCGCGCGTATTCGACGCTGAGATCTCATCCGGGGTGACAACGGTGATCGGCCAGGAGGCCGGCCCGATGTGGGGCGTCGGGCTCGGCTCGCGCTGGGTCATTGACCGCGCACTTCGGGCAATGGACGCCTTCCCGGTGAACATCGGGCTCCTCGGCCGCGGTTCGTCCTCCAATCCCGATTCGATCCGCGAGTCGCTCTTCGCCCATGCCTGCGGCCTGAAGGTCCACGAGGACACCGGTGCGACCCTCCGCACGATTGACACGGCCCTGCGCATGGCCGATGAGGCCGATGTCCAGGTCGCGCTCCACACCGACGGCCTGAACGAGACCCTCTCGGTCGACGACACGATCGCCGTCGTCGGCGGCCGGGCGATCCACGCCTTCCACGTCGAAGGCTGCGGAGGCGGCCATGCGCCCGACGTCCTGCGCCTTGCCGGGCACGACAACATCCTCACGTCATCGACGAACCCGACGCTCCCCTACGGCGTCAACGCCGTCGAGGAGCATCTCGACATGATCATGTTCTGCCATGGCATGGACGCCGACCGGGCAAGTGACGTGCGGATCGCGCGCGCCCGGGTCCGCGCGGCGACCATGGCCGCCGAGAGCCGCCTGCACGACCTCGGGGTCATCCACATGACCTCGTCGGACGCACAGGGCATGGGGCGGGCCGGCGAGACCTGGTGGCGCACCTTCGCCCTCGCAGGCGTCGTCGCGGCAGCGGACCCACAGCGAGCCGAGCGCTCGGAATCCGGCGATGACAATGACCGCATCCTGCGCTACCTCGCGAAGATCACCGTCAATCCAGCCATGGTCCATGGCATTGTCCACGAGGTCGGCCGGCTTGCCCCCGGACTCCTCGCCGACATCGTCCTGTGGCGGCCCGAGATGTTCGCCGCGAAGCCGTGGCTCGTGCTCAAGGGCGGCTTCCCTGCGTGGGGGGTCACCGGAGACCCGAATGCGAGCATCGACTCCGCACAGCCACTCGTCTTGGCCGAGCAGTTCGGGGCGCTTGGAGCCGCGCCGAGCGACCTGTCGTTCCTGATATCGAACGAGCAGGCGCTGGCTCAGGGGCCCGCCCCGATGGCACGACGTGCCATCGCGACATCAGGGTGTCGCGCGGTCCGGGCAAGCCACCTCGTCAGGCATGGTGACGCCGGCGAGATGCGGGTATCCCCTCAGGGGGATGTCGTCACGTGGAACGGCGAGGTGCTCACCCTCGACCCCGTTCGGCAGGTGCCACTCTCGCGCCTGCACTTCTGGTAGCCAGCCGGGGGCCGACGGTTCAGAAGCGGATCTTCTCCAGCGCCTCGGCGAGAATTGCCGCGCCGTCCTCGTCGGACCGGCGTTCCTTCACGTAGGCGAGGTGAGTCTTGTACGGCTCCACCTTCTGCGGCGACGGCGGATTCGCCTGGTCGGGTCCGGACGGCAGTCCGCAGCGCGGGCAATCCCACTCCTCCGGGACGACGGCATCGGCCGCGAAGCTGGGCTTGGACTCATGTCCCCTCGAGCACCAGTAGGAGATCCAGATGCGCGGGGCGGCATCGCCGCGCTCCGCCTCCCCCATCGGCCCAGCACCAACACGGCTGCCACGAATGGCACTGCCTCCGGCCATGGATGGATCCCTTCGAAACGATCGGTGGTGCGCGGGTACCGGGCTAGATCAGGTTGCGGTGCGGACGAGCAGGCCGACGGCCACGATGCTGGCCGCCCACACGAGGCCGAGGCCAACGGTGAGGCGATCGAGGTTTCGCTCGGCGACCGATGAACCCCCAACCGAGGAGGAAACGCCGCCACCGAAAAGATCCGACAGGCCCCCGCCCTTGCCACGATGCAGCAGGATGAGGACGACGAGCAGGGTGCTCGTGATCACGAGGATCACGGCGAGGACGATGGTGAGGATCTGGACCATTGGGTAAGGATACGGGTCTGGTCAGCCGGCAAGGTCCGCCGGGTGCATTCGGAAACGCACGATCCCGACGAACTCATCCGGATCTAGGCTCGCTCCCCCGACGAGCGCGCCGTCGACATCCGCCTTCGACATGATCCCGGCCACGTTGGAGGCCTTCACCGAGCCGCCGTAGAGGACCCGAACCTGCTGCGCCGCCCCGGCACCCCAGACGTCGCTTACGCGCGCCCTGATCGCGGCACAGACCTCCTGGGCATCCTCTGGGGTCGCGACCTCGCCGGTCCCGATTGCCCAGACCGGCTCGTACGCCACGACGAGGTCCGCGACCTGCTCAGCGGTGAGGCCATCGAGCGAGCCGTCCAGCTGCTCGAGCACATGCGCAACATGGGTCCCGGCCTTGCGGATGTCGAGTCCCTCGCCGACGCACACGATCGGAACGATTCCGGCGCCGATCGCCGCCCGCGCCTTCGCGTTCACGACGGCATCGGTCTCGGCATGGTACTGACGACGCTCACTGTGGCCCACGGCCACGAACGTGCATCCGAGCTTGGCGAGCATGCTCGCGGCTATCTCGCCGGTGTAGGCCCCTGACGCATGCCGTGAGACGTCCTGCGCGCCATAGAGCAATTCGTACTTGTCGCCCTCGATGAGGGTCTGCACCGAACGGATGTCAGTGAACGGCGGCAGGACCGCGACCTCGACCGCCGCGAAATCGGTCTCGTTGAGCGCGAAGGCCAGTTTCTGGACGAGGGCGATCGCCTCGAAGTGGTTGAGGTTCATCTTCCAGTTGCCGGCCATGAGCGGTTTGCGCTCGGATGACGTGCGAGCGGTGCTTGCCATGATTCAGTGCTCCTCAAGAATGGCGATGCCCGGAAGGGTCTTCCCTTCAAGGAATTCAAGGCTGGCGCCACCACCGGTGCTGATGTGGCCGAAGTCGGCCTCATCGAGCCCGAGCAGCCGGATCGCGGCGGCGGAGTCGCCTCCACCGACCACGGTCATGGCATTCGATGCGGCGAGCGCCTCGGCGACCGCCCTCGTGCCTGCCGCGAACGGCGCCATCTCGAAGACCCCCATCGGGCCGTTCCAGACGACGGTGGCGGCATCGGCGATCTGCTCAGCGAACAGCACGGCGGTCTTCGGGCCGATGTCCAGGCCTCGCCATCCGTCAGGGATGGCGTCAGCCGGGACGACCTGAATGGCGGCATCAGCCGAGAATGCATCGGCGATCACGACATCAACGGGGATGAGGAGCGCGACCCCGCTGGCCCTTGCCTGCTCGATGAGGCCCTTCACCGTGTCGATCTGATCGGCCTCAAGGAGGGAATCCCCCACCGGATGGCCGGCAGCCGCGAGGAAGGTGAATGCCATGCCGCCACCGATGAGCAGCCGGTCGACCCGGTCGATGAGATTGCCGATGACACCGAGCTTGTCGCTGACCTTCGAGCCCCCGAGGATGACGACGTAGGGCCGCGCCGGCTCCGCGAGCAGATCCGCGAACACGGAGGCTTCCTTGTGGACGAGACGGCCGGCTGCACTCGGAAGGAGCCGGGCGATGTCGGTGACGGAGGCCTGCTCGCGGTGCACGACGCCGAACCCATCGCAGACGTACACGTCAGCGAGGCTCGCCAGCTCGGCCGCGAGCGCAGCCCGCTCTCGCGGATCCTTGCTCGTCTCCCGGGCGTCGAACCTGATGTTCTCGAGCAGCACGACGTCCCCGGGCTCCATGGCGGCCACCATCGCCCGAGCCTGCGGCCCGGTGATGTCAGCGCCTAGGCCTACCGGGGCACCGAGGAGCTCGCTGAGCCGCGCAGCGACCGGACCGAGGCTCAGCTCAGCGGACGGATGGCCCTTCGGCCGCCCTAGGTGGGCGACGACAACGACCTTTGCCCCAGCCTGCATCAGGTGGGTCAGGGTCGGCAGGCTCGCACGGATCCGACCATCGTCGGTGATGACGCGAGTGCCGTGCGCACCCTCGGCAAGCGGGACATTGAAGTCGGAGCGCACGAGGACGGTCCGCCCGGCAACCTCAAGGTCGTCGAGTGACTTCACGGCGGTGGCCTAGAGCTTCGAGCCGACGAGGCCCACGAGATCGACGAGGCGGTTGCTGTAACCCCACTCGTTGTCGTACCAGCCGACCACCTTGAGCATGTTGCCGTTCACGTTCGTGAGCAGTGCATCGAAGATGCATGAGGCCGGGTCGGTGACGATGTCGCTCGACACGATCGGGTCCTCCGTGTAGACGAGGATGCCCTTGAGTGGTCCCTCAGCCGCTGCCTTCACGGCCGCGTTCACCTCGTCCCTGGTCGCGGGCTTCTTCAACTCGACCGTGAGATCGGTGGCCGAGCCCGTCGGGACGGGGACGCGCATTGCATAGCCGTCGAGGCGGCCTGCCAGGTGGGGCAGCACGAGGCTGACGGCCTTCGCGGCGCCGGTTGTGGTCGGGATCATGTTGATCGCGGCCGCACGGGCACGGCGAAGATCACTGTGTGGGTAGTCCAGGATGCTCTGGTCGTTCGTGTAGGCATGGATGGTCGTCATCATGCCGCGCTCGATGCCGAAGGCCTCGTCGATGACCTTCGCCATCGGGGCGAGGCAGTTCGTCGTGCACGACGCATTCGAGATGATGTTGTGGATCGCCGAGTCGTACGTGTCGTCGTTGACGCCCATGACGATCGTGATGTCCTCGCCCTTTGCTGGCGCGGAGATGATGACCTTGCGGGCACCAGCGGTGAGGTGCTTCCCGGCGGAGGCCGCGTCGGTGAAGAAGCCCGTCGACTCGATCACTATGTCAGCGCCGATCGCGCCCCAGGGCAGGGCTGCCGGATCGCGCTCAGCGAACACCGGCAGGGACTTGCCGTCGACGATGATCGCTCCCTCGGCGGCCGTGACGGTGACGGGCAGTCGGCCGAGGATGCTGTCGTACTTCAGGAGGTGCGCGAGGGTCTTGGTATCGGTGAGGTCATTGACACCAACCACTTCGATGTCGGCCCCGCTCGCGAGGATCGCGCGGTAGAAGTTGCGGCCGATACGGCCAAAACCATTGATGCCGACCTTGACAGCCATCTGAATCTCCTCGTGAGCGCCGATATGCAAACGTTATATCGCGAACTCTATCGAAGGCCTGCTGCGCGACCAAGCAAGCAGCGGCCGTTCGCGTCAGGAGCCGATCATGTCTGGTTCGAGGACCGATTCGGTGTCGGGAATCCCGAGATCGCTCGCCCGCTTATCGGCCAGCGCGAGCAAGCGGCGGATCCTGCCCGCGATGGCGTCCTTCGTCATGGGCGGGTCGGCTAGGGCGCCGAGCTCCTCGAGGCTTGCCTGTTGATGCTCGAGACGCAGGCGCCCTGCGACGAGAAGGTGGTCGGGAATGTCATCGGCGAGGATCTCCATCGCCCGGGCAACCCGAGCGCCGGCTGCGACCGCAGCTCGGGCTGATCGCCGCAGATTCGCATCGTCGAAGTTCGCAAGTCGATTCGCGGTTGCCCGCACCTCGCGGCGCATCCGCCGCTCCTCCCACGCCATCACCGATTCGTGGGCTCCGAGCCGGGTGAGCATCGCGCCGATCGCGTCGCCGTCGCGGATGACCACTCGATCGACCCCGCGCACCTCGCGCGACTTCGCCGGGATCCCCAGGCGCCGGGCCGCGCCCACGAGCGCCAGCGCGGCCTCCGGACCAGGGCAGGTGATCTCGAGGGACGAGGATCGGCCAGGCTCGGTGAGCGACCCGTGCGCGAGGAATGCTCCGCGCCACGCCGACTCGCAATCGCACGCTGCTCCCGAGACGACGGCAGGCGGCAGGCCTCGGACCGGCCGACCACTCGAGTCGACGATGCCGGTCTGGCGGGCGAGTGCATCGCCGCCCTCGACGACGCGAACGAGGTACCTCGTCCCCTTCCGGAGCCCCGCCTGTTGGACCATCGCGATATCGCAGACGTGCCCGTAGATCTCGAAGAGGTCCTTCTTCAGCCGACGTGCAGCGGCGCCGGTGTCGAGCTCGGCCTCGATGACGATGTGGCCCGCGACAAGGTGCAGGCCCCCGGCGAACCGCAGGATGCTCGAAACCTCGGCCTTGCGACAGCACGCCTTGGTGATCTCCACCCGGCTGAGCTCGTCCTTAACCGCCGATGTCATCGCCATAGGGGCTCATCCTGCCACCTGCCGAGCACGGAACCGAATGACACGGCGAGTCTGCCCGGGTCATGTTCCCCGCGGCGGGCACTCTCTGGGTATCCGACCGAGGCAAGTTCCAGCCGAGCGCCGATGTCATCGCATCGCTGGCGAAGGGCTTGCTCATCCTCCACGTTCGCAGGGTCTGCGATGACCACGTCGAGCCGAAGGTCAGGGACGAGCCGTTGCATGAAGCCGAGGTGATCGTCGAGGGAGGCCCCCGACGTCTCGGCATCGTTGAGCGGATCGAGGTTGAGCACGAGCAACTTGACCGCGGTGCTGTCGCGGATCGCGGCGAGCTGCGCCGGGATGAGCAAGTGCGGCATGACCGAGGTGAACCACGATCCGGGGCCGAGAATGATCGCGTCGGCGGCACCGAGTGCCGCGAGCGCATCGGGGCAGGGCTCCGGTTCGGCGGGCTCGAGCCGGATGCTCATGACATCGCCCGTGGTCGTCGCGACCGCAACCTGGCCCAGCACCACCGAGACGAGCTCGGGCTTCGCCGGGTCGTGCCCCCGGACATCGGCGACTATCGCCACCGGAGTCACGCTGCACGGCAGGACCCGCCCCTGCGCCTCGAGCAGCGCGGCCACCCAGTCGAGTCCGATCACCGCATCGTGGGTTTCCTCCCACAGCGCCGTGATGAGGAGGTTTCCCAGGGAGTGCCCGGCCAGATCGCCATCGCCGCCGAACCGGTGCTGGATCACCTGCCGCCAGGTGCGACCCCACGTATCGTCGCCGCACAGGGCGGCCAGCGCCATGCGCAGGTCGCCTGGAGGGAGGCCGCCGAATTCTGCGCGCAGCCGTCCGCTGGAACCGCCGTCATCGGCAACCCCGACGATGGCCGTGATCTGATCGGTGACCCGGCGCAATGCCTTGAGCGTCGCCGCCAGCCCGTGGCCCCCGCCCAGCGCGACCACCCGTGGCCCGCTCCCCTGCCCGTCGAGGCGCAGGCCCGAACCCCGAATCACTCCCGGCCCAGGTCCCGGTGTATCACGAGGGCCTCCATGCCCCCGAGCCGTAGTCGTGCGCCGAGCTCCTCCGCCATGGCGACACTGCGGTGCTTGCCTCCGGTGCAGCCGACCGCGATCGTGACGTAGCGCTTGCCCTCATCGAGATAGCCGGGCGACACGAGGTCGATCTGCGCACCGAAGAGATCGAGGAATCGCTGGGCAGCATCCGTCGCGAGCACGGTCGACGAGACCACCGGGTCCTGGCCGGTGAGCGGGCGCAACTCCGGGTCCCAGTGGGGGTTCGGGAGAAATCGCACGTCGGCGACCATGTCGGCATCGACCGGGATCCCGTACTTGAACCCGAAGGACATGACGGTCCCATGGAGCACCCTTGGGTCGTCAGCCGCGAATGCGGCCTCGACCTTGCGGCGCAGGTCGTGAACATTGAGGGTCGAGGTGTCGATGACGACATCGGCATTGGCCCGCAGGTCGCCGAGAATGGCGCGCTCCGCCTGCAGCCCGTCGACGATGCGCTTGGATCCCTGGAGCGGGTGCGGCCGCCTGGAGCTCTCGAATCGGCGCACGAGGACCTCGTCGGACGACTCGAGGAAAAGGGTTCGCACGCCGATGCCGACCGCTGGCAGCGTGGCGAGCGCCTGGCTGAGGTGGGTGAAGAACGTCTTGCCTCGCACGTCGACGACGACAGCCATCTTCGTGATGTCATCGGAGGCACGGGCCAGTTGAACTGCCTGCTGGAGCAGCGATGGCGGCAGGTTGTCGATGACGAACCAGCCGAGGTCCTCGAGGGCCCGTGCAGCGGTCGAACGGCCCGCCCCGGACATGCCGGTGACGAGCGCGACCTCTAGGTCGACCCCGGACGAGGCGTTCAAGCTCACGCGGATCCTTCCCGTGGGTTGAGGGACGAGTGAATTGTCGCACCCAGCGCGGGCCCGATGCCCGCCACCGCCACGAGTTCGTCGACCGTTGCCATCGCGACCTTCCTCGCGCTGCCGAAGTGCCGCACGAGTGCCTGGGCCCGCTTGGGCCCTAGGCCGGGTATCCCGTCGAGGGCACTCGTCGTCGCCCGCTTGCCGCGGCGCTTGCGATGCAGGCCGATGGCGCTCCGGTGCGCCTCGTCGCGAATCCGCTGAAGGAGGTAGAGCCCCTCGCTCGAACGAGGCAGGATGACCGGATCGGAGCCGTCCGGGAGCCACACCTCCTCGAGCCGCTTCGCCAGGCCGATCACCGGGACGTCGGTCGCTCCCGCCGCCATGAGTGCATCCTGTGCCGCACGAACCTGCGGCTGGCCGCCATCGATGACGAGCAGGCCGGGGGCGTACGCGAAGGCAGGTCGCTCCCTGCGGCCGGTCGTCACTGCACCATCGGCAGCCTCGCCTTCCCCGCCGCCATCGGCTCCCTCATCGGCCTCACGCCTGGCAAAGCGGCGCTGAACGACCTCCGCCACGGCCCCGGTGTCGTCGGCAGTGACCGTCCGGATGATGAATGAGCGATAGTCACGCTTCTTGGGCAGGCCGTCCTCGAAGACGACGAGGGAGGCCACGGTGTCCTGGCCCTGCAGCGTCGAGATGTCGATGCACTCGATGCGCAGCGGCGCATCGGGAAGATCCAGCGCCTCCTGGAGCTCCTGCAGGGCCTTGCTCCGCGTCGTGAGGTCCGTCGATCGCTTGAGCTTGTGCTGGGCGAGGGACTGCGTCGCGTTGAGGATCGCGGTGTCCATGAGGCTGCGCTTGTCACCTCGCTGCGGCACCCTCACGTCGACCTTCGATCCGCGAACCCCCGACAGCCAGGCGGACCAGGCCGGCCCGGATTCCGGATCGCAGGACACGAGCACCTCACGAGGCACGTCGAGGTCGACGCGGTCGTCGTAGATCCGCTGAAGGATCCGCTCGAGGTAACCCGAGCTCGGCAGGTCCTCGGACTTCTCCAGGATGAACCCGCGTTCGCCGCGGATGCGTCCGCCCCGCACGTAGAAAACCTGGGCGGCCGCCTCGAGCGGATCCTCGACCATTGCCACGACGTCGGCGTCAGTGCTGTCGGTGAAGACAACGGCATTGCGTTCAAGGGCCCGCCGAAGCACGCCGACCCGGTCGCGCAGCCTTCCTGCCTCCTCATAGGCCTGGGAGGCCGAGGCGGCCTGCATCCTGCGCTCGAGATCGCGGATGAAGCGATCGGACTGGCCGGCCATGAACGTGCAGAAGTCGTCGACGAGGGTCCGGTGCTCCTGAGGCGTGACGCGTCCGACACAGGGGGCACTGCACTTGTCGATGTAGCCGAGGAGGCACGGTCGCCCGATCCCCTGAGCCCGGCGGAACACCCCATCGCGGCAGGACCGGATCGGGAACACCTTGAGCAGTTCGTCGACCGTGCCGCGGATGGCCCAGGCGTGTGCGTAAGGCCCGAAGTACCGGGTGCCCTTGCGCTTCGCCTCGCGGACGACCGAGACGCGAGGTATCTCGTCGCCCACCGTCACCGCGAGGTAGGGGTAGGTCTTGTCATCACGGAACCTGACATTGAACCGCGGGTCGTACTCCTTGATCCAGGCGTACTCGAGGGTGAGCGCCTCGACCTCATTGCCGACGACCACCCAGTCGACATCGACGGCGGTGCCGACCATCGAGGCCGTGCGCGGATGCATGCCGGACGGGTCCTGGAAGTAGCTCGTCAGCCGAGATCGCAGGTTTCGCGCCTTGCCAACGTAGATGACCTGTCCGCGCTCATCGCGAAACCGGTAGACACCCGGATTCGTGGGGATGCTGCCTGTCGCCGGACGCAGGGGGGCCCTCGGCTTTGACGCGGCGCCGGTCACGTGTCAGGGAAGGATGACGCTGTCACCTTGCACCACCACGTCCGCCGCTGCGAGGCCCTCGGTGGCGGGGCCCTGCAGCACCGCGCCGTCGAGGGCTGAGAACCGCGAGTCGTGGCAGGGGCAGATGATCTCGTTGTCGACGACCTCGGAGACGAGGCAGCCCTGATGCGGGCAGACCGCCGTGAACGCCTTGATCGCGCCCTCCGACGGCTGCGTCACGACAACGGCGACCTCGTCATTCACGACACCGCCCCCGACCGGAACATCGCCGAGCGATGCGATGATGACGCCCTGCCCGTCAGGCGCTGGGCCGGTTACGGCCGAGGCCTCCGCGGACCCGGTGTCCGATCCCCCGCCGCAGGCGGCAAGCATGCCGCCGACAGCGATGGCACCGCTGACCTGAAGGACCGTACGACGTTCCACCATGACTGACTCCCTTCGATGCTTCAGGCTATTTCACGACGTTTCGGGATGC
The DNA here is from genome assembly GCA_009699015.1 of Actinomycetota bacterium. Classification (GTDB taxonomy): domain Bacteria; phylum Actinomycetota; class Actinomycetes; order S36-B12; family S36-B12; genus WLND01. The sequence continues at coordinate 8,814 of WLOY01000057.1, read as the reverse complement.
GCGAGCGGCCTTGGCCGGAGCCTTGGCCGGAGCCTTGGCCGGAGCCTTGGCGGAAGCCTTGGCGGGTGCCTTGGCGGGTGCGCTAGCGGGCGCCTCCGCACTGAGCATGCCCGCGAGGAATTCGCCGGTGTAACTGCCGGGAGTCCCGGCAATCTGCTCGGGGGTCCCAGCCCCGACGACGAGGCCGCCCCCGGACCCGCCCTCGGGCCCCATGTCGATGACCCAGTCAGCGGTCTTGATGACGTCGAGATTGTGCTCGATGACCAGGACGGTGTTGCCCTTGTCGACGAGGGAGTGGAGCACGCCGAGGAGCTTGCGAATGTCCTCGAAGTGCAGGCCGGTCGTGGGCTCGTCGAGGACGTAGATGGTGCGACCCGTCGAGCGCTTCTGCAGCTCCGCAGCGAGCTTCACCCGCTGCGCCTCGCCGCCGGACAACGTCGGCGCCGACTGGCCCATCCGCACGTAGCCCAGGCCCACGTCGACGAGCGTCGCGAGGTGGCGGGCGATCGGTGGGACCGCCGCGAAGAACTCGAGCGCCTCCTCGATCGGCATGTCGAGCACCTCGGCGATGGTCTTGCCCTTGAACCGCACCTCGAGGGTCTCGCGGTTGTAGCGCTTGCCGACGCATACCTCGCAGGGCACGTACACGTCGGGCAGGAAGTTCATCTCGATCTTCAGCGTGCCATCGCCCGAGCAGGACTCGCACCGGCCGCCCTTGACGTTGAACGAGAACCTCCCCTGGAGGTAGCCGCGCACCTTCGCCTCCGGGGTCTCGGCGAAGAGCTTGCGAATGTGGTCGAAGACGCCGGTGTAGGTCGCCGGGTTGCTTCGCGGGGTGCGACCGATCGGGCTCTGGTCGACATGGACGACCTTGTCGACGTGCTCGAGGCCATCGACCCGCTTGTGCCGGCCCGGGACGATGCGGGCGCCGTTGAGATCGCGCGCGAGGACGTTGTACAGCACGTCATTGACGAGGGTCGACTTCCCTGAACCGCTCACGCCGGTCACCGCGACGAGGCATCCAAGCGGGAAGGAGACGGTCACGTCCCGCAGGTTGTGCTCGCGGGCATTGTGCACCGTGATCTCGCGATCCTGCCGCGGACGCCGGATCGCCGGGATCTCGATGGACCGCCTGCCGGTGAGGTACTGGCCGGTGATCGAGTCGGGATGATTGAGCAGGTCGTCGACCGGGCCGCTCACGACGATGTGGCCGCCGTGCTCACCTGCGCCGGGGCCGATGTCGACAACCCAGTCGGCGACCCTGATGGTGTCCTCGTCGTGCTCGACGACGATGAGGGTGTTGCCGAGGTCGCGAAGGCGGATGAGGGTCTCGATGAGCCGGCGATTGTCGCGCTGGTGCAGCCCGATGCTCGGCTCGTCGAGGACGTAGAGCACGCCGACGAGCCCCGAGCCGATCTGCGTGGCGAGCCGGATGCGCTGCGCCTCTCCGCCCGCCAAGGTGGCGGACGGGCGGTCGAGTGACAGGTAGTGCAGGCCGACGTCGACGAGGAACTGCAGTCGCTCGTTCACCTCCTTGAGGACCCTGCTGGCGATGGCCGCATCGCGGGTCGACAGCGTGAGCCCGCTGAGCATGGCCGCGAGCTCGCCGATGGGCAGGGCTGAGATCTCGGCGATCGAGTGACCCGAGATGGTGACTGCGAGGGTGAGCGGCTTGAGCCTGGTGCCAGCGCATCCGTGGCATGGCACCTCTCGCATGAAGCCCTCGAACTTCTCGCGGACGGCGTCGCTCTCCGACTCCGAGTGCCGCCGCTCGATGTATGGGATGACGCCCTCATAGGTCGTCGTATAGGACCGGGTTCGCCCGTAGCGGTTCTTGTACCGGACGAGGACCTCGGTGGGGAAGCCGAAGAGGATCGCCTTGCGAGCCTTTGCCGGGAGCTCCGACCACGGGGTGTCCATGTCGATCTCGAGGTCCTCGCACAGGGCCTCGAGCAGCCTGCCGAAGTAGTCCGATACGTTGCCGCCCGCCCATGGGGCGATGACGCCCTCGTTCAAGGTGAGCTCGGGATTCGGGGTGACGAGTTCCTCGTCGACCTCGCGTCGGGTGCCGAGGCCGGTGCACACCGGGCAGGCGCCGAACGGGGAGTTAAACGAGAACGAGCGGGGCTCGAGTTCCTCGAAGGAGAGCCCGTCCTTGATGCACGCGAGGTGCTCGCTGAAGACTCGCTCCCGGTTCGGGTCGCGCTCGTCAAGGTCGACGAAATCGAGGACAACGAGCCCGCTGCTGAGCTTCAGTGCCGTCTCGACGGAGTCGGTGAGGCGTCGGCGCGAGTCCGGCTTCACGGCGAGACGGTCGACGACCACCTCGATCGTGTGCTTCTCCTGCTTCTTGAGCGTCGGGACATCGTCGAGGCCGACGACCGTGCCGTCGACGCGGACCCGCGAGTAGCCCTGGGTCTGCAACTGCCGGAACAGCTCGCCGTACTCGCCCTTCCGCTCTCGCACGACCGGCGCGAGGACCTGGAATCTGGCGTCTGCAGGCAGTTCGAGGACCTGGTCGACGATCTGCTGCGGGGTCTGGCGCGCGATGACGGCACCGCACTCGGGGCAGTGAGGCACGCCGATGCGCGCGTAGAGGAGCCTGAGGTAGTCGTAGACCTCCGTGATGGTGCCGACCGTCGACCGCGGATTGCGCGAGGTCGACTTCTGGTCGATGGACACCGCGGGCGAGAGGCCCTCGATGAAGTCGACATCCGGCTTGTCCATCTGCCCGAGGAACTGGCGCGCGTAGGCCGACAGGCTCTCGACGTAGCGACGCTGGCCCTCGGCGAAGATGGTGTCGAATGCGAGGCTCGACTTGCCCGAGCCTGAGAGCCCGGTGAACACGATGAGCGCATCGCGCGGCAGATCGAGGGAGACATCCTTAAGGTTGTGCTCGCGGGCACCTCGTACGACGAGCCGGTCTCCCACGAGACTCCCTTCCTGATGTTTCACCGCTATGAGAGGACAGTGCAATGTATACCGGTACGGTGAAAGTCTCGGGACCTGCCGACGTTCGCGAGCTCCCCATGCTCGTCATCAGCAAGCTTGCCGTCGGGCCGTACGACAACAATGCCTATCTCCTCAGATGCCGGCAAACCGGTGCCTCGGTCCTCATCGACGCCGCCGCGGAACCCGAGCGACTGCTCGTGCTCTGCGGGGAGCAGGCAACAGCGCTCGTCGTGACCACCCATGCGCATGCCGATCACTGGCAGGCCCTCGCCGAGATCGTCGAGGCCACCGCCGCTCGCACCGCAGCCGGTGTCCATGATGCCCCCGAGATCCCGATCCCCACCGACGTCGCCGTCGCGGACGGCGACATCATCCGATTCGGACGGATCGAGCTCACGGCTATCGAGCTCGTCGGGCACACGCCCGGATCCATCGCCCTACTGTACGAGGATCCCGAGGGCCCACCGCACCTGTTCACCGGCGACTGCCTGTTTCCCGGAGGGCTCGGGAACACGAAGGGTGACGCAGATCGGTTCACCTCGCTCCTCGCGGACGTCACGGCGAAGCTGTTCGACCGCCTGCCGGATGAGACCTGGGTCTACCCGGGTCACGGGAACGACACGACCCTGGGAGCCGAGCGACCCCATCTGGGCGATTGGCGCGAACGCGGCTGGTGATCCGGCTCAAGCGGGCGCGTCGCGGCTCACTTCGGTGAATGCCCAGAGGTCGTAGTCGTCGAGCGTAATCCCCGGGATGCCGTTCACCTCGAGCGCGCACGCGATCTGGGTGCGGTGCTCGGTGGAGTGGTAGCAAGCCTGCGCGAGGAGCATCGACCGCAGTGCAGATCGAGGGCCGTCCTCATCCTCGAACCGGATATCCTCGTCGGGCTTTGACCCTTCTGCGAGCAGCACATCGTTGATCGCACCCAGGTGCCTGCGCAGTGCATCGAGGTCGGCCGGGGTCCTCGGGAGGACTAGGTCGCTCCATCGCACCCCGGTGAGGCAGTACCGGTACCACTCCGCCCCGCCGACGATGTGCTCGGCCAGGTGCGCGACCGTCCAGTTCGCCGGCCCGTACGTGGCATCGAGTGCCGCATCAGGCAGCTCCGCCAGTTGCGCGAAGAGTCGCTCGTCAGCCCACCGCAGGTGACGAAGGGCCGTCGCCATGTCGGTCATGGGATCAGCCCTCTGCGGACGCGTCCGGCCCGCTGGTCAGGCGCCCGGCATGAGCGACCGCGGCCGGATCCTTGCGCACCTTGAGCCACGACGCGATGACGACGACGACCAGCACGAACCCGATGACGCCGAGCGAGACCTCCGTCGAGATCTTCGGGACGCCGGCGAACTGCTCGTGGAAGAAGGTGAGGACGAGCTTGACGCCGATGAAGACGAGGATGAACGCGAGGCCGGTCGAGAGGTAGACGAGCTTGTCGAGCAGCCCCTTGAGGAGGAAGTACAGGGCTCGGAGGCCGAGGAGCGCGAATGCATTCGCTGTGAACACCAGATATGGATCCTGGGTGACGCCGAACGTCGCCGGGATGGAGTCGAGGGCGAAGAGCAGGTCGGTCGCGCCGATCGAGATCATCACGAGCAGGAGCGGGGTCGCCACCCGACGCGCATCCACCTTGGTGAACATTCGGGTTCCGTCGTACTCGTCGGTGAACGGGACACGGGACCTGACGCGGCGGATGATGAAGTTGTCCATCGGGTCCGGGTCCTCATTGCGATGCCGGGCGAGCTGGATGCCCGTCCAGATGAGGATCGCACCGAAGATGACGAAGGTGAACGCGAATGCCGAGATCGCCGCTGCCCCGATCGCGATGAAGATCGCGCGGAAGATGAGCGCGAGCACGACGCCGAAGAGCAGCACCCGCTGGTGGAGTGCGGTCGGCACCGCGAACTGCGCGAGGATGATGATGAAGACGAAGAGGTTGTCGACGCTCAGCGACTTCTCGACCAGGTAGGCAGCGAAGTACTCCGTGCCGACGGCACTTCCCTGCCACACGATGAGCGCAACGCCGAATGCGATGGCGACGCCGACATAGAACACGGACCAGAGCGCCGCCTCGCGGAACTTCACCTCATGCGGTTTCCGGCTCACCATCACGAAGTCCAAGGCGATGAGCAGGAGGATCCCTACGACCGTTATGGCCCACAGGGTCAGTGACATTTCAGGTCTCCTTCGTTGATCGTGCTGATACGTAGCTCCAGATGATCGTGACGGCGAGAACGGTGACGATCACGGCGAGGGATGCCCACACCGGGATGACGGGCACCGGCAGCGCGGTCGTCTCGTGGATCGCCTGCAGAATGAGTTTCACCCCGATGAACCCGAGGATGATCGCCAGGCCCTTGCTCAGGTGCTGCAGGCTGCCGAGCAGGCCCTTGAGCAGGAAGAAGAGCTGGCGAAGGCCCATGAGTGCGAAGGCATTCGCGGTGAAGACGATGTAGGCCTCGCTCGTGATCCCGAACACCGCTGGAATGCTGTCGAGGGCGAAGAGCAGGTCGGTGGTCCCGATCGCGAGCATGACGAGCGCCATCGGCGTCAGCATTCGCTGGCCGGCGACGACCGCCGTCAGCTTCGTCCCGTTGAACTCGGTGGAGGTCGGGAATCGTCGGGCGACGAAGCGGACGAGGCCATTGCCGCCCGGGTCAGGCTCAGCATCCTCCTTGGCGAGCCATACCTTCCACGCGGTGAACAGCAGGAAGGCCCCGAATATGTAGAAGATGCCGGAGAACCGCGCGATGAGTTCCGCACCGACGACGATGAGGATGCCGCGCAGGATGAGAGCGATGATGATGCCGACGAGCAGGACGCGATGCTGGTAGGCAGCGGGGACCGCGAATGACGTCATGATGACGAGGAAGACGAAGAGGTTGTCAACGCTCAGCGAGTACTCGGTCAGATAGCCGGCGACGAACTCACCGGAGTAGGCGATGCCGAAGTACCAGCCGATGAACACGGCGAACACTGCTGCCAGGCCAACATAGAAGATGACCCAACGGGTCGCCTCCCTAGGGCCGAAGGGATGCGGGCGCCGGTCGACGATCACCAGGTCGAGTGCGATGACCCCGACGATTCCTACGAGCGTCACCGCCCACAGCCATGCGGGAACGTTCAAGAGCTCTGCCCCTCTCTCATTCCCCGTAGTTCCCGCTTCAAGTCGCCGACCTCATCACGCAGGCGCGCGGCGAGTTCGAACTGCAGTTCGCCGGCCGCATGGTGCATCTGGGCGGTGAGGTCGTCGATGAGCTTCACGAGCTCGTCCTGCGCCTTGGGCCTGCGCCGGTTGGCTCCGCTGCCCGCCGCGGTCTCCTGCAGCAGTGCCGCGGTGTCGGCGTCCTCACGAGCGAGTAGGTCGGTGATGTCGGCGATCTTCTTGCGCAGCGGCTGCGGGTCGACGCCGTGCGCCACGTTGTAGGCAACCTGCTTCGCACGGCGCCTCGTGGTCTCGTCAATCGCCCGCTCCATCGAGGGCGTGATCTTGTCCGCGTACATGTGCACCTGACCAGAGACGTTGCGGGCAGCACGGCCGATCGTCTGGATGAGCGAGGTCTCCGAACGCAGGAAGCCCTCCTTGTCCGCATCGAGGATCGCGACGAGCGACACTTCCGGGAGGTCAAGGCCCTCTCGGAGCAGGTTGATACCGACGAGGACGTCGAACACGCCCAGCCGAAGCTCGCGAAGCAGTTCGACGCGCCTGAGGGTGTCGACCTCCGAATGGAGGTACTGCACCCGGACCCCGTTCTCGAGCAGGTAGTCCGTGAGATCCTCGGCCATCCGCTTCGTGAGGGTCGTGACGAGCACCCGCTCATTGCGTGCGGCCCTCTGCTTGATCTCATCCATGAGATCGTCGATCTGGCCCTTCGAGGGCTTCACGATGATCTCGGGATCGACGAGACCGGTGGGCCGAATCACCTGCTCGACGAACTCGCCCCCTACCCGGCCAAGCTCGTATCGTCCCGGAGTCGCCGACAGGTACACCGTCTGGCCCACCCGCTCGACGAACTCGTCCCAGCGCAGGGGCCGGTTGTCCATCGCGCTCGGGAGCCGAAAGCCGTGGTCGACGAGCGTCCGCTTGCGGCTCATGTCTCCCTCGTACATCGCGCCGATCTGGGGCACGGTCACGTGCGATTCGTCGATGACGAGGAGGAAGTCCTCTGGGAAGTAGTCGATGAGGCAGTTCGGGGCACTCCCCTGCTCGCGGCCGTCGATATGCCGCGAGTAGTTCTCGATGCCAGCGCAGGATCCCATCTGTCTCATCATCTCGATGTCGTACGTGGTTCGCATCCGCAGCCGCTGCGCCTCGAGCAGCTTGCCCTGGGTCTCGAATTCGGCCAGCCGCTGCTCGAGCTCCGCCTCGATCCCGGCGACGGCGCGATCCATGCGCTCGGGGCCTGCGACATAGTGCGTCGCGGGGAAGATGTAGATCTCCTTATCCTCGGTGAGGATCTCCCCCGTCACGGGATGCAGCGACATCAACCGCTCGATCTCGTCACCGAACATCTCGATCCGTATCGGGTGCTCTTCGTACACCGGGAACACCTCGACGGTGTCGCCGCGCACCCGGAAGGTACCGCGCTGGAAGCTGATGTCGTTTCGGGTGTACTGGATGTCGACGAACCGGCGAAGGAGCGCATCGCGCTCGATCGACTCGCCGATCCGGAGGCGAACCATGCGATCGACGTACTCCTGGGGCGTGCCGAGTCCATAGATCGCCGAGACGCTCGCCACCACGATGACGTCGCGCCTGGTGAGCAGGCTGTTCGTCGCGGAGTGCCGCAGCCGCTCGACCTCCTCGTTGATCGACGAGTCCTTCTCGATGAAGGTGTCGCTTTGCGGGATGTACGCCTCTGGCTGGTAATAGTCGTAGTAGGAGACGAAGTACTCGACGGCGTTGTTGGGGAGCAGCTCCTTGAACTCCGAGGTCAACTGGGCAGCCAGGGTCTTGTTCGGGGCCATGACAAGGGTCGGACGCTGCACGGCCTCGACGAGCCAGGCGGTCGTCGCGCTCTTGCCGGTTCCTGTGGCCCCAAGGAGGACAGTGTCGCGCTCCCCGGAGCGGATGCGCTCTGCGAGGGCGGCGATGGCCGCCGGCTGGTCTCCGGACGGCTCGAAGGGTGCCTTGACCTCGAAGGGGGCGACCCGACGCTGAAGGTCGGTCACCGGCCTGGTCATGTCATCACACTACGGCGTCAAGCTGGTTCCAGATCCCACGGACCTGCCGCTCGGTGTCGCGCCGGGATCCGGAGTTGTCGATGACGAAATCCGCCTCTGTCACGCGCATCGAACGGGACACCTGCACCTGCATGCGCCGCCTGACGTCCTCCTCGTCCAGACCCCGTCCGACCGCTCGCCGGACTTGCATCGCCTCGGGAACGTCGACGACGACGACGACGTCGACGAGTTGCTCCTGGCCCGTCTCGAACAGGAGCGGCATGTCGTAGAGGACGACGTCGCAATCGCCGGCAGCAGCGAGCCTGCGCTCGGTCTCGGCCCTGATGAGGGGGTGCATGATTGAGTTGAGACGCTGCGTCGCAGTCGAGTCATGGAAGGCGATCCTCGCGAGCTCACTGCGCCGAAGCGACCCATCCGCGGCGATGATCCCGTCGCCGAACTCCTCGACGAGTTCGTGAAGTGCCGGCTGCCCGGGCTCGACGAGCTCGCGCGAGATGGCGTCAGCGTCAATGACGACGGCACCGAGCTTCGCGAACATGGCCGCCACGGTCGACTTGCCTGAGCCGATGCCTCCGGTGAGGCCGATCTTCATCACCTACTCACCCTAGCGAGGCACTACTCACCCTAGCGAGGCACTACTCACCCCAGCGAGGCACTACTCACCGAAGCGACCCCCTTCACGCA
>WLOY01000056.1 GCA_009699015.1 Actinomycetota bacterium | reverse complement strand
TCGACAATCTGCTCCCATGTCATGTCCTCTAGTGCCACTGTGGCTGCGGCGGATGATGCCGGCGCCGCGGCCCCTGAAGCTTCCACTGCTGTTGATCCTGTTTCGGACGATCCACACGACGTCGCTAATAGGGCGACTCCCGCGAGGCACGCCGCAAGGCGCATAGCGTTACTTGCTTTCATTGCGATAGCTCCTCTTCTTGACGTTCACCTGTCAGAGTATGTTTCGGCAGAGGCGTTTCTCAATACCTCTAGCCCTTGAACCGTGGATATCGGCCGCCCCTCCTTTCTCCCGTTCTAATGAGAGCGCGTCCTTGGGGCTGCGCTGTCGCTGAGAATGAATCCGCCACCCAAGGAGTCACAATGAATCCGCTTCTGGGCGAGGTTCAGATGTCGCCAGGTGCGCCTTCCAGGACGTTCCCTCTGTGACTGCGATCGACCGCAGTTCCGATAGTCGCTCCGCGTACACGGTGAAAGCATCGGCCTCGGATACGGCACCGCCCCAGATCGCCCTGCCACCGAGGAACCCCGAGGCCCCCTGCTGGCAGGCCACGGTCAGGAGTTCCCGGAACACCACATAGTCACGTCCCTCGGAGAGAAGTGCCCAAGGCGAACTTCCTTGCTCCGTCACTTCACCGCAGGCGTCGACCCAAGCATCCCTCGACGATGAGCTATCCGTGTCGCCTGGAAATTGGATCTTCAGGACATCTACTCCCATGTTGCCGAACCGTCGAACGCCGTCAAGGACTTTGCGTCGCGTGTCATCACTCCCCGCCAGCCGTACCAGGGGCTCGCAGAACAGTGGCAGACCGGAGATTTCACATTGCCGAACCGTCTCCGCGACAAACGCCTCGGCCTCAGACGTGTCGGAATCTGGGTCGAAGTAGAACGAGATCTTTACGGCATCGGCGCCAAATTTGGACGCCCGGTCCACCGTCCAACCCGGCAGAAGTCGGGGAGAAATCTCTGCATCGTCGTAATCTCCGTCCTCAATTCCCAGGATCAGGCCAACTGGCAAAGCCGGTGCTTCTGTCTCCCGACGATTCAGTGCAAACGCCGGATCAATGAGGACTGCGGTGGAATTCCTCGCCAGTTCAGAAACCAATCTCTCCTTGAGCCCGTACATCTCCTCCGGCGAGAGGGATTCCGGTGCACTGGGTCGCACTGTCGCCGCGAAGGAACTGACGTGGTCGAGTGCGAGGATGGCGAACTGTCCCGACTCGGCGGAGAGCCTCGCTAGTCGCTCCCCCCTCGCATCACTGGATCTGGTTGTCATGTGTTCACTCCTTCAATCTGCACATAGTCGCGCGCTGGCACCGGCTGGATAGTGCGCATTCCTAGCCAGGCGGCAACCTCGCTGAGTTCCGAGGTGAGATCGCCCTGCGCAACCGCATAGTGGTGCTGTTGGCCGTGAGCAAGGACCGTGTTCAGTAGATCTCCCACCGGCACTGGCTCACCATCAATACGGAACTCGGTGAACCAGCCGCGCGTTCCGTCGAAACCTGTCACATCCCTTTCAACGATTTGGGCACCTGCAATGAACATCCGACTGAAGTCACTGCCGGAATATGCGATCGTGGTCGGTTGCGCGGCAAACACCAGATCCCCGGACACTCCGACACGATCACCCGACTTGCGGCCGATGGTCACGTGATCAACCCATCGAATCGTGTTGTCCTTGCCGAAGTGGCGCGGCGTGACTCCGCAATGCCAGAGGAGGGCCATGTCTGACTGGGCATCTAATGCCGTCAGATCGAGAAGCGTCGACGATCCGCGTACTGGAGAGATCGAGTTGAGGAGAAGCATCGAGACGGCGCCCGGGAGGTCGCCTTCGCAGGAAACCGCAAAGCCATCCTCGGATCCGAGCAAGCTGTAGGCCATGCACGGCACGACCTGATAGTCCTCCTGAAACGTCGGCCAGCACTGAACCGCGAGCGCGTCATAGCCCTCCTCCTCGATGATCTCCTTCAGCGCCAGATAGATGCGCGCATTACGATCCATCCCGGACTTAGGCGCTGTCACCTCTGCCGCGAAACTCGTCGCTACCCCGACTACCTGGTCGGCCAATCCATCCTCTGCTCGCCGGGCCCGCTCGATGACCTCACCGATCGAGTGCCTCCCCACCGTCGTGCCAAAGCGCTGGCGTAGCGCCTCCTCATCGAACTCCATGTTGTAGAAGCCGGGGGAATTCCCGCCGATCCAACCTATTCGAGCGCACTTCATCGCCTTGATGCCCTGAAGGGCCCTGATGGTGACGCGAAACCTGCGGATCAGATCGGGATCTTCGATAGCGCCGAAGAACCACTTGTGCGCAATTGCCTGGTCTGCAAGATAAGTCCGGATGATCGACGTGTAATGGTTGACGGAAACCAGAGAATGAATCTGGATAGGACCGTCCTGCTCGGGATCCGGGGTGCCCCAAATCCCAAGTCGCGGAGCGATGTTCGTGAAGGGCAGCAAGACCTCACCGGGCGAGCACGCCGCGGCTTCCAGCATCAGGAAATCCAGATTCTCTGAAGCTAGACGAGCCGCCGCCTCGCTTGCCTCTTCGACGCTCGTGACGCCCTGCTCAATGGCGAAGAGTTCGAAGTCCATCTCCTCAGCGAGAGCCCTTAGCCCTCTCACCGCCCGGCCATACTGGTCATGCTCAACTGCGTAGTAGCTCCCAAAACCTGCGCCCACGTATCCGACTCGCAGTCGTTCTGCCTTCACTGGTCAGTCCCCTTCATCACGACTTCCTCCCACGCTGCAAACATCAACGAAACCGACAGGGCTCCGGGGTCTTGCGTTCCAACGGCGCCCGACTCGGCGTATCGGGCGCGCCCTGCTTTCGCCACCATGCCAGCGGTTGCCGCCGCACCGCGCGCTGCCGCTTCGGCCGCCGCGCCGACCAGCACTGCGAAATTTCCGCCCGCAGTGACTGCGTCCCTTGCCGCACGAGAGGCTGGCTCAAGGGCGTCAAACATCGTCTTCTCACCCAATGCCACGCGACCGAGTCCCGCCACCCGCAAGGAGCCGGCCTCGAGCCCCTCAGCGAAGCTGCCGACTTCGGGGTCCGCGGCTAAGGCCAGCCGCTTGCCCAGAGCTGCGAAGTAGGCACCAAAGAGCGCTCCCGCTGACCCACCTCCACCTTCGCTGAAAGATCGACCAACGATGAGGAAGACATCTGACGGGTGCGCCGGGCGTGCCTCCGCCAGTCGAGCACTCGCATCTGCGAATGCCACGGAGACGTTCACACCGTGGTCTCCATCGCCTGCAACCGCATCAATGCGTGATAGCTCATCAGCGCTCGCGGCGAGCCGAAACGCGGTGTTTGCAATCATGGCCACCAGTAGCTTGGTATCAATTCCATTCACGAATTGGCCTCGCCCATCCAGAAGCCACCACTGCGAGCAGGGGCGTCGTAAAGCTCAAGGAGCTCGTCATCAAGCCGAGAGATCGCTAGTGCGAACCCTGCCTGATCAAGGGTCGTGGCGTAACTCCCCATCCACGACCGGCTCACTCCGATGCCTCTCGCCTTAAGGGCCGCTGACGCTCCTCGGTAGAGGATCGACAACTCCATGAGCGTCAAGGACCCCGAGTTGTTCACCATGAGAGCTACGCGAGCACCTGCAGTGAGCTCGGCATCCTCGACCAGCCGATCGATGAGCATTTCGCATACATCGTCGGCCAGAAGGCCATCGTCGACGACTGTGCCCGGCTCTCCATGGACCCCCATGCCGACCGCAAGATGCGTGCCATCAGCATTGCCCAGTGCCTGCCCGCTCACCGGATGAACGACCGTTCCCATAGCCCCGCTGATGGATCGCGTGCTGTCCCGCACGCGCCTGGCCATCTCCGAGCATTCAGCGAGATTGGCCCCCCGCTCCGCGAGCGCACCTACGATCTTCCAGACGAAGAACAGTCCGGGACCCCCTCGCCGGTCTTCTGCTCGATCAGATGGTGCTGAAGCGATGTCGTCATAAAGAATCGCCATCGCAACCTGCAACCCTGCCGATACCGCCTCTTCACGGGCCAGCGTTGCGTTCATGATGTCGCCCGCATGGCTGGATACGAGAAGCAGGACTCCCGCGCCACGGTCGGCCTCCTTGATGCCCGCGATGATCTGCGCAGGGCCGGGCGAGGAAAAGATTGGTCCTGGGACATTCACGTCCAGGAGCCCCGGTCCGACCCAGCCGATCATCGCCGGTTCGTGCCCCGTGCCGTTGGCGACCACGAGGCCCACACGACCTTCGGGCTTCCGAGATGCCCGCACCACGAGACCGTTCGACAGCGCAATCAGGTTCGAGTGAGCCGCGATGTAGCCGTCCAGCATCTCCTCGACAATATTCTTGCGATCGTTGAACATCCATCTGGTCCGCATGATCATGCGATGCACCTCCTGATGTGCGTGGCGGCATCCCGGGCCTCTTCGTCGAGGCTTACAGCGAGGTCCCGCCACGCGTACGTGCTACGCCCAGTCTCAACACGCGGATTGGGGAAGGTCTCGAATACGACCCATCCGTCGTAGCCGATTGAATCGAGGGAGTCCTTGAAGGGTTTCCAGTCGATGTGACCGAACTGGGGCGCCCGGCGATTGTTTGCCGCAACCTGCACGTGGCCGAGGCGGTCGCCCGCCAGCAGAATCGCCTGCGAGAGGTCGTCCTCCTCCATGCTCATGTGGAAGGTGTCCACCTCAACCATGACTGACTGATGCCCAATTTCATCGAGGAACTCACAACACTCTCCAACCGTGTTGAACATGTTGCTCTCGAATCGGTTGAGGACCTCAAGGCAAATGGTCACTCCAAGTTCCGAGGCAACCTCTGCAAGGTCCCGCAGGCAGTCTGTTGAGCGCTTGCGGTACTCGCTTCGATCCCCGGGAAGAAATGCCATCCAAGGTGAGTACGTGACGCCACCAAGAATCGGGCTCCCGAGGTCGGCTGCCTGATGCAGGCTCTGAGTCAGATGTTGGACACCGGCGGCTCGAACGACTGGGTCCGGACTTGAAATGTCTCTATCAAGAGTGAGCCCAGTGCTGCACGCGATTGATACGCCTGCGCGTTTTGCGGCTTCCGCAATACTCTTCACATCGATCTCGATTCCTGCGACCAAGGAGATCTCTACGCCGTCAAAGCCCGACGCCGCTGCCTTCTCGAACACGGTCGTCTGATCATCAGCCCAAGTGTCGAGCCAGTAGAAGGCCTCGATGCCGACTGTCCTCGTCACAAAGCACTCCTGACTTCGAACGCCACACGCAGCAGCGGGTGCATCTGCTCATCGCCGATAAATGTCGCCGCCACTCGGGTTCCGGCCTCAGGAACCCCGTCTCCGAGGATCCGGTGGGTAATGGCGCCATCGACGCCGTCCAGGGCGATAATCCCAAGGGTGTACGGAGCTTCGAATCCCCCGAATGGTGCAGCACCATAGACACGTGTCGCGACTCTCACAGTGCCGCTACCAGGCAACTCGTACCACGTTGTTTCGAGGTGATCATCGGGGCAGAGTCGTCGTGGTGGGAAGAACGTGCGCGAGCACCGAGTGCATCGTGTTGTGCGGAGCACACCCCCAGCTAGTCCTTCAAAGAAGGGACTGGCTGAACCGAGAGTTCTGCTGTAGGCAAGTGTCATCTCATATTGGAGGCTGCTCGCGTTGCTCAATTCATCGTGCTTTACAGGCTCCTGCGCCACGATTCTCATCACGCCGCCCTTCGAAAGACATTGACCGCACAGATGGCGCCTACGCCTGAGTGCGTGTCGGTGATTCCCAGACGGGCGCCGCGAACTTCTCGCGCAGCGCCTACCTCGCCCCGCAACTGACCCACGACCTCAATCGCTTGGGCGATGCCCGTCGCACCCACAGCGGACCCTCGTCCGAGCAGACCTCCAGACATGTTCACCGGAAGGCTTCCCTCCCGGTCAAAGCGACCATCGACAGCCGCTGTCCCCCCCGATCCGATGTCGCAGAACCCAAGATCCTCATACGCCTGGACTTCCGCTCCGCTGAAGGAGTCATAAACCTCGGCGATGTCTATCTCAGACATCGGATTAGTAATGCCAGCCATTTTGTAGGCCCGCCTCGCCGCCGTTCGCTTTGCCGAGAAGTGTGCGAGGAAGCGCGGATCACGGTCCGCTAGGCGCGGATAATCGGTGGCAGACCCGGCTCCGGAGTATTCGACAGAGGGCCTTTGCCCATAGGTGGTCGAATGCTCCACCGCCCACTCTTCCGTGGCCAGAAGAACTGCAGCAGCGCCATCGCTCAAAAGGCTGGTATCAAGGAGTCGGTACGGCGCTGCCAGAACCTTGGAGGTGAGCACGTCGTCGACACTGATCGTCATGCCCTTGTGAGCCATCGGATTCGCGAGCGCCTCCCGCCTGTTCTTGACAGCAACGTGCGCGAACTGGTCAGGCGTCGTCCCGTAGCAGCGCATGTGCTCAGTCATCATGAGTGCATATGGCGCAGCAAAACTGCCGAACAGGGGCGTTTCCCAATCTAAGTCCGCAGACAGCGCGAGGATCTCGGTTGCAGTCGCCCGATCTACGGATCTACCGTTCGTCTCGCCTCCGAAGACAAGAACCGCACGAGCCTCCCCGGCCATGATCGCCGTCCTGGCGGTCTGCAGCGCGAGAGCTCCGGTGGCGCCACCGCCCTCGACCCTCACGAGAGGTTTCCCAGTCAGTCCGATGGCCTCATTCCAGACCGGGCCCAAGCTCATGGACTGGTTGAAGTGGTCGCTCTCGTACGACGCCACTCCCATATCGACGTGAGCGGTCGTTGCGCCGGCATCCCGCATGGCCTGCACCGCCGCGTCAACGACCATGTCGGTCAGGTTCGAATCGAGCCTGTGGCCGGTGAACGGCGTCATCCCAATCCCGAGGATCAGTGGCAGTGCCGTCACAGGCCTAGTTCCATCAGTCGTTCGGCCGTCGTTGAGTCGGTGATGAGCGCGTGCACGAATCCACCACGAATCCCGGCTCGAATAGCGATCACCTTCTCCGGACCCCCCGCAACGACGGCGCTCATCGGACATGCCCTGAGGTCATCGAGGGTTAGGCCGACATGGATCGCATCCGTCGACCAAGGGATGTGCACTCCGTCCACGTTGAAGAAGTGGCCAAGCGCATCTCCCACTGCTCCCGCCTTCTTGAGCTTCGGCAGGTCAGATTCAGGCAGTGTCCCGTGGCGAAAGAGCGGTGCATCGGCCGATACCGTGCCGACGCTCTGGAGCATGAGGTTCGCTCCGCGAGCCGATTTGAGGGAGGCTGCAACGGAGGGCTCAGCAATGAGCGCCTCACGCATTTCAGGCGTCGATACGAATGTGGGAGCCGAAATCACCTCCGCCCATCCACCTGCTGCCTCAGCCAGGCGACTGGTGACGTCATACGCGGCGAAGCCCGCATTCGGCGAAGCCCCGACCCCCTCCAAGGTCACGAACTGGCACTTCATGGAGTGGTCCACCGAGAACGTTTGCGGCATGAGGGCGACGGTGCGCCCCAGCCCGATGCCGATGGTCAAGTCTGGCTCAAGCCGCTCGCTGAGCCACTCAGATGCGCCAGCCGCGAGAGCAGAGCCAATTGATTGGCCAGGCAGCGGGCTCGCAACGACGCGAACATCCTTCAGGTGGAAGGCACTCAGCAGCTGCCCCTCGAGATCTGCGAAGGCATCGTCCGGTCCAATGATCTGCACCTGAACAATGCCACTCTTCATCGCAAGGCTGAGAAGTCGATTCACCTTCATCCTCGAGAGGCCGAGGAATTCACCAATCTGCTCTTGCGTCATCTCCGACTCGTAATACAGGCGTGCGACCCGCGCACATAGCCTGTGCTCGGCCTGAGGCAACTTGATCTGTTCCGCCACGATCGCCTTCCTCGCCTGGGCCTTGTGATCATTTGCACGTTAGTCGGTAAAACGCACAGTTGGACGCTAGCACCGGTTCCACACAAGGTCAAGGAAGGAGACGGACTCATGTCTGGCGACCGCCGGGCGAAACCCAACCTGTCGCTCCGAAGAAGTTCCATCGCAGGTGAATTGGGCCATTCCTGGCCGCTTGCCGGAGGGCACTCCTGAGACGGAGAAGGTGACTTCGAGTGCTCGACCGGGCGACCTCAGCGTCCGCCGGCCATGGCCACGGCAAGCTGCACGGGCCGGTGTCTCATTGCCCGGTCAAGGGTTGTCTCTCCTCGGCTGAGCCGCTCGAATCCGCGCCATCCAGCCTTGGTCGAGGTCAGGGCCTTGTGGACGAGTACGGGATGCCGGGTGAATACCGACAGGAGCGCGGCACCCGCCCGCATCTCCTCCCCGAGGGTGGATGCGATCGCATCGGAGTACCGCGCACCCGCCGCCTGCGGGCTCTGGCTGCCGGTTGCGAGGCCCGCCGCGGCGGAGCCGGCGAGCCGTCCTGACCTCAGTGCGAACGAGATGCCCTCTCGCGTCCACGGCTCGAGCAGCCCTGCGGCGTCGCCGCAGAGGAGGACCCGGCCCTTCGCGAGCGGTGAGTCCTTTTCCCGGCACCGGGTGAGGTGGCCTCCGCTCTTCTCGACCGGTGCGCCCGAGAGGCCGAGGCTCTCGATATACCGCTTGAGGTACTCCTGCTGCCAGGCCGCATTGCCGCGCCGCGCGATGGCTCCGACCGTGAGGCTGCTGCCCTTGGGGAAAACCCACGCATAGGACCCGGGCAGCTCGCCGAAGTCCAGGTGCAGCCGGCCGCGCCACTCGGACGCCTGCGCCTCGGTCACGGCGAGCTCGACCTCGAGGCCCAGATCCACTTGCGCGTACTCAGCCCCGACATAGCCCGCAACCCGGCTCGCGCTTCCGTCGGCACCGACGAGGGCTCGCGTGCGGACGATGCCCGCGGAGGTGCGCAGCGTGACGAGGTCGTCGTCCTCCTCGATCTGCTCGAGCGTGACGCCGGTGGCGATCACTGCGCCGGCACCCTCGGCAGCAGCGACGAGCTGCGCATCGAATTCGCTGCGATCGATCATCGAGATGAACGGAGCGGTTGACGTACGGGTCGCGGCCCGCCGGCCCCCGAGGCTGAAGGTCGCCGACAGCGTGGAGTCTCGGACGGGAACCTCGAACCCTGCCGGCAGCGAGCGCAGCGACGCCCCGATGAGCCCACCACCGCAGAGCTTGTAGCGGGGCAGCTCGCTGCGCTCAATGAGCAGGGCTCGCGCGCCCGACTCGGCCGCCGCTAGCGCAGCCATCGACCCGGCGGGTCCGCCGCCGATGACGACGACATCCCACTCGGATCCGTCAATGGTCATGCGACCGAGGTCCTTACCTGCACGCGACGATGGTAGACGTGCCCCCTGGCCTTAGCTCGAAGGGCTGGACCCGGCGCGGCGCGTCGCATCGCGTTCCCGCGCTGCGGCGGCAGGACCGAGCAGTGACCAGCGTTCGTGCAGATTGTCACGGAGATGCCCGAGAATGGCACTCAATGCGCATCGCGACCGTGGATAGGGGGTTGGCCGTGGACAGGGATGAGGCCGCCGCACTCCTCGGCGTCACCGCCGACGCGAGCGCCGAGGCCGTCAAGCGAGCGTGGCGGGTTTGGGCAAGGCTCGCGCACCCCGACGCAGGCGGCGATCCGAGGAGCTTCGCCCGACTCGACGAGGCGCGGCGCGTCCTGCTGCGTCCGCAGCCGCCATCGCTCGGGCTCGAGCCTGCACCCCGGCTGCCCTGGCGGGCGGTGCTCACCCGTCCCGCGCATCCGATTCTCCTGGCCCTCGGGGCCGTCGTTGCCGTGCTGCTCGCAATCGTCCCGTCACTTGCTCCACCACCGGTCGTCGTCGCCGCCGCCCCGGCATTCCTCGCCGCGACCGCCTGGGCCGTCCTTGCCAGCCGGGCGCTGGTAGCGCCGCGCGCGGATCACGGCCACCGCATCACGGCACTCGCCCTGCTCTGGCTGCCCATCGCGTCAGCCCAGGTTCTCGTCTCGATCATTGCGGGCGTCAGCCTGCTTCCCGTTCTGCCGCTCAGTGCCCTACCCCTCGCAGCTGCCGTGTCAGCGGTCAACCCCGGGGCGGGGCTGTGGCGTCCGGTGAGCGACGGGCGCCCGCCCAGCGGCTGACGACTAGGTCAGCGATCGTGCGTCAGACCGAGGCCTGACCACCGACGAGCATCGTGGGGCCGCGCTGCTCGATGAGCCGCTCCCTCAGCCGACTATGGAGCACCTTGCCGATCGTCGAGACCGGCAGGTCATCGACCACCACGATCTCCCGGGGGACCTTGTAGCCGGCGAGGTGCCGGCGGCACTCCGCTCGGACCTCTTCGCTGTCGATCTGCGCACCCGGCTCGAGCACGACCGCGGCGACCACTTGCTCGCCCTGCGCTCCGGGGAGGCCAACGACTGCCGCCTCGGCGATGCCGGGCATTGCCACAAGCACTCGCTCCACCTCGGTCGGGTACACGTTGAAGCCGCCGACGAGGATGAGCTCCTTGATCCGGTCGACGACGCGGACGAAGCTGTCGGGATCCTGCACCACGACATCGCCGGTGCGCATCCACCCGTCGGGCAGCAAGGACTCCGCCGTCTCCCCCGGCTTGTTCCAGTAGCCGGAGAACACCTGCGGGCCTCGCACGAGCAACTCGCCGGGATCACCCGGGGCGACGTCGATTGTCGGGTCATTGCGATCGACGATGCGCATGTCGGTCGACGGAAACGGAATGCCGATGGCCCCGGGGCGGCGCGTGCCGCTGGCCGGATTGCCGAGCGTGATCGGCGACGTCTCGGTCATGCCGTAGCCCTCGATGAGCAGGCCCCCCGATGCGTCCTCCCAAAGCTCGACGATCTCCGGTGCAAGCGACATCGCCCCAGCGAGGGCGAGCTTCACCGAACTCAGCGATACGCCGCGCTCCTTCGCCCGGGCGACCAGCCGTGGATACATCGGCGGCACCCCGGGGAGGAAGGTGGCTGGCTTTCGCTTCATCGCATCAAGCATCAGGTCGACGTCGAACCGGGGGAACAGCACGGTGGTCGCGCCAAGCATCGTCGACGTGACGAGGCACAGCATGAGGCCGTAGGCGTGGAAGAGGGGCAGCGCTGCGTAGAACACCTCGCTGCCCGGCTTGAGCATCGGTACCCAGGCCACCGATTGCGCACCATTGGCGAGCAGGTTTCGGTGCGTAAGGATGGCACCCTTCGGCCGGCCGGTCGTGCCCCCGGTGTACTGCAGGAGGGCGACATCAGCTTCCACCGGCCTCTCCGTCGATGGGTCGAGCGGATGCCCCGCCGCAACGAGATCCGCCCACCGAGCCAGGCCCGGCGCTGGTTTTGTCATGGCATCGCGCATGGCACGCGCCCTCGCGATCGGCAGGCGGAGCGCAAGTCTCTTGGACGTCGGGAGGTCGCGGGAGATGTTCACCGCCACGACAGTCACTCCCGATGGCGCCGCCTGCTGCGCCATCAGGGCGATGGCGTCCCAGCAGATGATGACCCGGGCACCGTGGTCGGCGAATTGGTACGCGAGTTCATCCTCGGTGTAGAGGGGATTGTGCTCGACGACGATCGCCCCGAGTCGCAGGATGGCGTGAAACACGACGACATGCTCGGTGCAGTTCGGCAGGACGATGGCGACGCGGTCTCCTCGCACGACACCGAGATCCTGCAGGACGGACGCTGCCACGCTCACTCGCTGGCCAAGGACCGCGAAGGTCGTCTCCCGCCCGAAGAAATCAAGGGCCACCCGATCGCCGAACGACTCGACGGCCAAATCGAGCATGTCCACGAGCGAGCCCCCGGGCACCGAGATCTCAGCCGGGACACCGGGTGCGTAGTGGGCAAGCCAAGGTCGTTCGAAGGGCATGCGTCCAGTGAACCACGGCGCGCCGCGGCAACACGCATTCACGAGTTGCCCTTGACCGGGAGCACGCCATGCCCGGAGCGCAGAGACGGGCAGCAGCGACTTGCCCGAACGGCTTGCCCTACCTCGTGATCCGTACCCCTGCGGAGATGCTGCCGGACTGAGTGAGGGCGGGTGCGTAGGTAACGGAGACCGTGCACCTGACGCTGCTGCCGGTTGCCAAGGCGTTGGGAGTAAAGGACTTCATCGTCCCACCACGGATCGCGGAGCCGTTGCGCAGCCACTGGTACTTGACCGAGGCGACCTTCCAGCCCGTTGTATTGCGGTACGAGCAGGTCAACGGCGAGCCTGCCGCGCCCGTGCCCGAGACCTTGGAGGTGAGCACCGGGCCAACGCCCGTCCCAATGCGGGAGATGCGCCCGGGGTACTGGGTCGACCCTGCCGCAGTGGTTCTGGACGGCTGCTCGCTGAACCAAATATTGCCGTCGGCTCCTGCCGCACCTAGGCCCGGCATAGCGTTGGCTTTCGGAGTCGGGTACTCCGTGATGACCCCGTCCAGGGTGATCTTGGCCAATTTGCTCGTCATTGACTCAACGAACCATAGGTTGCCATCCGGGCCAGAAGTGATGTACTGCGGGTCTGACGCTGGGGTCGGGATGTTGAATTCAGTCACCACGCCGGTGGGCGTCATGCGCCCGATCTGGTTGTCAACCGGCATGGTGAACCACAGGTTTCCGTCGACTCCCACGGTGATGTCCCCGACGCTAATCGGGTTGGGATTGCTAGGTTCCGGCGGCGTGGTCGACACCGGGAACGAGGTGACGACGCCATCAACAGTGATGCGACCGATCCTGCTCGCAGCCGGCATCGTGAACCACATGGCTCCGTCTGGTCCGGCGGTGATGAGGTACCCGCACTGAATGCAATTGCTGGAGTATTCAATCTTGCTTGGCCCCGTAGCCCCCACCGCCGGGATCGTAAACTCGGTGATAACGCCATCGGGGGTGATCCGGCCGATCGCATTCGCGAAGTCCTCGGCGAACCAGAGGTTCCCATCGGGGCCAGCCGCAATCCCAAACGGACGTGAGTTCGCGGTCGGCGTTGGGAAGGTCGTGATGACCCCTGACGGGGTGATCCGACCAATGACGTTGGTGTTGAACGCAGTGAACCACATGTTGCCGTCGGGTCCCGCCGCCATGTCGAACAGGCCGGCCGAACTCGTCCCACCACCGGGGAACTGGAACTCCCGGACGGCGCCGCTGGGCGCGATCCGCCCGATCCTGTTGGTGAAGTACCGGGTGTACCACATGTTGCCGCCCGGGCCCGCGGTCACGCCATAGACCGGGCCATTGGCCCGCGCCTTTGGCACGTACACCTGCGAATAGTCACCGACCGGATCCGCCTGGGCGGGTGCCGCCACGAATCCAGTCACGGCAACGCCAACCGTCAATGCCAATGCCAATGCGAAGGCGAGGGCGGAACGAGCCGAACGGCCCTTGATGTCGGCGATTCTCATGCAGGCACTCTTTCACTCGGACGACGCAGGCGGGCTAATCCCGTGGCAGTGACAAGGATCGCATGGGACTTCTCCGGAAACTTCAGGGCTCGTTGAACCGGATGCGGTGACGGATCTCGCGGAAGCGGATCGCCTCGTAGGTCACCAGCGCGACGAGGACCCCGGCAAGGATGCCGAGCGAGGCGAGAGAGGGCAGCAGCACACCCACCGGGATCAGCACGATAAGTACACCCGAGACGACGATTCGCTGGACGTTGACGGTATGGATGTTGCGCAGCCGGAAGGCGACGTGCGCCAGTAGGTAGAGCGCCATCCCGCCGAACAGCGCCACGGACACGACCGCTTTCAGCGGCGCATCAATGTCGAGCAGCGTCTTCTTCAGCCCCAGCGCGACCAGCACGATGCCAAACACCATGAACAGGTGGATGTAGCTGTACGAGTCACGCGCCATGTTCGCCTGCACGCGCCCGCTCAGGGAGTCGAGCACGCGCGCAGCCACCACCGCCACCACGTCGAAGTAGAGCCACCACATGGCACACACGGCGACTACACCCAGCGCAGCCGCCGTCACCACGCCCGCGGAGAGCTCCTCCCCCGCTGCGCTCACGCCGAGGGCCACCACCGACTCGCCGAGCGCAATGATGATGATGAGTCCATGCCGCTCGGCAAAGTGGTCTGCGTCGACCTTCCAACCGGAGGTGCCCACGACCAACGGCGTACCGAAGTCGATGATGATCGCCAGAGCCCACAGCGCGGCACGCAAAGGTCCCGGCGCCACGAAGCCGGCCACCAGGATCAAGGTTGCCCCCGCCAGCATTCCCGGGGCCAGCCGCAGCACTGCTCCGTAGACATCCGCGTCGGCGCGGGTCGCGTTAACGTAGAGCAGGACGTGCAGGACCCGCACCACGAAGTAGGCGGACCCGAACAGGAGCGCGTACTCGCCGAAGGCCGTGGGCGCCGCCAGCCCGACCACGAGCATGGCGACCATCGCCGCCATGATCACCAGGCGCGACGTCACGTCGTCGTCGATGCGGATCGAATTGGTCAGCCAGGCATAGCCGACCCAGGCCCACCAGATCACCGCGAGCACAGCGAAGCCGCGCAGCATGCCGAGCCAGGTGAGATCGGCGGCCAGGAGGGCCGTCACCTGGGTGAGGGCAAAAACGAAGACAAGGTCGAAGAACAGTTCGAGCGGGGTGACAGCGTGTGATTCGCCCACCACTCGGTCATGGCGGTGCTCGTCAGGTGTGCTCATGCCAGTGATTCTCTCCTGCCTAGTGATGCGCGCAGGAGGGGTCGATGCCGATAGCCTGAGGCATGACGTTGAACACCTCCGTCCGCCTTGCCCGACGCCCCGCCGGCATGCCCGTCGCCGATGACTGGCTCGTCGAGGCCGCCCCGATGCCCGACCCGGGCCCCGGCCAGTTCGTCGTGAAGACCCAGCTCATCTCCCTGGACCCCGCCATGCGCGGCTGGCTCGATGACCGTCCGAGCTACCTGCCCCCGGTCGGCATCGGCGACGTCATGCGGGCGATGACGGTCGGCGAGGTGGTCGCCTCCGAGCACCACCGGTTCGGCGTCGGATCCGTGGTGCTCGGCACCTTCGGGGTTCAGGAGTACGCGCTCTCGGACGGCGACGGCGTCACCATGGTCGACTCGCGGCTCGGAACCCCGTCGATGTACCTCGGCATCCTCGGCACGACCGGCCTCACCGCCTACTTCGGGCTCATGGAGCTCGGCAAGCCGCGGGCCGGTGACACGGTGGTCGTGTCAGCGGCTGCCGGAGCCGTCGGCTCAGTCGTGGGCCAGCTGGCGAAGCTGAGCGGCTGCCGGGTCATCGGCATCGCGGGCGGGTCGGAGAAGTGCGCCTACGTCGTCGACGAGCTCGGCTTCGACATTGCCGTCGATTACAAGGCCCCGGGCCTTCGCAATGCCTTGGCCCAAGCCTGCCCCGACGGCATCGACGTCTACTTCGACAACGTCGGTGGCCCGGTGCTCAATGCGGCCCTCGGCAACCTCGCCATGGGAGCCCGGGTCGTTATCTGCGGGGCCATCTCGCAGTACAACGCCGAGGCGCCGACCCCCGGCCCCTCCAACTACATGAGCCTGCTCGTCCGCCGGGCAACGATGTCGGGGTTCCTCGTGTTCGACTACGTCAACGAATACCGCGTCGCCCGCAAGCGCCTGGCTCGCTGGGTCGCCGATGAGAGGCTGTCCGCGCCCGAGACCCTCGTCAAGGGCACGGTCGCCGATTTCAACGACGTGCTGCTCCGTCTCTTCAGCGGCGACAATGTCGGCAAGCTCATCCTTGACGTGAGGACCGGCTGACGCCACCTCGCAGGCGTTCGACGACGAGGTCGTGCGCCAGGGCCGGGCTCGTGTGACCCGACCGGCCGACCATGGTCATGTTGCTCACGAGCGCATTGAGCACCGCCTCCTCGACCGCATGGACGGTCGCCGCGTAGAAGCCGTCCATGCGATTCCACGGCACCAGATTCATGGACCGTAGCCTGGCGCTCGCGGCGGGTTCGCTGGGAAAGCCGCTGTCGAGCGCGCCGGCATTGCCGGTGGAGAAGGCGAGGAAGATGTCGCCGCTGAAATGGCCGCCCGTCGTGCCCGTGCGCGCGAGGCCCATCGGCACGCGGCGAGCCAGGGCCTCGCACTGCTGCGGGATCATCGGGGCGTCCGTCGCGATGACAGCGATCACCGAGCCAGCCCCGGCGACCGGGTGCCTGTCTCGCTGCAGCCAGCCCGACGACCCCATCGGAAAGGGCACGTCGAGATCGCCCATCGGCACGCCGTTGATGACGAGCTCGCGCCGGTCGCCAAAGTTTGCCTGGAGAAACACTGCGACCGTGTAGGTCTGGCCGCCGAGTTCGACGAGGCGCGACGCGGTGCCGTTGCCGCCCTTGAACCCGTAGCAGTTCATGCCCGTGCCGCCGCCGGCCGAGCCCTCGACGACCGGCCCGCTCGCTGCAGCGTCGATCGCCTCGCCTGCATGCTCGGGCAGCACGAAGGGCTCGTTGATGCTGTTGAGGTAGCCGTCCCACGTCTCGGCCACGACCGGCAGCAGCCATTCGGCTGCGTGCTCCGGCCGGTTGCGTGCCATCCATTCGATGACACCGCGATGCACGGTGCCAACGGCGTGGGTGTTCGTGATCATCACCGGACCGGTGAGCCCGCCGGTCTCCCGGATCCAGTGAGACCCGGTCATCTCGCCGTTTCCGTTGAGCGAGGAGATCGCGGACGGGACAGCTGTCGTGATCCCGTCGCGGCCGAGGGGCAGGATCGCCGTCACTCCGGTGCGCGAGCAGACCGCCGCGACTGAGCCGGAGCCGTCCGCTGAGCCGCCATCGACCAGCGTGACCATGCCCACTTCGACGCCCGTCACGTCGGTGATGCCGTTCAACGGTCCGGGCGTGCCGTCGAACCTGATGCCAAGATCCCGTGCCCGCACGCGCGTCTCCCATACCTCGTCTCGGGCCACTCCCGTGATTCGTAAGGTAGCCGGGGGCTGGACTCCCATGGAATGCACCGTGCGCCCAACCAGTGGCCGAGGAGCGTGACTCACGGCCTTTGATCACCGCAGGCGTTACATGTAACCGGCGGTAGGACCGTCCGAGATCGCGTCTCAGAGCACCGCAAGCGCCTGCGTTCGCAGGGACTTCGACCGATCCAGATATGGGTGCCGGACGTTCGCTCGGCGGCATTTGCCGATGAGGCACGGCGTCAGGCCCAGCCGTCATTCTGCAGGATGACCTCTTCATCGGAGTCGACTCGTTGACGGTCTGCGCGATGACCACGATCGAAGTTGACGCGCCACTGCTGCGGATGGCGACCCCGGCCGACGATGCGACCGGGATCGCTTCACCAAGTTTCGCCATGATCGACAAGGTCACCACCGTGCGCCGCAGCAACGTCGGCGAGCGCATCGGCCACCTTGACGGGGCACAGATGCTCGAACTCGAGCGACGCCTCATGGTCTTCCTCGGACTCGCTCACTAGCCGAGCGGATTCGTCAGGGTCGTTGACTCCGGGCTAGGGCGAAGCCGCGCCAATCCGGACTGCAGCACGAATGAGATTGACGAACTGGACGATGATCGCGATCGCCGAGCCGAACATCACGATGACGAGCACGAACCGCGCCAGCACCGTCCAGGCATAAGCAAACGTGCTGAAGTCAAAGGGAAATACCTGGTACAGCCGGACGGCGACGATGAGGCTGACGACGGCGAGGAGCAGTTCGCACATCGCCCTGAACCAAGGTGCGTCGTAGACGAGATAAAGAGCATTGGCGATGAGGCTCAGGCTCAGTGAGAGGTTGATGAGCCACAGCACGGTCGCGAAGTCGGCGGTGAGCGCATCCCACGCCTGCCAGCCCGGGCGGGCATCGATGAGATAGAGAAGGGCAGCATTGATGATGACGGCAACGACATAGCCGACCCGCCGGCCGGTGCCGGACGCCTTCTTTGCCGGCTTCTCCACCGTCTGCACATCGCTCATGGCACTTCGCTCCCCCACACGGCACTGGACTCTTCACGGTAGATCGCGAGGCGGACGCCTGCGAGGGCCGTTGGTCCCGGGCGGGAGCAGATCGATGCAAGTCCGCGACCTACAACTCCCAGAGCGCGGAGATGGGAAGCCCCCACAGCCGCTCGGCATGCTGATGTCCTGCTTCACCTGTGCCCAAGACAATCCCACCCGCGAAGCGGGACCCCAAACGCCGGTACTTCGTAGATTTGCTGCCTATTTTTCGCAGGTTTGCTGTCCGCAGTTCGTAGGTTTGCTGCCCGACCGAAGACCGTCACGACGAACGGAACCAGGTACCGGCGGTCGAGGGTAAACTCCATACTGCGTCGCCAACGGGCATGCACAGTGATCACGGCACGCGGAGGAAAGTCCGGCAATGTCAGATTCGGCCACGTCAGACTCGAGCAACTCAGAGCAGCCCACCGTCCCCAAGCGTGCAGCGCCTGATGCCGGGCGTGAGGCGAGCAAGCGCCGGACCTTCGCGGTCATCAGCCACCCCGACGCCGGCAAGTCGACCCTCACCGAGGCCCTTTCCCTGCACGCCCATGCAATCTCCGAGGCCGGGGCAATCCACGGCAAGGCCGGTCGCCGCGGAACGGTCTCCGACTGGATGGACATGGAGAAGGCGCGCGGCATCTCCATCAGCTCCTCCGCCCTGCAGTTCCCATACGGCGATGCCATCTTCAATCTTGTCGACACTCCGGGCCACGCTGACTTCTCCGAGGACACCTACCGGGTGCTCTCAGCCGTCGACAGCGCCGTCATGCTCATCGATGCGGCCAAGGGACTCGAGCCGCAGACGATGAAACTCTTCGACGTCTGCAAGGCACGGGGCCTGCCGATCATCACCGTCATCAACAAGTGGGACCGTCCCGGCCTGGACCCGCTCGCACTCATGGACGAGATTCGCAAGCGCACCGGTCTCATCCCGACACCGCTCACCTGGCCCGTTGGGGTTGCGGGCGATTTCCGGGGAGTCCTCGATCGGCGAACCGGCGGCTTCATCCGCTTCACCCGTACGGCCGGCGGCGCGAAGCTCGCGCCCGAGGAATACCTCGAGCCCGAGGCGGCGCTCGCCCTCGAGGGGCCTGCGTGGTCATCTGCCACCGAGGAGCACGACCTCCTCACCCTCGAGGAGGCCCTGCACGATCAGGAGACCTTCCTCGCCGGCCGCACCACGCCCGTCCTGTTCGCCGCGGCAGTCCTGAACTTCGGCGTCGGGCAACTGCTCGACGTGCTGCACGACCTTGCCCCGTCGCCCACCTCGCGCCCTGACTCAGCCGGTTCTGCGCGCGATATCGACAGTGCGTTCAGCGCGCAGGTGTTCAAGGTGCAGGCGGGCATGGATACCTCCCACCGCGATCGCCTCGCCTTCGCCCGCGTCTGCTCCGGAGTCTTCGTCCGCGGCGAGGTCATCACCCACGAGCCGAGCGGACGGGGCTTCGCGACGAAGTACGTCCACACGGTGTTCGGGCGGCAGCGCGAGACCGTCGATGTCGCCTACCCGGGCGATGTCATTGGCCTGGTGAACGCCAGCGCCCTGAGAGCCGGCGACACCCTCTATGCGGGCAAGAAGGTGCAGTTCCCGCCGCTCCCGCTGTTCGCGCCCGAGCACTTCGCGGTGATGCGCGCCAAGGATCCGAGTCGCTACAAGCAATTTCGCAAGGGGGTCGAGCAGCTCGACCAGGAGGGCGTCGTGCAGATCCTGCGCTCCGATCTCCGCGGTGATCAGGCGCCGATCCTCGCAGCCGTCGGGCCAATGCAGTTCGAGGTTGCCACGCATCGCCTCGAGCATGAGTTCGCCACCCCCGTCCACCTCGACTTCCTCGAGTACAACCTCGCACGCAGAACCACGGCGGCCGATGCCCCAGACCTCGCCGCGAAGCGCGATGTTGAGGTGCTGCAACGCACCGACGGTGTGTACCTCGCGTTGTTCAAGGGGCCGTGGCACCTCAAGCGGATTGAGCAGGACCTTCCGAACGCCATGCTCGAGCCGCTGGTCGCTGGCACCGACTGACGCACAGCCATGAGCCTGTCCTCGCAACATTTCTTTGACGCATCTCGACCTGTGACGATAATTTAGGTCATGCTGACAACCTCGCTGGCCACCGTTAAGGCGCGCCTCTCGGCGTTCGTGGATTCAGTTGAAAGGACTCATGAGCGCATCGTCATCACGCGCAATGGTGTACCCGCTGCAGTTCTGATCTCGCCGGAGGACCTTGAGTCGCTCGAGGAAACCATCGCACTCCTCTCCGATCCGGAGGCCATGGCAGAGACCGACGAGGCACAGCGCGGGATCGCCAGGGGTGATGTGGTGGATGTGGCAGCGGTGAAGATGCGTCCGAGGACGTGACGTTTCGCATCACGCTGTCGGCTCCCGCCCGTCGCGCACTTGAGCACTCTCTGCCGGAGGGTGTCGCCGCGGCCGCATGGGAGTTCATCAATGGCCCACTCGCAGCGAATCCACATCGCGTCGGCAGGCCACTCACCGGGCAACTCAGCGGCATGTGATCGGCTCGCCGGGGGGACTATCGAGTGGTGTATTCAATTGACGACGACATCGTTACGGTGACGGTCTTGCGCTTGGGGCACCGGCGCGACGGCTACCGATAAGCGCACGCCAAACGGACAATTCGCTTCCCCAAGTAGGGTCACGGTGTGAGAGCGAATCTGATCGTCACTGTCGGAGTCGTCCTCGCCACGCTTCCGGGATTGACAGCGCCCGCCTTCGCTGGCGATCTACCCCTGTCAGCCTCGGCCACGTCACCGGTGGTTTACCGATATCCGGCCGCCCCGAGAACTGCCTACGTCGACACCTACTTCGGCACGAATGTCGCCGACCCGTATCACTATCTCGAAAACCCTACCGATCCCCGGACCAAGCGTTGGGTTGCCGCGGAGGCATCGCTGGCCCGTCGCTATCTCGACTCGATGCCAAGCCTGGCCTCACGCACCGAGCAGGTAAAGGGACTGTGGAACTACACCCGCTTCACGTCGCCGGAGCAATACGGAAATCGACTATTCTGGACCGAAAATGACGGCCTGCGCGCTCAGCCCGTCGTCTACTGGTCCGAGGGTGCGAGCGGAGTTCGCCGCCTAGCGCTTGACCCCAACGCATTGTCCTCCGACGGCACGGTGTC
>WLOY01000055.1 GCA_009699015.1 Actinomycetota bacterium | reverse complement strand
TTCGACTTGCATGTGTTAAGCACGCCGCCAGCGTTCGTCCTGAGCCAGGATCAAACTCTCCATAAATGTATGAGTTGAAACTGGCAGAGAATGAGCTGTGTGCTCATATTTCTACCAAAGGAATCCGTCTCACGATGCGAACAGGCAAGCCCGCCCACACCCCAAGAACGGGGTAATTGGCATTGACATGTGACACGCTGTTGAGTTCTCAAGGTACGGGCGCGCACCGCCACTCAGCCTTCCAGCCGAATATTGGGGCAACTTCGATATCATACTAGGTTTGCTCATCCGGTCAAAACGCCCAATTCGGCGCAATCTTGGAATCTTCTAACTTCATTGCCCGCGGGAACCGGCCTAGCTTGGCGCACTCAGTGCGGCTTGGTGTCCGTTCCTCCCCTGCGGGAGTACAAACATTACGTTGTCATGTCGTCCAGGTCAAATCGCGGTGTCATTTACACGTCCGAAGTCGGCTCGTATTCGCGATTTTCGTTGCGCTGCAACAGATTATTGCTCGAGCCGGATTCCACCCACAGTGCGCTTTCCGCGACGGAGCACGAGCCACTCTCCGTGCAGAAGGTCCCCCAACATCGGAATGTGACCCTCATTCGCGACCCGTTCGTTGTTGAGATAGGCGCCCCCCTCACCGACGGTCCGACGCGCTTGGCCCCTGCTTGATGCCAGCCCGCAGCGCACGAGGAGATCCTCGACAGCCGGGAGTGCACCATCCACGATCTCCCCCGCATCAACGACGCCGTTCGGCGCCTCCAGGAGCGCTGCTGTCAGCGCAGCCGCAGGAAGCGCTGCGAGATCCCCCTGGCCGAACAGCGCCAAGCCGGCCGATTCGGCAGCTCTCTGCTCGGCCTCCCCATGCACGAGCGCGGTCAACTCCTGCGCGAGTGCCCGTTGCGCAGCCCGCTCGTGCGGTCGCTCGATGGTCGCCGAGAGTAACTCCTCAATTCGAGGCCGCGGCGAAAAACTGAACGTACGCAACAGGGTTGGCACGTCCCTGTCGTCTGCATTCAACCAGAATTGGAAGAACGCATACGGGCTCGTGAGACCCGGGTCGAGCCAAATGGTGCCCGATTCGGTCTTGCCGAACTTCGTACCATCGGCCTTGGTCAGCAGCGGAGTTGTCAGGGCATGGACGCTCGCTGACTCAACCCGTCTGATCAAGTCGACGCCTGCAGTGATGTTGCCCCACTGATCTGACCCTCCGGTCTGAAGCGTGCACCCGAACTGCCGGAACAATTGCAGGTAGTCGAAGGACTGCAGCAACTGGTAGCTGAATTCTGTGTATGAGATGCCCTCCTTCGCGAGTCGGGCCGCCACGGCCTCGCGATCGAGCATGCGGTTGACGCTGAAGTGCTTGCCGATGTCCCGCAGGAATTCCAGTACCGAGACACCCTCGGTCCAGTCATAGTTGTTCACCATGACGGCAGCATTCGTGCCCGAGAAGTCATAGAAGCTCTCGAGCTGGCCACGGATGCGGCTAACCCAGTCTTCCACGATCTCCCGCGGGTTCAGCTGTCGCTCGCCTGTCATCTTGGGATCACCAATGAGTCCAGTCGCACCTCCGACGAGGGCTAGCGGCCGATGACCGGCTTGCTGGAACCGGCGAACCGTGAGGATCTGCGCGAGGTTTCCGAGGTGGAGGCTCGGTGCAGTTGGGTCGAACCCGCAATACAGGGTCATCGGGCCAGCATCTGCCGCGGCCTGAAGGGCGCCGAGATCAGTGCTCTGCGCGATGAGCTCACGCCAGAGGAGTTCGTCAAGGATCGTTGAGTTCGTCACACGTGCATCCTTTCGCACCCCGGCCTTCCCCGGAGGGCAGGGCTCGCTCGCCCTGTCGCATCGCGGGCGCCGGCGGTCGGTCGGTCACTTCGGAGGTCGCGCGCGTCTTTCTCGAGTCGCCGCTGCGCGGTAAGCACTGACGGTCGGCTCGCCGGGGAGGAAGAAACGCCACGGGGTGGAGGCGCCCTCCCCTGCCACGCCAGTGCGAGCAGACGTGAGGACATCCTCCGGCGCCGCCGAAGCGAGCTCGAGTTCGAGGATGCCGCCTTTCGCGCACAGGTTGAGCCCATCGCAGGCGCCATCGATTC
Organism: Actinomycetota bacterium; assembly: GCA_009699015.1. GTDB lineage: Bacteria > Actinomycetota > Actinomycetes > S36-B12 > S36-B12 > WLND01. Next base: position 18,907 of record WLOY01000055.1, on the reverse strand, counting down.
CCAGGGCTGCCGCGAGCCTGGCAGGGCCGCGGCAGAGGTCGCGCTCGACGGTGCAGGCCGGCCGCCGCGAGCTCGCCACCCCAAGGCCGTCGACCACCTGCCCCGCTCGAATGAGGACGGCACCCGCGGTTCCCTCTGGCTGCGTCACCATGTTGAGCATCCAGTGCATGCCGTAGGTGAAGTACGCGTATGCATGACCTGGCGGTCCGAACATCGTGGCATTGCGAGCGGTTCGGCGCCGGTAGGCATGCGAGCCCGGATCCTCCCCCAGGCCGCCGTAGGCCTCGACCTCCGTCACCCGGATCGTCACCGATGCGCCATCGACCCGCGAAGTGATGAGTGAGCCGAGCAGACGGGGCGCCGCGTGCACCGCATGCAGCGCATGCACCCCCTCATCCGCCTCATCCCTGTGCACCGCATGATCCGCATGATCCGATGCATTCCCTCGTAGATTCATCTGAGGATGCTACGGCGTCGGGGATGTCTGCGATGAGCTCGATGTGACGCCTGCAATCACGCCGGGGCCGGGCTGGGCTCGGGTCAGGTGAAAGTCCGCGAGCCGCTCCTCATCCGCCTGCCCGCTGCTGGCGCGGTCGATCCGAAAGCCCTGACGCAGGGAGAAACCGACGGCATTCACGTTGGCCAGGAACCCTCAGAGCGATATTCGCTCGGTTGGCATTCGCTCAGCAGCACCCGCCAGGAGTGCGGCTCCCATGCCATGCGACCGATGCCCCGGCAGCACGTAGAGATGCTCGATGAACTCGTCACGCCACATCACCAACCCGACAACCTGCAAGTCGACGCCCGCACCCGGTCTTCGCACTCCATCGAGCGCGACGAGGCCCTGCCACAAGGAGACCTGAGATGCGTAGTAGGCGAGATCCTCCTGTGGCGTATGGAGATCCGGAAGTCCCGGAATCGACTCAGACCTCGCGATTCGCGCAATTGCAGCGATGACTGGCGCATCCCGCGGCTCCAGCGCGCGCAGGGAATGTCCCAGCCGAGGCCGGCCGTGCTGCGTTCGCCCGAACGTCACGCGATGGGACTCAGGCGCCCGCGGGCTCAGCCCAGCGACGCCCTTCCATCGCCACAGCTTGACGCAGGGCGTCGATCTGCTCCCTCACTCGCTCGGGGGCGGTTCCACCGAACGCCGAACGCGATTCCAGGGAACCTCGAACCGACAGGACAGATCGCACCGCCGGGGTCAGCGTTGCCGAGATTCCCTGCAATTCCTCGTCTGATAGGTCCCACAGTTCGATTCCACGAGACTCGGCGCGCCTAACGCAGGCGCCAGCGATCTCGTGGGCTTCGCGGAACGGGACGCCCTTCCGGACAAGCCATTCGGCGATATCGGTTGCGAGGGCGAACCCTTCGGGCGCAGAGCGTGCCATGCGTGCGGTGTCGAAACGCAGGGTCGAGATCATGCCCGTCATCGCTGGCAGGACGAGCAGGAGTTGCTCGACGGTGTCGAACACCGGCTCCTTGTCCTCCTGTAGGTCGCGGTTATAGGCGAACGGTAGTCCCTTGAGGGTCGCTAGCAATCCTGTGAGATTGCCGATCAGACGTCCCGACTTTCCGCGAGCCAACTCAGCGACGTCAGGGTTCTTCTTCTGCGGCATGATCGATGAGCCGGTCGACCAGGCATCGTCGAGCGTGGCCCAGCCGAACTCCCGCGATGTCATCAAGATGACCTCCTCCCCGATACGTGAGAGGTGAACGCCGAGCATCGCGGCGACGAAGAGGAATTCTGCGACCCAGTCGCGGTCACTCACCGCGTCGATCGAGTTGCCTAGTGCCGAGGTGAATCCGAGGTCGCGTGCAACGGCTTCAGGGTCAAGGCCCAAGCTCGAGCCCGCCAGCGCGCCCGCGCCGAGAGGCGACCTCGCACAGCGCGCGTCCCAGTCGGCAAAGCGCTCGAGATCGCGGCCAAGCGCATGGACGTGCTTGGCGAGCTCGTGCCCGAAGGACACCGGCTGCGCATGCTGCAGGTGAGTGAAGCCGGGCGATGACGTTCCGACGTGCTGCGATGCCTGATCGATGAAGGCCTCCTCAAGGTCGATGACCTGGCGGGCGATGACGCGGACCTGCGCTCGCAGGTACATGCGGAAGTCGGTCGACACCTGATCATTTCGACTTCGGCCCGCTCGCAATTTCCCGCCGAGGTCGCCGAGCCTTGCGATCAGGTGGCGCTCGATCGCGGTGTGCACGTCCTCGTCCTGTGCCTCTGGGACGAGGAGGCCACTGCTCACCCCGTTCGCGACATCGACGAGCGCCGCCTCGACGAGCACCAGTTCGGCTTCGGAGAGCAAGCCCGCGCGGGCGAGCACCCGGGAATGGGCACGGGTCTGTTCGATGTCGTACGGGGCCAGCCGCCAGTCGAAGTGCACGGAGGCGCTGAGGGCGGACATGGCGTCAGCGGGGCCGCTGGAGAAGCGCCCGCCCCAGAGCCGCGTTACCCCAGGCTCCGCGGACTGCGCGTCCCCCGCGTCAGCGTCCACGATCGCATCCCTGGACATCAGGCACCCTTCGACTGATCACGATGTTCTCCTCCTGCTGGCACTGCTTGCCGTACGCCCGCCCGGGGAACGGTACGGGGTCAACGCCTCGGCCCCCGTGCCCGATGCCAGATCGAGCAGTCGCACGCACAGTTCGGCCGCCTCGCTCGCCCCGGGCGTGACGACGATGACCGTGTCGTCGCCCGCGACCGTGCCGACGATCTGCGGAACACCAGAACGGTCCAAGGTCCCGGCGAGGTACATCGCCGCGCCCGGCGGGGTGCGAAGCACCACGAGGTTCTCGGCCGCGACCGCGCTCACGAGGACATCACCGATGACGCGGGCAATCAAATCAAGCCCTGCTGCCGGCACGAGCCTCGTGGCCAAGGACATCTCCGGAACGACGTAGCGAACGCACCCATCCGGGGCAATCCCCTTGGCCGCTCCGATCGCCTCGAGGTCCCTCGACAAGGTCGCCTGCGTGACGTCGACGCCCAGTTCGCGCAGGAGGGTGCGCAGTTGATCCTGCGAGGTGACGATCGTGTCGAGGAGAAGGGAACGGATCTGGGCACGACGTGCGGTCATGGTCTGCGGTGAGCTCATCTGGACTCCGATGCTGATCCGGCCTGCGCCGCCGCGTCCGCGAGCGCGCGCTCCCACCTGAGCAGGGTCTCGTCGACATCGGCATCGTTGATCGTGAGAGCTGGAGCGAGCCTCACGACTCTCGAGCCGATCGCATTGACGAGCAGGCCATGCGCCCGGGCGGACCGTTCGACCAGCTGGGCATGGTCGCCGGTGAGCGCTGCCCCGAGGAGGAGCCCGCGGCCCCGAACATGGTCTACGAGGCCACTTGACGAGTGGACGAGATCCGCCGACAGCCGTTCATGGAGCGCACTCGCTCGCGCGCGGAGGCCCTCGTCTTCGATGATGTCGAGCACCGCCAAGCCCGCTGCCGACACGACGGGATTCCCGCCAAAGGTCGAGCCGTGCGATCCCGGCTTGAGAAGGCTGGCCGCTCGCCCGCGAGCGAGGACCGCACCGATCGGCAGGCCACCGCCCAGCCCCTTCGCGAGGGTCATGATGTCTGGAACCACGGCGTCACGCTGGTGGGCGAACCACCAGCCGGTGCGGCCGACACCGGTCTGGACCTCGTCGAGGACGAGCAGGGCCCCTGACTCATCGCAGATCTGCCGAGCCGCCGCGAGGTACCCGTCAGGAGGGACGATCACTCCCCCCTCCCCCTGGATCGGTTCAAGGAAGCAGGCAGCAGTGCGTTCGGACACGGCCTCGCGCAGCGCCGCCTCATCGCCGTACGGCACGACCGTGACCTCACCGGGAAGCGGGCGGAACGGGTCCTGCTTCGCGGGCTGCGCGGTGAGCGCGAGGGCGCCCATCGTGCGCCCGTGGAAGCTACCGGCCGCCACCACGATCTGGGCCCGGCCGGTGAGCCGGGTGATCTTGAACGCGGCCTCGTTGGCCTCAGCCCCGGAATTGCAGAAGAACACCCGGGCATCTGGCGAAGTCCCTGCGAGCGCGATCAGGCGCTCTGCCAGGGCCATGGCCGGTTCAGTGGCATAGAGGTTGCTCGTGTGGCCGAGGGTCGACAGCTGCGCGGTCACGGCTTCGACGTATCGCGGATGCGCATGCCCCACGGAGTTCACCGCGATTCCGGCGATGAGGTCGATGTACTCGACGCCCGTGTCGTCCCACACGCGGGACCCGGAACCCCGCACGAGCCTGACCGGTGGGGTTCCGTAATTGTCCATGAGCGCCGCCTGCCAGCGCTCCTGCCAGACTGTCATGTCGTCCCTGGGCCTTCGAGGACGGCAGCATCCCGCACGACCATCGTGCCGACACCGCTGTCGGTGAACACCTCGAGGAGGAGCGAGTGCGGAATCCGGCCGTCGATGACGTGCGCCCGGCCAACGCCGCCTTCGACCGCTCGGGCGCATGCCTCCATCTTCGGGACCATCCCCGACTCGAGGGCCGGCATGAGTTCGCGGAGGTCGTTCGCCCCGATGACCGCGATGACCTCGGTACTGCTCGGCCAGTCGGCATAGAGGCCCTCGACGTCGGTGAGGACGACGAACTTCTCGGCACAGAGCGCGACGGCGAGCGCCGACGCAGCGGTGTCGGCATTCACGTTGTGGGTGACCCCGTGAGCATCCCTGGCGACGGTGGAGATGACCGGGATGAACCCCTCGATGAGCAGTCGCTCGACGAATGCCGGCTGGACACCGACGACATCACCGACGAGTCCGATGTCGATGCTCTCTCCGTCGACCGTTGCGGACCGGCGCTCGGCAAGGAACAACCTGGCATCCTCGCCGGAGAGGCCGACCGCAAAGGGCCCGTGTGCATTGATGAGCCCGACCAGCTCGCGCTGCACCTGCCCGACGAGCACCATCCCGACGACGTCCATCACCTCGGGGGTCGTGCGGCGAAGCCCGCCGACGAACTCGCTCTCGATGCCGAGCCTGGTGAGCATCGCACTGATCTGCGGGCCTCCGCCATGGACGACGACCGGACGCAATCCCGCGAGCCGAAGGAACACGATGTCCTCGGCGAAGCCGGCCTGGAGTTGCGGGTCGGCCATGGCATTGCCGCCGTATTTCACGACGACCGTTGCGCCATTGAACCGCTTGAGCCAGGGCAGCGCACCCGCCAGCACCGCAGCCTTCTGCGCGGCCTCGGCGACGATTGGGCGCTGGGCGGGACCGGTCATGCGGCGCTCCTAGGTTGCATACGCGGAGTTCTCGTGGACGTACTCGGCCGTAAGGTCATTTGTCCAGACGGTGGCACCCTCTGGGCCAGCGCCCAGCGACACGCGGATCTCGATCTCGCGGGCGCTAAGGCTCACAAGGGTGCGCGACTCGCCGATCGAGCCACCGCGGCAGATCCAGACACCGTTCATCGCGACATCGACCCGATCAGGCTCGAACTGGGCGTTCGTCGTGCCCATTGCCGAGAGCACCCGGCCCCAATTCGGGTCCTCACCGTGGAGCGCGCACTTCAGGAGGTTGCTCCGGGCGATCGCGCGTGCCACGTCAAGCGCATCTGCGACCGACGCAGCTGACTCGACGATGATGGCGATGTCCTTCGACGCTCCCTCCGCATCGGCGATGAGTTGCCGAGCGAGGTTCGAGCAGACGTCGGCCAGCGCCGCGACGAACTCCGCGGGGTCCGGATGGACGCCGCTCGCGCCGCTCGCGAGCAGCAGCACGGTGTCATTGGTGGACATGCAGCCATCGGAGTCAATGCGGTCGAAGGAATGCGCCGTGGCATTGCGCAGCGCCTCGTCGGCCTGCGATTCGGTGATCAGCGCATCGGTGGTGATGACCACGAGCATGGTCGCGAGCGCGGGGGCGAGCATGCCCGCTCCCTTCGCCATGCCGCCGATGTGATAGCCGGCACCTTCGAACACGGCGAGCTTCGCGACGGTATCGGTGGTCATTATCGCGGTCGCCGCGTCGGGGCCGCCACCCTCGCTGAGACGTCCGAACGCATCCTCGACCCCGGCTTCGAGCCGATCCATCGGAAGCCTCTCGCCGATGAGTCCCGTCGAGCACACCGCGATCTCGGCTGCACCGGTTTCGAGCCCCGCTGCGGAGAGCAGCGCGGCCGCGAGTTCCGCCGTTCGGTGGGTGTCCTGGAATCCGCCCGCACCGGTGCAGGCATTCGCTCCGCCCGAGTTCAGGACGACGCCCCTCAGGGAACCGGCACGTAGCACCTGCTGGGACCAGACGACCGGGGCTGCCTTGAACCGGTTCCCGGTGAAGACCCCGGCGGCGACCTGCGATGGGCCGTCGTTCACGACGAGCGCGACATCGGGCGCTCCGGACGCCTTCAGTCCCGCGGCGACGCCGGATGCGCGGAATCCTCGAGCGGCAGTGACGCTCACGGCGCTCCCCCATCGGTCGGCAGGGCCAACTTCTCGTCGAGCCCGAGCATGAGATTGGCATTCTGGATCGCTTGGCCGGCCGCGCCCTTGCCCAGGTTGTCGATGGCGCTCACGATGATCGCACGGCCCGAGTGCTCATCGAGCTCTACCTGCAGGAGCGCGGAGTTGGTGCCGTTCACCGAGGAGGTCCGGGGCCATGTTCCCGGCTCGAGCAGCCGGACGAATCGCTCACCGGCATACGCCTCGGCGAGGCAGTCGACGATGTCCTTGCGGGTCGTGCCCGGCCGGACTGGAGCCGTCGACGTGCTGATGATCCCCCGCGGCATCGGGGCGAGCAGGGTCGTGAACGAGAGCCTGGCCTGCTGACCGGATACCAGGGCAATCGACTGCTCGATCTCCGGAATGTGCTGGTGGATGCCACCGACCTTGTAGGCGGACATCGAACCCATGACCTCACTCGCGAGGAGCGACTCGGAGGGCTTACGGCCCGCTCCTGTCGTGCCCGACGCCGCGACGACGACAAGATCAGTCGTCTCGATGAGCGCTGCCGCTGCCAGCGGTGCCAAGGCCAGCGTGACTGCGGTCGCATAGCACCCCGGATTCGCCACCCGGCGGGATGAGGCAATTCGCTCCCGTGACCCTGCGAGTTCGGGCAGGCCGTAGGTCCAGCTCCCGGCATGCGGCAGGCCCCCGTAGTAGGCCGCCCACTGACCGGCGTCGATGAGCCGGTGATCGGCCCCCAGATCGACGATGCGGGCATCCGAGGGCAGCTGGGACGCGATCGCCGCCGACTCGCCGTGCGGCAGTGCGAGGAAGACGAGGTCGGCCTCGCCGAGAACGGCAGCGGTGGTCGGTTCGAGCACGCGGCCGGCGAGCGACAGCAACTGCGGATGCACCTCGCCGAGCCGCTGGCCCGCCTTGCTCCCCGCACTGATCGGCCCGATCTCGATCATCGGGTGGCCCGCGAGGAACCGGAGCAGCTCACCGCCGGCATAGCCGGAAGCCCCTGCGACACTCACCTTCAACATGCGCATAATATACACCACTGCGTATATATGCAGATGCGTGGGGTGCTGAGGAACTCAACGAACGGTTACCGAAGTGTCGCCCCGCACGTTCGGGCAGCCGAATCGATGGCGGCCTGCCGGGCGAGCTGTATCTCCCCCGCGTCGAGCGTGCGGTCGGCCGCGCGGAACTTGAGTGCGAATGCCAGCGAGCGGTGCCCCTCAGCGACCTGGGATCCGCGGTATACGTCGAAGAGCCGAATCGACTCGAGCAAGTCACCTGCCCCCTCGCGCAGCGAATCCAAGACCGCGCTCGCCGGCACGTCATCAGCGACCACGAGCGCGAGGTCCTCCTTCGCGACCGGGTGGGTGCTCACCGCAGGGGCTCGCCGCACGGCGGTCGCGGCCTCGCGGCACGCATCGAGGCTTAGCTCCATGGCGCATGCTCGAGCCGGCAGCTCGGTCGCCTCGATGACCCTCGGGTGCAATTCGCCAGCGACGCCCACCTGTGCTTCGCCGATCATGAGCGCTGCGCAGCGGCCCGGGTGGAAGGTCGGGTCAGATCCGCGGGCAATGGTCAGCTCAACGCCAAGGACCTCGGCGATCACCTGAGCCGATTCGACTGCATCCGACCAGTCGTAGGGACGCGATGGCCCCCACCAGCCGGCCGGGATCCGCTCCCCCGCCAGCACGCAGCCGACCACGATCGGCTGCTCGGGGAGCAGTGCATTGAGCGCGCTCCACTCGGCATCGGTTGGGCGATGCTCAACGCTCGGACGAACGAGCGTCTCCCCCGCGAGTCCGCGGAAAACAGATCCGAGCTCGAAGATGTTGAGGTCGAAGTTGCCCCGTCCGATATTGCGCCGGGCTGCGGCAACGAGTCCCGGGAGCAACGATGCGCGGAGCATCGGCTGCTCGTCGGACAGCGGATTCGCGAGGCGCACCCTTGCCCTGCACGGGTCGTCCGCAGCTATTCGCAAGGAATCGAGATCGCGGTCGCCAACGAACGGGTAGGTGAGGACCTCGATCGCCCCGCGGGCAGCAAGAGCCATGCCCACCCGGCGGCGCACGCGCTGCGCCTGGGTCAGGCCGTGGCCGAGCGCTGATGTCGGCAGCGTCGACGGCAGGGTGTCGTAGCCGACGAGCCTCACCACCTCCTCGACGAGGTCCGCGGGGTCAGTCAGGTCCGGTCGCCACGACGGCGCATCCACCGTGAGGGTCCCATCGCTCCCGGCGACCTCGCAGCCCACCGACTGCAGCAGGCGCACGACGGTTGCACTGTCGATGGGCATCCCCGCGACGTCAGCGGGTTCGCTGGCCGGCATCGAGATTCGTGAGGGTCGGTACTCGGCCTCGACCGCAGTCATGCCGACGTAGGTGCCACCGCCGAACCGCATGAGGAGTTCAGCCGCCCGCGCAGATGCGTAGGGCGCGAGCACTCGATCGACCCCCCGTTCGAATCGGCGTGACGCCTCAGTCGAGAGGCGATGCCTGCGCGAGACCCGCGCCACGACGCCCGACGAGAAGTGGGCCGCCTCCAACGCGATGTTCACGGTGCCGTCATCGATCTCCGAGGTGAGCCCGCCCATGGTGCCGGCAAGCCCGATGATCCCGGAGTCGTCCATGATGACGAGGTCTTCCGGACCGAGGTCGCGGACCACATGATCGAGAGTCTCGAGCCGGGAGCCGGCCGGTGCCCAACCGGCCCGAACCGGCCCGGAGAGCTTGTCGAGGTCAAACGCGTGGAGCGGCTGCCCGAGTTCGAGCATGACGTAGTTCGTGACATCGACGGCGAGGGACACCGGACGCATGCCGCACGACACGAGCCGACGCTGCATCCACAGCGGTGATGGCGCCGACGGGTCGAACCCCGTGACGGTGCGCATCGTGAACAGCTCGCAGGCTCCGAAGTCCTCGCTGCCGCAGTCGGCCGGCACGGCTCCCGATGCCGGCGCCGGAAGCGCGACAACGCGCACGCCGGGGTCGTCGAACTCGACGTCGTACGAGAACGCCAGCTCGCGCGCAATCCCGCGGATCGATAGGGCGTACCCGCGATCAGGGGTCACCGCGATGTCGAGGACCTCATCGCCAACTCCGACGATCGGCGCGGCATCAGCACCGATGACGCCAGCGTCCGCTGGCAAGACCATGATCCCGTCGTGGTTGTCGCCGAGCCCGAGCTCGCGCTCCGAGCAGATCATGCCGTCGGACGTGTGTCCGTAGGTCTCGCGCGCGGCGATCATGAAACCGCCGGGAAGCACGGTGCCGGGCAGGGCAACCACGACAATGTCGCCGGCAGCGAAGTTGCGGGCACCGCAGATGATCCCGCGGACGCCGCCGTGGCCAGGACCCACGTCGACCTGGCACCAGCGAATGGGCTTCTTGAACTCCGCCAGCTCCTCGATCTCGACCACATGACCGATCACCAAGGTGCCGACCACGCCCTCGCCGATCACCTCGACCGTCTCGACTTCAAGCCCGGCACGAACGAGGCGCTCTGCGATGTCACGTCCGCCCTCGCTCGACGGGATGTCAACGAGCTCTCTGAGCCAGGAAACCGGGGCGCGCACTATGACTCCAAACCGAATGCTCGAGTGAACCTGATGTCGCCCTCGACCATGTCGCGCATGTCGGTGACCCCGTTGCGGAACATGAGGGTCCGCTCGATCCCCATGCCGAATGCGAAGCCGCGGTAGCGCACCGGGTCAATGCCGACGGCGCTCAGCACCCTGGGGTTGACCATCCCGCAGCCACCCCACTCGATCCAGCCCTCGCTCCCGCAGGTGCGGCAGGGACGATCGGGATTCCCCACCGAGGATCCCCTGCATACGAAGCACTGCACGTCGAGCTCGGCACTCGGCTCGGTGAACGGGAAGTAGGAGGGACGCAGCCGCGTGACGATGCCCTCGCCGAACATCGCCTGGGCGAAGTGGTCGAGCGTGCCCTTGAGGTCGGCCATCGTGATGTTCTCGTCGATGGCGAGGCCCTCGACCTGATGGAACACCGGCGTGTGGGTCGCGTCGAGCTCATCGGTCCGGAACACCCGGCCCGGCGCCACGACGTAGATCGGCAGCGGCCGCTCGAGCATCGCGCGGATCTGGATCGGCGAGGTCTGGGTGCGAAGGACGACGCCGCTGTCGGGCGACGAGACGTAGAAGGTGTCCTGCATCGTTCGCGCCGGGTGATCCGGCGGCACGTTGAGGGCGTCGAAGTTCACCCACTCCGCCTCGACCTCGGGGCCTTCGGCAATGTCGTAGCCCATGGCTACGAACACGTCGCACACCCGCTCGATGAGGGTGGTGAGCGGGTGACGTCCGCCGACGGCCTCCCGAACCGTCGGTAGCGTCACATCGACCGACTCCTCGGCGAGCACTCGCTCGTCACGTTCGATCTCGAGGGCGACCTGCCTGTCGTCGAGCGCCGACTTGACGACCCCGCGGGCCTCGCCAACCCGCTTTCCGACCTCCGCCTTGGCCGCCGGGGGCAGCGCCCCAATCTCCCGGTTCGCGAGCGCAAGCGGCGATCGATCGCCCGCATGCGCGATGCGGACCTCCTTGAGCGCCGCGAGGGTCGATGCAGCAGCGATAGCAGCGCATGCATCTCGCGCCATGCCATCGATGGCATCCGCGCTCAGCACAGAAACCTGCTTCGGGTCAAAACTCGTGTTTGGTCCAGACATAAGACGCCGAGTATTTCACCCCGGCACAATCCTGTCGTCGGTGCCTACTCGCCGAGGATCGCAACCGTCAGGGCGGCGACCGATGCCTCGATGTCACCGACGCCGTGGAGGACGAGATCAGGGTGCTCGGGGATCTCATAAACCTGCCCCATGCCGGTCATGTTCGGGAGCGAACCCGCGGCCGCCTTCGCGTACAGGCCCTTGGGATCCCGCTCTGCGCACACCTCAACCGAGGTATCGACATGCACCTCGAGGAACTCGCCGGGTCCGAAGAGCGCCTTCGCCGAGAGCCGGTCCGATTGGTACGGGGATACGAGGGCCACGAACACGACGAGCCCTGAATCCCGCATCAACTTGCTCACCTCAGCCACGCGCCGGACGTTCTCGGCGCGATCCTCCGGTGTGAATCCGAGGTCCTTGTTCAGCCCGGTCCTGACATTGTCGCCATCGAGGACGTAGGTGTGAACGCCAAGCGCATGCAACCGGCGCACGGCCGCATCGGCAATGCTGGACTTGCCGGAACCCGGCAACCCGGTGAGCCACACCACCTTGCCCTCATGGCCCATGAGCCGCACCCGGGCTTCGTGATCGACGTCGTACGAGTGGGGAACGACGTTGAAGGATCGTCGCATCGCATGGCGAGTGAGCCCTGCGGCCACGGTGTCAGCGGTGACCCTATCGACGAGGAGGAAGCCCCCGGTGTCGCGACTCGTCGCATAAGGGTCCATCGGAATCGGACGGTCAGTCGCGATCTCGACGCGGCCAATGTCGTTCATGTCGAGAAGCCGCGCCGAATGCTCATGTCCGGAGACGACATCAAGGCGGTAGCGCACATTCGTCACAGTGGCCGGGACAGAACGGGATCCGGACACGAGCAGGTAGGAGCGGCCGTGCGCCAACGGCTCCTCGCCCAGCCAGACGAGGTCAGCGGAGAATCGATCGGCGGGCTGGACGGCGGTCGACCCCACGCCCGCGATCAGGTCGCCTCGCGTGACGTCCACCTCGTGGTCGAGTGTCAAGGTCACCGCTTGCCCGCTGACCGCCTGCTCGAGATCTCCGTCAAAGGTGACGATGCGATCGATCAGCGCCGTTCGTCCCGAGTCGGCGACGATGATCTCGTCTCCCCTCGACACCTCACCGGAGACCACCGTTCCGGCATAGCCCCGGAAGTTGCCCTCGGCCCGCACGATGAACTGCACGGGAAACCGGAACGGCTTCTTCGTCGTATCCTCGACCGGCTCCCAGCCGCACAGCTCCTCAAGGAGGCTCGGACCCTCGAACCACGCCATCTCATTCGTCGACGACGTAACGTTGTCGCCGACGGCCGCGCTCATCGGGATGGCCCGGACATCAGGCACCCCTAGCCGAGACGCGGTTGCCTGCACGACCTCGACGATCTCATCGAACGGCGCCTGGCCATAGCCCACGAGGTCCATCTTGTTGACCGCGATGATGACGGTCTTGACGCCCATGAGCGCGCACACGGTCAGATGGCGATGGGTCTGCGGACGTACCCCTCGCGCTGCATCAACGAGCAGCACCGCGACGTCGCCATTGGATGCAGCCACCGCCATGTTGCGCGTGTACTGCTCGTGGCCCGGCGCATCCGCGATGAGCACGCGACGTCCGTTCGGCAGGTTCATGTGCCGGTAGGCGACGTCGATCGTGATCCCCTGCTCGCGCTCGGCCTCAAGGCCATCGGTGAGGAGGGAGAAGTCGACCTCGCCGACCGGGATCGTCGACCCGCCGCGGCGCGTCTGCCTCGCGTACTCCAGCTGATCGAGTGGCACGCTATTGGTCTCCGCCAGCAGGCGCCCGATGAGCGTGGACTTGCCGTCGTCGACGGAGCCGCAGGTCACCAGGTGGAGCACCGGGGTTTGGCGCGTGTTCGTCATTAGAAGTAGCCCTCTGCCTTCTTGGCCTCCATCGACCCGCCGCCCTCGCCGTCGATCAACCGACCGGCACGCTCGGACATGGTCGAACTCTCCATCTCGGCGATGAGATCCGCCAAGTTGTCGGCCGTCGATTCGACGGCACCGGTCAGCGGGTAGCAGCCGAGGGTCCGGAAACGCACCGACCGCATCCGGACCTCCTCTCCGTCACGCAACGGGAAGCGGTCGTCATCGACCATGATGAGCGCGCCATCGCGTTCGACGACGGGACGCTCCTTCGCGAAGTAGAGCGAGGGGATGTCGATGGACTCCCTCTGGATGTAGCGCCAGACGTCGAGTTCGGTCCAGTTCGAGAGCGGGAACACCCGCATCGACTGGCCTTCGGAGAGGGTGGTGTTCGCGGTCCGCCAGAACTCCGGACGCTGCTTGCGCGGCTCCCAGCGGTGACCGGGCTCGCGCAGGCTGAAGATGCGCTCCTTCGCGCGACTTCGCTCCTCATCACGTCGGGCCCCACCGATCGCCGCATCGAAGCCATAGCGATCGATGCCGGTACGCAGCGCGACCGTCTTCATGATCCGGGTGTACTCGTGGGTGCCGTGCGAGAATGGCGAGACGCCCTCGGCCCTTGCCTCCTCGTTCGTCGAGATACGCAGGTCAAGGCCCAGCTCGGCCACGCGCTTATCGCGAAACGCGATCATCTCCTTGAACTTCCAGGTGGTGTCGACGTGCATGACGGGGAAGGGCAGTCCGGCCGGCGCGAACGCCTTGAGCGCAAGGTGGAGGAGCACGGACGAATCCTTGCCGATGCTGTAGAGCAGCACCGGGTCGCGGAAGGCGGCGGCGGTCTCTCGGTAGATGTGGATGGCCTCGGCCTCGAGCTCATCGAGTACGGCCTCGTAGGGAACGGTGGTTTCGGTCATGCCTCGCTCAAGACCTCCATGCCGGAGTCGACGGAGTCCTCGGCCATGGCCATGCTTCCGTCACCGAACCTCGGGTCCTTGCCCTGGGCGGCGATGGCGGCTGCTCGCGCTGCCCTCTTCGCCTCGGCGGCGTCGTAGGCGTCCTGCGCCATGACGGGGTCGATCGCCGGGGACTCGATCCTCGGGACCGGGTTTCGGGCGCTGATCCACGTGTCGAGCTCGGGACCGGACTCAAGGGAGGTGATGAGGCAGTAGCGAGGCTGAGGACCTGGGTGCCAGACTGCGTGATAGAGACGTTGGGTGTCGATGACGACTTGCGCTCCTGCCGGGAGCGGCACTCGGGTCTCGGTCGACGGATCGTCCTTGTCCTCGCGCAGGATCATCATCGAGTCGGGATTGTCGGTGAGATTGAAGAAGGCTCGAACGATCCAACCGGTGCCCTCGACATTGAGCCGGTTGTTGTCGTCACGGTGCAGGTTGTAGATCGCATCGGCATACGTGTTCGGCTGCAACTCGATCACCCGGCAGCGCCCGACGTTCGCGCCCGGCTCCTGGGCCCGCTCGGTGAGCCGCGGGGCCCGCTCGACGTTCTCCGGTACCCACACGCCGTCCTTGTCGGTCTTCGCAGGAGTGTGATTCCAGAACCCGTCGCACTCGACGTCGCCGTAGGCACTGGCTATCGGGGAGAATCGCGTGTCGCCTGAGGACTTCCAGTCAACATAGATGAGGTCCTGCCACTCGCGTGGGTCCTGGTCCTGATCGTATGAATCGACGACGACGTATCCGGTCTCATCGAAGATGGGAAGCGTGACGTACGACATTACGGCCTCCATTCAGTGGTTCGGGTCCTCGTGGGATGAGCTCAGTCTTTCATGTCGGCGGGCGACATCGGCAAACAGGCACACTGCCACGGCCGCCCCGACATTGAGCGACTCCGCCCGGCCTGAGATCGGGATGCGAACGCGTGCGTCCGCCGCTTCCTTGAGTTCATCGCTCACTCCATGGGCCTCAGTGCCGAACGCCCAGCAGATCGATGTCGGGGCGCGCTCCAGCCACTCGAAGACATCGCTTTCGCCGTCACCCGTCGCGACCGCGAGGGTCATGCCGGTCTCGCAGACGCGTGCGAGCAGCGCCCGCACCTCGACGTCTTCGGCGATGGGAAGGTGGAAGATCGACCCCGCGGTCGCCCTCACGACCTTGCCCCCGAACGGGTCGGCCGATCCCGCAGTGAGGACGACCCCGCTGGCTCCTGCCGCGTCCGCCGTCCTGATGATGGTGCCCACATTTCCCGGATCCGCCGCGGACTCCAGGACCACGGCGATGCTCGCCCCGGCATGGACCACATCGTCGAGCGAATGGTCGAGGAGGTCGCACACCGCGATGATCCCCTGCGGGGTGCGTGTCTCGGCCATCGCCTCGATCACGTCATCGGTGACCGGGACGACCTCGACGCCATTCGCCCGTGCGACAGCGATGATGTCGGCGAATCGTTCGAGTGCAACGGCGGTCGCGTAGACGGTCCGCGTGCCCGGAGCATCCAAGACGGCCTCGCGAACGGACTGGGGGCCTTCGACCGCGAATGCACCGGCCTCTCGACGCCCGGCCCTCGTTCGCAAATGCCGCATCGCGGCGACCCTCGGGGATCGCCGCGATGCGAGCGGCTGCGTCAAAGGATGATTCAGGCGGACGCTGCTGGCACGGATGCCTTGGCAACGGCGACGAGAACCGCGAAGGCGGCCGGGTCGTTCACGGCAAGCTCAGCGAGCATACGGCGATCGACCTCGACACCCGCGACCTTGAGGCCCTGGATGAACCGGTTGTACGTCATGTCGTTCGCTCGGGCGCCGGCGTTGATCCGCTGGATCCACAGGCGACGAAAGTCGCCCTTGCGCGTGCGCCTGTCGGCGTACGCGTAGACCATCGAGTGAGTGACCTGCTCCTTGGCCTTGCGGTAGAGGCGCGAGCGCTGGCCGCGGTAACCGCTGGCGCGCTCGAGAATCTCGCGACGCTTCTTCTGTGCATTGACTGCTCTTTTAACGCGTGCCATGTCGATCTCCTGAAAACAGTGGGCGGAATGCCTCGGCGAACGTGGGGGTCGGCTAGCGGCCGAGGAGCTTCTTGACCTTCTTCATGTCGGCGGGGGCCACGAGGGCGTCCGACTCGAGCCTGCGGGTGCGCTTGCTCGACTTCGACTCCATGAGGTGGCGGCGATTCGCCTGCTCGTGGGTGATCTTGCCCGAGCCGGTCACCTTGAATCGCTTCTTGGCACCGCTGTGGGTCTTCTGCTTCGGCATGACATTCCTCGCTTGGTTGGGTGGGGAGTTCAGGACGATCAGGGTTCGACGATGACCTCGGCCTCGACCTCGACCTCGGTTTCACCCGATTCGGCCGCCGCGACGTCGTCACGAGTCTTGCCGGACTCCGCCTTACGGCGATGCGGGGCAAGGACCATGATCATGTTGCGTCCGTCCTGCTTCGGGGTGGCCTCGACGAAGCCCAGCGGCTCGACATCCTCGGCAAGCTTGCCGAGGAGACGAAGGCCGAGCTCGGGCCGGCTCTGCTCTCGACCACGGAACATGATCGTGATCTTCACCTTGTCGCCGGCCTTGAGGAACCGCTCGACGTGACCCTTCTTGGTCTCGTAGTCGTGCGGATCGATCTTCGGCCGGAGCTTCATCTCCTTGATGATCGTGTGGGTCTGGTTCCGCCGGGATTCACGCTCCTTCATGGCGGCTTCGTACTTGAACTTCCCGAAGTCCATGAGCTTGCAGACCGGTGGCTTCGCCATCGGGGCCACCTCGACGAGGTCAAGGTCGGCTTCGACCGCCAGGCGGAGCGCATCCTCGATGCGAACGATGCCCACCTGCTCGCCATTCGGCCCGACAAGTCGGACTTCAGGCACGCGGATCCGGTCATTGATCCTTGGCTCGACGCTGATGGCGGCTCCTTGCTCGAGGTGATGGGGCTCGACCTACCCCCGGAATCACAAAGACCCCTGGCGCAGCGCGCACAGAGGTCTCGGCATGGCAGAGTCCTCGTCCGAAGGGACGACGACCGCACCCGCGACCCAGCGGACCTCGTGAAGCATTGCGGTCCGTGGGTGGGAGCCGAGGCTCCGCTTGCGCGACTTGACCACAAGGGCCAAGACGGTTGCCCGAAGGGTACCAGTACGGCAGCCCCCAAGAGAACCCGGCCGCCACCCTCCTCCGCATCTCACCCGGATTCTGGGTCGCCTGAACGAATTCAGCTGTCGGACGGGGCGATTCGTTCATCAGGCCCAGATTCTGGGCGAGATGCGAGGGCGCGGAGGTTTGGGCCGGAGATGATTGCACGTGCCGGACCGAGCACGTCGATGACGAGGGCTTGCGCGCCATCGTCGAGGGCGGCCTGCGCGGCATCGATGCCCGTCACCGGCACCGGCCTCGCGGCAGGATCCCAGCGGGCCAACGAATCGAGCCCGGTGAAGGCGAGGAGTCCTTTCTCCCCCGACGCGCTGATCATCGACACAACGGCCATGTGGCTGCTCTTGTCACCCCCAGCCTCGTCCACCTCGTCCGCGACAGCAACCACCGCAACGAGCAGCCGCCCGGTTCGGAGCCGATCGACCAAGTCGGCTTCCGGCTGCGCGAGGAGCGCTCGCAGGTCCGGGTCCGCGCTGCCGTCATCGTTCGGGAAAGCCGGGCCAGCGAGCGAGCGTCCACCACCCGGCGCAGGGCTACCCCCTGTGTCCATGGGTCGAGCGTACGCAGGAACAATCACAGCGTGACGCCGACCACGTTGAGGCAACAGCGAGTACTCCTGTTGTCCGCAATCGCCCTGGTCGCCTTCAATCTTCGAATTGCACTCACCAGCCTGCCGACTGTCGTTCTCGACATCCAGCAGGCGACCGGTCTCGATGACATTGCCATCGGTGCCCTCACGACCCTGCCCGTCGTTGCGATGGGCGCCTTCGCCCTTGCGGTCCCCGCCATCGCCCGCCAATTCGGCCGATCGCAGACCGTCTGGCTAGCCATGGCACTGCTCGTTGTCGCCATGACCGCACGGCTCGCCGGTGAGGTCTCGGTCATTCTGGCTGCTTCGGCCATGCTCGCCGGGATCGGGATCGCCCTCGCAGCTGGTCTCGTCCCGGGAATCATCAGAGAGCAGGCCCCGGACGCGGTGGGCATGGCAACGGGCCTGTGGACCGCATCGATGTTCGCCGGTGCGACCGTCGGCGCCGCGATGACGGTACCCATAGCCGAAATCACCGGTTCATGGACGATCGCACTCGCCGTTTGGGCCATCCCTGCAGCCATCGCGTGGATCGTGTGGACCATCGTCGAGAAGCCGTATCGGCGCCAAGACGCATCGCTTAATACGGCCACTTCGGTGAGCCTGCGCTCCCTTCCGTGGCGAGACGCCAACGCCTGGGCCCTGACGACCTACCTCATGCTGAACTCGGTGGTGTTCTATAGCGCCATCGCCTGGCTGGCTCCGTCGTACGCCGAACGCGGTTGGAGTCTCGTCGATAGCGGAGTGCTCTTTGGCCTGTTCTCGACGGCCCAGATCCTCGCTGCACTGCTCCTTCCGCCCCTTGCCCAGCGAATGACCGCACGGCGAACCCTCCTCTCGGCCACTGTCGTCATATCAACCGCGACTCTCCTCGCCATCGGCTTCGCTCCTGACTTCATGCCGATCGCGGTTCTCATGGCATTCGGCCTCACCCACAGCGGCGGATTCACGATCGCTCTGGCAATGCTGAGCGAATACTCGCGCGACGCTGCCTCATCCGCTCGGCTGACGGCAATGGCGTTTTCGGTCACCTTTCTTGTCGCGGCCCTCGGGCCCCTGATCAGCGGTGCGGTACTCCAGTGGTCTGGGTCCTGGCCGCTGGTCTATGGACTGCTCGCCCTCGTGTGCGCCGGGCAGCTGCCTCCGATCATTCGCCTGCGCCGCGGAATCATCATTGTGTGACGCCTGACGTCCACCGCTGCGATACTCCAACTTCGGACCGCTCGATCGGCTCATCCGGCCGCG
>WLOY01000054.1 GCA_009699015.1 Actinomycetota bacterium | reverse complement strand
CTCTACTGCCAGGCGCCGAGGATCCCGCCCATCACGACGAGCGCAGCGATATCGCCACCGACCTCGATCGCCCAGACGACGAAACCCTGACCGCCCATGAGGCGATGGCCAAGGGATGTGGTCGCCGAGAAGCCGACACCGACGATGAGGGCGAGGACGGCCGCCTGAACCAACGCCGCAACGCCGATCAGCCCAAACGTCACCGCCATCGAGCCTGAACCCCGGGCTTGCCCTCAGGAGACCGGCCGATTGCCTTCCACCAGTTGGGGAAGAAGGTTTTCGGCCCGAACCAGATCACGCCCACAACGAATGCGGCGATCGTGCTCACCGCGACGGCGAACCAGTTGACAGTAACGAGATCCATTGTGGGCACGCTCCCTTCTGCGCCGGGGCAGACGCCGCACAGACCCGGCGTTTTTATACCTGGGCGATTGATGCGTCGAATGACTCAGGCCCCCGGATCGCTCGGGGGCTTGAGTCATTCGCTCTTCACCGTGCACGAAGAGCGCGTGCACGGATCTTGTGGGCTCCTGCAAAGCGGGCTTCTTGAACGGGTGTTTGCCTGGGTCAGGTTTCCGGCCTGCGTCGGGCGAAGAGCTGCGCTGGCCTGCCACGCCGACCCTCGGCGGCAGCCGGCAGCGACTCGAGCTCGTCGATCATGAGCCGGCGGAAGGTGTCCTTCTGGAGGACGCAGCCAGCCACCGCTTCGTGCACCTCGCGCAGGTCAGCGATCGTGAAGGAGTCGCGCAGCAGTCCGTGGGGGTCCGGATGCGCCCGGTACTCCCCACGCAGGCGCCCAATCGCGAGTTCGATGATCGCAAAGTGGTCGTAGGGCAATCTCAGCCGAATGGGAAGTGGCACGACGCGAGTGCTCGTAGGGTCTCGCAGCCCTTCAAGCTCTGGGAACGCGAGCACGTCAAGGTGTGCCACGGACAGGACCCAGCCGCGGTCGTCTCGCTGCGGGTCGTCGAAGACATGGAGCTGCTGTGGTTCGCGACCAGTGACTCCAGCCTTCTCGTCAAGGGATCGGCGTACGGCGTCGGCGAGAGTCTCGCCCCCGTGCAGGAACGTGCCCGGCAAGGCCCAGCCGGGCCGCGCTTCAGCGGGTTGCGGTGGGCGGCGAACGAGCAGGATGCCAAGTTGCGCCGACACGCCGTCAGCCGCCGGGATCACCGTCATGAGCGCGGTGTCGACCGCGACCGAGGGCCGGGGATAGTCGGCGAGGGCGCAGCCCGCTTCGTCGCGAAATGCCGCCTCCCGGGTCACCTGATCATTCTGTCGGACCCGTGCGCTACTGTCTTCCCTATTAGCGCAGTTCTGATCTAATTATCTATTCTGCGCTTCCCGGTTCCAACGAGGGCAAGGAGCACATGATGACGTTGACGATGCAGGTACCCGAGCTCCATGTCGGACGCGGCACGCAGGCCGGGCCACTGACGGTGTTTCCCGTATGGTCCAGCGACCCGGAGGTCACGAGCGTGGCGATGGGTCTCAGCTCCCATGTCGACGTCACTGAACGCGCCGGAAGCCCGGTGGTCGGCGAACTCATCGTCAGGAACACCGGCATCACCACCGCGCTGCTCGTCGAGGGGGAACTGCTCGAGGGCGGCTGGCAGCACCGAGCGCTGCGGCACGACCTCATCCTCAATCCGGGCAGCACCATGGTCGCGCCGGTCGTTTGCGTTGAGGCAGGTCGATGGAGCGGCGACGGGAGGGGCCATGCTCGCCATGCGCGACGAGCCTCAGGCAACGTCCGCGCAGCCATGCGCTCACCTGACAACCATGCGCGGCAGGGGCGAGTATGGAGCCAGGTGTCGGCCTACGATCGCTCAATGGGGGCTTCGCAGACATCGTCCTACGTCGATCATCTCGACCGACTCCAGAACTCGACCGACCGACCGCGCACCCCGATCCTTGATGGTCAGCGCGGTGTCATCGTCGGCCTTGCCGGCCAGCCGGTGCTCCTCGAAGTGTTCCCCTCCCATTCGTGCCTCGCCACGGCACTCCCGGACCTCCTCGCGTCGCTCATGCTCGACGCCCTCGCCAGCGGTGCCGCGGCCGAGGCGACTCCCGGCCGGAGGGCACGGCGTCTGGTCGAGCGGCTGGACGCACGGCACGCGCACCACGCGAGCGCGCTCGATGCCGGGGCCGGCCAGACCTTCGTGCTCGACACGCCATATGCAGCCCTGAGATGCGTCACCCTTGACGAGGGATGGGCTCACCTCACGGCATTCAATCGTCGGCACCCGCTAGTGGAGGTCTCATGACAGGCACCCGTCCCAGCGACCCTCGGCTCTCCTCGGCCCAGGCCGACCGCGCCGCCGGCGTGCTCCTCGGCCTTGCCTGCGGCGACGCCCTCGGCGCCGGCTACGAGTTTCGCCCCGCCCGCATCAATGGCGAACCAGTCGCCATGGTCGGTGGCGCAGGATTCGGGTGGGCGCCTGGCGAATGGACGGACGACACCTCGATGGCCGTCTCGATCTCGGAACCTGCTTCCACGGGCGCCGACCTCAGGTCCATGGATGCACTCGACGCCATCACGGAACGCTTCGTCGGCTGGGCCAAGGACGCCCCGGATGTCGGGATCCAGACGGGCGCCGTCCTCCGCTCGATCGCGGGCGAGCCCACGAGCGATGCCGCCATGGCCAGCGCCCGCGAGCATTTCGCCAGGACGGGCCGCACCGGCAACGGATCCCTCAAGCGCACGGCACCCGTCGCCCTGGCGTACCTGCATGATCCCGATGCCCGCAGGCAGGCTGCCCGTGCGGTGAGCCTGCTCACCCACGGCGACGATGAGGCCGGCGAGGCGTGCGCCCTGTGGTGCGATGCGATCGCCCATGCAGTGCTGCACGCCAATCTCGACGGCCTCAGGCTCGCAGTCGCAGCACTGCCCGCAGACCGGGCCCGGGTTTGGTCCGATCGGCTGAACCATGCAGAGTCGGTCGCCCCGCACGAGATCCCGCACAACGGCTGGGTGGTCGCGGCACTCCAAGCAGCCTGGTCAGCGATCTCCAGGACACCGGTCCCCTCCCTTGACCCTCCCAGCGGTTCCTTCCCGGCCCAGCACCTCGCCCTCGCCCTAGACGCCGCCGTACGCGCCGGCGATGACACCGACACCGTGGCTGCCATTGCCGGCGGGCTCCTCGGCGCACGGTGGGGCGCATCGGCCGTTCCCCAGCAATGGCAGCGGATTCTGCACGGGTGGCCAGGCCTTCGAGCCCGTGACCTCATCCGACTCGGGCTGCTCACCGCCCGCGCCGGTAAGCCCGACCCTTCCGGCTGGCCCCTCGAAGCGATTCACGACTACTCGGGCTACCCCGGGGCTGATGCCCTCGCGGCTCACCCACACGACTCCGGCGTCCTGCTCTCCGGTATCGGGCATCTCAGGCATTTGCCGGCGGGGGTCGATGCCGTCGTCTCGCTCTGCCGGCTCGGAGCGGACGAGGTACCGGCGTCCGGGCTGACAGCCGGCGATCACCTCGAGGTCTGGCTCATCGACAGCGGCGACACCGCCGTCAACCCGAACCTCGACTACGTGCTCAATCAGGCGGCCGATGCAGTGGCCGTGTTCCGCGCCGAGGGTCGCACCGTGCTCCTGCATTGCGTGCAGGCGCAGAGCCGGACACCTGCCGTCGCCGCCCTCTACTCCGCCAGGCACCGCGGAGTCGGCATCAGCCAGGCCCTCGACGACGTGCAGTCGGCGCTCCCCGACGCCCATCCGAACGCCGCATTCCGGGCAGCCCTCGCAAAGCTCCAACCGGGCATGCCCGGCGTGGCATGAGGCTCAGCAGTCAGTGCTGCCCAGCCCGCGCAGGACGTCGCGCTTGCCCTCCTTGCCGCTGCTGAGCCATCCGAGGGCCCCGGTGATCGAGGAGGTCTTCACGCCGTCGTCGAAGGTGACCTTGCGATTCGCCCCGATCCTGCCGAACGTGAGCTGGGTCGTCGAGCGCGGGAAGGAGACGAGCTCGCGGGTCGGCCCGGTGCCGGACGCTGAGTTTCCGTGCCAGTCCATGAGGACAATGCGATCGGACGTCAGGGCAACGAGCAGGACGGGGGTGAGGCCCTCCGCGGCGGCGGCCGCCTCGCGGGCGACGTGCATGCCCGCCGCCGCACTCGCCCCGGAGATCAGGCCACCGGCGACCTCGCCGACGATCTGATCGGTGACGAACTCCTCGGTCTGATGCGTCGCGACCTCGGCGATCGTGGCGCCTCCCACTGCGCCCATGATGCTGGCGCCGATGGCGCTACCAGCGCTGAAGATCCCGGCGGCCTCAACTTCGGCACCCAGGAATGCGGCGCACAGATCTCGGAGTTCAATGGCGGTAGTCACGTCGCGATCCTACAAACGTCGATGACCCTCCGGTCGTCGATCCGACCGTTCAACCCGATTTCGGGGCAGACATCGAAGAATGGAAGTTGAGGGATTGGAGGAGACACTGGGTCTCCTCCAATCCCACCGCCTTCGTGTTCCTAGAGTCCGGATCGCGGTTCGCGGAGCGCTCCGCCACCCAGCGGTCCGTCCGCCACACGGGATCATGCGATTCCTCCTCGCAGCCGAGGAAGCGCGGCAGCTCCGCCACGAAGGCTTCCGTCTGCCCCATACTCGTCACCCTTCCATGAATGGCTCTCTCCTGTTCGGCTTACCCGCCGGGCAAGGTGACTTTCAGGCCTGCAGCCAGTGTTGTCCGATTCGTACATGACGGAGATGGCGGTGAGCGAGGCGCGGGAGCATCAGGCTGAGGTGATCGAAGGTGCCCAGCGCACGGGCGAGCCGGTCTACCTGACCCGGCGTGGACGCGCCGTGGCCGTAGTCGTGGATCCGGTCGTGTTCGCGAAGATGCTCGAGGACGCCGACGACGCCATCGACCGCGCCGAGTTGGCAATCGCGCGCGATCAGGACGACTACGTTCCAAGGGACCTGGTCAAGGCGGACCTCGGCCTTACGCGACCATGACGTACGAGGTTCGGCTCGCACGGCGCGCGGCGCGGTCGCTGGCCTCTCTGGAGCGCCGCGAGCAGCAGCGTGTTCGGGCGGCCTTGGACCTACTGGCCGACAACCCTCGACCACCGAACTGCGCGGCGATGCAGGGTGAAGGCTCGGTGTATCGGGTTCGGGTCGGCGACTACCGGATCGTGTACGAGGTACGCGACAGCCTGCTGTTGATCCTCGTTGTCCGGATCGGTCACCGTCGCGGGACCTACCGGTGACCGCCGGAAAATGTCCCGCATATGCCCCGGAATAGGGAGCATGCAGGGCCGCACATGCCGGGGTGAGTCGGAGTATGCACGAGCAAGAGCGTCGTCCTGGTGGGGCCTGCAGTTGGAGGAAGAACTCGACCCGCCCGCCACAGGCACCCCGATTGCCCTGCAGATCCGAGTCCCTCTCGACGAGGTCTCCTCGGGAATGTGCTCCGTCCGGCTTGAGTGAGGTGGCCCCGGCTGCGCATCGCGCCGGTAGGCGACGCTCTCGCGTTACCGGGGTGGCATAGTCGGGGCGTGTCAGATCTCGAGGACCTTCGCCATCGCATGCGCGGCTTCACCAACGAGCGCGACTGGGAGCAGTTCCACGACCCGAAGTCGCTCCTCCTGGCCATCGTTGGTGAAGTCGGCGAGCTCAGCGAGCTGTTCCAGTGGCTGCCCGCCACCGATGCAAGGGACCTTGCCCAGGAAGACCCACTTAAGTCTCGGGTCGCTGAAGAGATGTCGGACGTCCTCCTCTACCTCGTGCGCCTCGCCGACGTGCTCGGCATCGACCTCCATGCTGCCGCCGTGGCGAAGATCGAGGCCGCGGGCGAACGTTTCGCTGCAGATGACGTACGAGGCACCGCGCCCACCAAGAACTGAACCGCGACACATTGCTCTGGCACCCCCTTCCGCAGTTCACTCAGGCACCGAGCGGAAGGCCCTTGAACACCTCGATTCGGTGCCGTTCCACATGCGCGGGGGACGGCAGCATCGTCCCCGGCCTCGGCTTGAGCAACACCGCTACGACAGGCTCCGGTCGCTTCCCCGCTCTGTGAACAGGTGATCGACGAGGTCGCCGCTCACGCCAATGCGCACCTTGCCAGCGGCTACCTCGCCTTGGAGAGACGACAGGAGGGCCAACGACTCCTCGGGATTCACCTGATAAGTGTTCCATCCCCGTGCAGTCGTGTTCACGAAGTCCACTGTACGGGCTACATTGACTCCCTCAGGGCTCGTCGGTAGCACCCCACTCGGGGGACGCAGAGCCTGCGGCCAACACACGGTCTAACCGACGGTCACGCCAGCAAGTCCCGTGCTCGACTCTGGAACATCAGGCATCCGGCTCATGTGCCACTCACCGGCAGGATCAAGGGTGATCGCAACCCGGTGAGCGGTTCCGGGAATCCCTGCGTCAGGCCCGAACCACGACCAGAGGAGGTCGGGCAGCGCATTTGGCCCCGCCGCATCCAGCCTTGCGACATTGATGGCGATCTTCACGAAATCCGCCTCGTAGACCCGGTCGTCGACGACGAGCCTCACCCCTTTGCCCTGCGGCAATTCCGGGTTCTTGTCGCGGTCGAGGAACAGGATCGGCGTGCGGCCGTTATGGGCAACCTTCGCCACTGCCACACCCTGAACCCGCGGGGTTTTCGTGTCGAGGTACCTCGCAAGCCGCCAGTCGACGAGTTCGCCCACCATCCGATCGACGTGGCCGCGCTGCTCCTCTGCCACGGGCGCGGCAAGGCCGAAGGTGTCGTCGCTGAGCACGAATGAGCTCCGGCCCCCGCCCTGCAACTCGCCGAGGAGTGCCGCAATAGGCCACTTACGCCAGTACGCGAGCCAACTCGCAGGGTCCAAGCTCGCGGGGTTTGGCATGGAGCTGCTTGTCGCGTCGAGGAGGAGGCGCGGGTCCCTGGCAATCATGCGATGGCAGATGGCAGCGAGCCTGCTGACAGCCATCCCCTCGCCCAGAGCACCGGCCATCGTCATCGCTCGCAGGGTCACCATCTTGTACGACTTCGTCATCGGCTCCACGGCAACGTCTTTAAGGGTTCGCTCATGCGCCCGAAGCGCCGACACCTCGACGTCAGACAACAAGCCTTCTGACTCCAGAACCGCAAACCAGCCGCCGCTGGTGTTCAGACTCGCCGGATTAAAGCCCGCCCGGTAGGCCTGCACGGCCGAGGGCCGCTCCCCCGTCTCGGCGACAACCTCCGAGATGAACTCCACGAGTGCATTGGGTCTCGCAGCCCTGCTCAATAAGTTCTCGAGCATGGCCCGCGCTTCAAGGCGGTAGTCGACCGAGCAGCCCGGCGGCAGTTCGAAATCGCCTGAGGTAAGCGCTCCCTGCAGCTCGGAGTCGCTCAGCATGCGGCCGGTCAGCTGGAGCAACCATCGCGGCTTCAGTAGGAAACTCCGATGATTCCCGACGAAGTCGATGACGGTCAGCGACTCCTTGCCCGGCGACAGACGCAGTCCCCGGCCAAGTTGCTGTAGGAACAGGATCGCCGATGACGTCGGCCGCAGCATGAGTACGGTGTCGATCGTCGGGATGTCAACACCCTCATTGAGGAGATCGACACTGAACACGACCTTGATGTCACCTCTGGCAAGGGCATCGAGGGTTTGATGCCGCGGGGCGCTGCCCGGCGATGCGTGGATGGCTTCCGCGAGGACCCCGTGCTGGCGGAAGAAATCCGCCATGAACTCCGCGTGCCGCACGGACACGCAGAAGGCAAGCGTTCGGTCACCCGCGCCCTGCTGCCACTCGCGCAGCGCCGACTCGGCACGCTCGCGGGTCAATGTGACTGCCTCGAGCGCAGTGGGGTCGAATTTGCCGTTGCGCCATGGGATGGGCTCGAAGTCGATGGTGTCCGGCACGCCGAGGTACTCAAAGGGAACAAGTGCGCCTCGCGTGATGCCTTCAGGAAGGTTCGCCTCAAACACCACATTGTCGTCGCAGAGCGCCAACAGGTCGGCGCCGTCCGTACGCTCGGGAGTGGCCGTGAGACCCAGGAGAAACATGGGCTCGAGGTAGCCGAGGATCCTTCGGTAGGTCTGGGCAGTCGCGTGGTGGAATTCGTCGACGATCACATAGTCGAAGGCGTCGGGTGCGAGGTCGCCCATGCGGTTCACGAAGGTCTGGACGCTCGCGAACACGACGTCCGCCGACGACTCATCCGTGGTGGACGTCAGCAGCCCGTGGGTTCGCAGCGGCATGACGCGCCGGAAGACCGCAATCGACTGCCGCAGGATCTCCTCACGATGGGCGAGGAAGAGCACCCGCCGGAACTGAGGGCGTCCGGCATCGAAGGCCGATACCCACGTCTTGCCAAGTCCGGTGGCGAGCACCACCATGCCCGCGTGGAATCCCGATGCCCGAGATTGCTCGAGTGCTGCCAGCGCCTCTGACTGAATCGCCGTGGGCTCGTGGACGAAGGCCGCAGCCTGCCCCGCGCTCACCTCCGGGTCACGTTCGCTCGGCCACCGGACCTTGGGTGTCTCCTGATATCCGTCGAGCAAGGCACGTGTGAGCGGGAGCGAGTGGGCGTCGGACCACAGACCCTCGAAACGACGACGGAGGTCTTCGACCTCGTCCGGCGAGTCTGTCCGCAGCGTCCACTCGACTCCGGTGCCGATACCACTGCGGCTCAGATTCGCGCTGCCGACAAAGCCAAACCCGGCGCGCTGCCCGACCGAACTCCCGAATATGTAGGCCTTCGGATGGAAGCTCACCGACCTCGCGTCGAAGACCCGCACCGCCAGCGCCTGCGGGAACTGCGCGATGTCGGCGAGAAGTCGCTCCAGGGCGCCTCTCTCGGTGATGCCGAGGTAGTTCGTCGTGAGAAGACGCAGTCTCATGCCCGGACGGCTGATAGCGGTGCGGATCTCGCCCGCGAGCCGGTCGAGCCCGGACTGCATGACGAAGCTGACCGCGATGTCGATCCGGTCGATGTCGTCGTCCTCCAAGGCATCGGCGAGCGAGGGGCCGAGCGGCCGCGAAGGGCCGTCGAGCAGCGCCGATGCCGGCCGCGCCAGGTAGTTGCCCTTGCCGGGTATTACGTGGCGGACGCCACCCCGGGGATCGAGGACGTCGCCGACATAGCGCGGAATCACGTGCACATGAAGGTGCGGCACGGTCTGACCAGCCGCCTCGCCCGCGTTGAACCCGACGTTGAAGCCGTCGGGCCTCGGAGTCATCCGCTCGAGATCGTTCTT
This sequence comes from Actinomycetota bacterium, assembly GCA_009699015.1. Classification (GTDB taxonomy): domain Bacteria; phylum Actinomycetota; class Actinomycetes; order S36-B12; family S36-B12; genus WLND01. Next base: position 12,163 of record WLOY01000054.1, on the reverse strand, counting down.
GACGTTCTCGACGAGGGCCATGAGGTCGCGCTGCTCCTGAGGCGAGGCACCCCACCAGTCGGGCACCAGTCGCCTGGTGATGACAAGTGCATGGCCCGGCGAGACCGGGAATCCATCGCGGACGGCGAAGGCTGATTCGTTCTCGGCGATCCAGTCCTCTGCGGGGATGTCAAGGAACGGTGACGACCACGCTGACATGCTCACCCCCGGTCGCTGGACCCGTCTCTCGTCAAGGCACCGCGTTGACGTGCCTATCTGACCACAGCCGAGGCACGATTCAGGGCATTCGTGCCCTGCCCACAGTTTCCGCGAACGTGGGTTTCCGTCCACCGGCCCTCGCTCTGCCGATACGTGCGGGGTCGTGGAAACTGGCGTCTGCCTGTCCGCCGCAACGATTCAGCGCTACGCGAGATCCGGGCGAATCCCGTCGAAGCCCACACCGGGCGGGCGATACCGGTACGAGCTGGCAGAGGTACTGCGCGCTTTGGCCGATGTGAGCGCCGAACGATCCTTGACGCGGCCGACCTTGCTGGGCGGGTTCGGGCTCGGTCCTGCAGCCGCTGACTCGCCGGCGGGCCCAGAGGTGACGGAACGGGCAATGAGGACCCAGCAGGAATTCCGGCCGCGCTACGCGAGCAATTCCGCCAGAGCGCCCGCTGCGCTGTCGCTCTGGCCTGAGAGGGCGGTTTCCTTGACCCACCCGATCTTGAGCGAGGAGCAGATCCGGCTCCTCGCCGAACGGCTTGATCAACTCCGGCAGGGAGACCTCATCAACCTCGGGGCGACCTCCGTCGTCGGGGTGGGACCAACACCAACCCTCATCCTGACCATGTCGAGGCGCACGTCCTACGCTCGTGCGGCGATCGCGTCAGCAAGCTTGCCAAGGCCGGCCGGGCGAAGACGGACGGACGGTCAAGATCGCAAATGCTCGTGCTCATGGCCGATGAGTGGTACATCGCACCAGGGGAGCAACTCATTCCACTGCAGCTCATCATCACGGCGGCCAGCGCTCAGTCCGTTGGCCTCTGGGATGAAGCGAGTGCTGATTTCGCAGTGCCAGCCATTGAGGCCGCGCGCAAGGAACTTCAGTCCGACCTGAACCGGCGGATAACCCCCGGTCTCGGATACGCGCTCACGGTCGAAGTCCACACCCTGGATCGCCTGGCCGCCGAGACATACCGAACCTGGACGCCGTGGACTTGGGACGCTGGGTCCGCCTGGTCGGGGCCTGCAGCCTGATGGCGCCGCCCCCGCGATCAGCGAGACGCTACTGTGACTCGGGAAACCCTCGCATCTCGCAAAGGGAGCGATCGAGCGCATCGATAAGGAACCTCGGCGCCTTGCGCTCCTGCGCCACCAGCAGGTTGCTCGTGTAGTACCAGAGGACCTGCTCGCGGCTCGCGTTGAACTTCTCCCAGGTCTTCGCCCCGTGGATGCTCAGGTCGCTCACGATCGCACGCGCGTTGTGGACCTTGTCGGCCATGGCCACGATGATGACGTCGTCATCGGCAACGGCCAACTTCGCGATGTGCTCGGTCTTGCGAACGAGCCAGGATGCCTTCTCGTCGGGGTTCTCGGCAAGCGAATCACTGCAGGATTTGACGATGCGGGCAACGCGCTCGCCGAACTTCTCCCTGATGACGTCGAGGGTGGGCTCCCCACCCTGGTCCTCGGCTGCATCGTGCAGCAGGGCAGCGATCGCCTGAGCCTCATCACCACGCGCCTCGAGAACGAGGGACGATACTCCGAGCAGGTGCGACACATAGGCGATGTCATTGCCCTTGCGGGTCTGACCCCGGTGCAGGGTGGATGCGTAGAGCACGGCCTCGCTGTACTTCTCCGTGAGCAAGACGTGCGGGTCATACGTGATCCTGCTGGACATGGACCTCCTTGGGTTATCGCGCCCGGCACTCGGTCGCAACGCCACTCTTGCAGGAGGGTGTGACACTCAGCCGTCCTGAGACGTCCGACGACCCTTGATCCCGCGCAACAGCACGAACAGCCCGACCACGAACGAGACAACGCCGGCAAACGCCCAGAAACTCACTCCCGTCATCGGACTTCCGGCGAGAGAGCCGATGCCCTGGAAGAACCACACCACCCCGATGGCCATGAGCAGTGCCCCGATGATCAGCGTCACGATCCTTGGCATGTTCGCTCCGATTCGCATGTGAGTTGTGACGACGGACAGTGAAGGACATGCTGGTCCATGCTAGGACATCAGCGCAACAACGGACGGAACTCAACATGGCCGCAGGCTCCCGGGATCATCCGGCTTGGTACGGATCGGTCATGGGCACCGGCGCATTGGCGCTCGCATTCGCAGGTCAGGCCGCGACTTGGAACGCTGAGTGGCTGTCAGTCATCGCAATCGTGCTTCTGATCGCTGCATCGGCCCTGGCAATCCTTCTGCTGCCACGCTACCTGCGCCGCTTGGGCAACCGAGCGACCCTCCTGACCGAGATCGACAATCCTGCCCATGGGCCCATGCTCGCGACCTTGCCCGCCGGCCTGCTCGTCCTCGCCGTGGCATGGGGACGTATCGGCCCGTCATTCATGCCTTCGTCGGTGGCCCTGTGGATCAACGGCGTCCTCCTGGTCTTCGGTGTCCTCATCGCGCTCGCACTCGGGCTCGCCTGGTCTTCGAGCATGATGCACTCGTCCCGCGGACTCGAGTCAGTGAACGGCGGCTGGCTCATACCGCCCGTCATGAACCTGCTCGTACCACTGGGGCTTTCGCCGCTCATCGTCGCCAACCCTGATGCTGCTCCCCTGCTCGTCCTCATCGGGTTCGCCTTCTTCGGGGTCGGCACGTTCCTATTCCTCGCAATCGTCGCCCTGCTGATCGCACGACTAGCGCTGCGTGATCCCCTCCCCGCCGCGATGGCGGCCTCTCTCTGGATACCCCTCGCCCCCGCTGGCGTCATCGGCCTCTCCCTGATTCGACTGCTCCAGGCCGCAACCGAGGCCGGCGTGCCCGGCTTCTCGGGGTTCACCGCCGGGCTCGTCGTCGCCGCAATGGGCGTGGGATTCGGGCTCTGGTGGGCGGGCTTCGCTGGGCTCGAACTTCGCCGCATGCGGCGGAGCGGGGGCGTGCCGATCCATCCGGGTTGGTGGGGGTTCGTCTTCCCCATCGGTGCCATGGCGCTCTCGATCACTGCCATCGGGAGCTCCTGCGGCGTCTTGGCAATTGAGGCCTTCGGACTCGTGTCGACCATCACCCTGGCTGTGCTCTGGAGCGTTGTCGCAGTGAGGACGGGTCGGCTGCTCTTCGCCAGCGGAGACTGAGAGCCGCGCCTGCCTCACCCGAGGAAGCGTGCGATCATCACTCCATGGACGCATCGATCATCGACTGCGCTGTGGAGCAATTGCGTGCCCGCGGCGCCGAGTTCGCGTACCTGCACGGCAGTCGAGCATCCGGCTCAGCGCGGGCCGATTCGGATTACGACGTTGCGGCCTATTTCGCCGGCCCCATCCCCGCATCCTTCGAGGTCGATGTTCCCTCGGGGATTGATCTGCTCATCCTCAACGGTGCACCGCTCGAGATTGCCGGGCGCATCGCGCTCGACGGGCAACTGCTCTTCGACGACAGCCCTGCCGACCGCGTTCGCTGGGAGTCGCAGACTCGCAAGGTCTACTCCGACGAGAAGTATCGAATCGACCGCTCCCACCGCGAGTTCCTCGAGGGGGCAGCACGTGGTCGATGAGGTGCGAGTCATCCGACTCCTGCGCGCCGCGAGTGGCGCACTCGACGGATTGCGCCTTGAACAGGGCGCAGGCTTCGACCGGCGCGCCGACGCAATATGGCTGCCGGGGGTCAAGTACCTGTTCATCAGCGTCGTCGAGGCCTGCATTGACGGCGCCCAGCACATCTGCAGTTCCGAGGCACCGACCGCCCCGCGCGACAACGGCGATGCAATGCGTGCCCTCGGGCAGCGCGGAATCCTAGATCCGGGCACTGCTGATCGGATGCGCATGGCCGTCGGATTCCGCAATGTCCTCGTCCACGAGTACGTCGGAGTCGATGATGCGATCGTCCTCGATCGGCTCGCCGATCTCAGTGACCTCGAGGAGTTCATCGTCCAGGTCAGCCGTTGGCTGTCCGTCCCTCCGGAGACTCCATGAGAGGCGATCGGGCCGGCGACTCGGCTGCGCGGGCCCCGCGTTCGTTGCTCTGGGCAGGCCAGGAAACCGGTACGTCGGCCAGGACCCCGGGCTCGGCCCAGCCGGGCATGGGCGACGGCGCCAGCCAACCCGTCCAACCGGTGCTCGGCCCAGAGGCATTCTGGCGGCGCGAGTTCATCCTCACCGGACCGCCGCCCGCGAAGAGGCTCCGAATGCGGGTGCGCTGACCGACTGAGACAACGATCCCCTGCATGGCGAAGGGCCGGGTGCTGCGAACTGCGCAGCAACCGGCCCTTCGATTTGCTCACGAACGGTTAGGCAAGTGCCTTTGTCTTGAGGCTGTCGAACTCGGCCTGCGTGATCGTGCCCGCATCAAGCAGTGCCTTGGCGGATGAGATCTGCTCGGTCGGGTTCGTGCCGGCCATCGACTGGATGTAGGCCTGACGCGCCTCCTGGTTTTCCACTGCAGCGGACTGCTGGCGCTCGGCCATTCCCTTGCCGCGGAAGATGACGTAGATGAACAGCGTGATGAAGTGGAAGAAGAGAAGCGCGATGATCCATAGGAGCTTGATCCAGCCGCTCATCTTGTGATCGCGGAAGATGTCGAGCAGGACCATGAACAGGAGCATGAAGTAGAAGACCATGAAGAAGATGATCAGCAGGGTCCAGAGGAAATTGCCGTCGTTCATTGATTGAGCCTTTCATGAAGGAAGTCGTTCATCGGAGGTGAACCAACGGGGTTGGTTCGAATGTGCCTCGCCTGAAAAGGATATCCGCGGGGATCGCTCGGCCGACAGGCCGCACCCGCAGACTCCACTTGGCAACCGAGAGTGAGGCTCGACGAGATCGTGAGTGACGGGCGCGAACCCTCCGTCAGCAACGTCAATCCACCAGATGCCGTCGCAATGCGTCGGTAACCTCACGCTCCGCCCTGCGGGTCGCCTCCAGTCCGCGGAACAGGATGAAGGGATGGAACATCCCGGGGTAGTCCAGCACCTCCACGGGCACCAATGCCTCACGAAGGCGTTGCGCGAATGCCGCTCCCTCATCATGCACAGGGTCGCACTCGGCGAGCACGATCGTCGTCGGCGCAAGACCCGCGAGATCGGCGCGCAGCGGTGACACTCCCGCGCCCTCGCCAGACCGCCAGGACAGTCCGAAGTACTGCTCGTAGTACCAGACCTGATCATCCGGGTAGAGACCGTAGCGCTCGTCGAACTCATCGTGCGAAGCCCACTGCTCAGGGTGATTATCGACATCTGGCATCAACAGAATGACGTGCCGGACTGCGATGCCAGCATCGCGTGCCCACAGCGCTGTGGCCGCCGCCAACTGGCCACCCGCGCTGTCGCCTGCGAGGGCGATGCGCGCCGGATCGATTCCGAAGGCCACCGGGTTGGCTGCAGCATCCCGGAGCACGTCCTGCACGTCCTGCCAGGCTGCCGGAAATGGATGCTCCGGGGCGCGCCGATAATCGACTGCGATAACGGCGCAACCGGATGCCGAGGCCAGTGCCCGACACAGCCGGTCATGGGTCTCGAGGTCGCCCATGACCCAACCGCCACCATGCGCATAGACGACCGCTGGCAGCACGGCCCCCGGTTCCGGATGGTAGAGCCGCACTGGGATCACGACCCGCCCCTTGACCTGGAGGTCGATGACACGGGCGAGCGGTTCGATGGGGCCGAAGACCGCATCGGCCGCGGCCCGTAGCCCGGCGCGAGCCTCCTCTACGGAACCGGCCCGACGCGGCGGACGAGCGGGCATCCGGGAGAGCAACTGCCGCGCCTCCGGGGCGAGTTTCGCAACCATCGTCATCCGGCCACCCTCAGCCCTGCATCGCACGTATCCTCGGAAGCACGTCGTTCGCAAGCCTCCGCAGGCCATCGGGGGTGGTGAGGCCGAACGGCGTGTCGAACTCCACGCGCATCGCTCCGGCCTCCAGGATCTCCATCGCGTGATTCGCCACGTCGTCTGCCGTTCCCCAGAAGGCGAAACGACGCAGGATGTCGTCAGGGATGAGCAAACCGGCACCCTCGTCATCGCCCACTGCGAGCCGCGCCTTCACCCCACTCAGCAGATCCGGATCGACCTCGAGGGTCGCATCGAGGGAGGCGACGACATCGAAGTACGGAGCGCACGCGGCTCGGACGGCGCGCGCGGCCGCCCTTGGATCGTCGTCGACGACGGCGACGGCGTTCAGGCAGATTCCCACCTCACGACCCGAGCCGGCGTCAGCCACGAGACTGCGCAGCCGGCCCACCATCGCAGGGTTTGCCGAGCCACCGGCCTGGATCTCATCAGCGACAGTCGCTGCGTAGGCGGCAAGCTTCGCGCTCCAGGTCCCGATAAGCAATGGCACCCTCGGACGGAACGGCTCATACTCCAGGCGCAGGCCCTCACCCAGTGAGTGGACGCTCCCGACGTAGCCGGACGCGTCCCCGGCCAGGAGCCGGGTGACGATCTCCGCCGTGTCGGCGATGGCCGATAGGGAGTTGCCTTGGTCGATTCCCAGCTGATCGAGCCAGGCGCCGCGGACGAGCCCGTAGAACGCGCGTCCCTGCGAGGCCATGTCGAGATAGGCGACTTGGCCGGCGATCTCGACCGGATGGTGGGTCCAGGGCGAGTACGCGGCGACACCGAGGCGGATGCGGTTCGTGGCCGCGGCCATCGTCGCAAGGACCATGGCTGGCGGCTGGAACATGAGGTCGCCGAAGACGGTGATCGCGTCGAAGCCCGCTGCCTCCGCCACCGTCGCGATCTGCGTGTACTCGGCGGCGTTAAACCGGCCGGCGAGGCCGATACCGACTTGTCCCGGGGCGCCCGGCTCGCGCATTCCGGTCATGTGAGGTCGGTGGTGCGGAGTTCGACTTCACCGATACGGTCGATTCGCATGATGAGACCCTCCTCCGGATCAGGGCAGCATACGAGCGTGTCCTGCTCGAGCCAGTCGCCATCAGGGAGCCTGCGCATCTTGCCGGCCAGCAGCGGAAAAACCGCCTGCATTGCCCAGAAGCAGAAATGCTTCCCCTCCGGGACGCTCAGCTGGTCACTGTTGTGCACCTCAAAGAAGTCGCCCACCGACATGCCGCACACGGATCGGCCGCGGATCTCGTGAACGCTCACGCGCAGGTTGTATAGCCGCATGGTGTCGTCGGACAATGCTTCCTCCTTCAATCGTTCTGCTGATGCTTGGGTTTCATTGCTCAGGTGATCGCGATGTAGTCCGTCGGGTCGAACATCGCGTATGCGGCACGCATGGATTCGAGCGAACCCGGCCATGCGGCCTTGTTGTGGCCGGTCTCGTCCTGCGAATAGTTGAGGCAGCCGCCGATGACCGTTGGCCCCTCATCGAGGAGCGTGTCTGCACCCGCCTTCCAGGCCTCCTCAGCCTCCTCGCTCACCTCGAGCGCGATGAGGCCGTGATCGCGCATATGCGCGAGCGCGCCGATTATGTACGGCGCCGCAGCCTGGCCGGGGAACAAGCCGTTCCATATCTGCCCATTCGGCGCCGCTCCGCCCACGAGGAACAGGTTAGGGCAGCCTGATACCGAAATCGCCTTGTATGCGCGCGGACGGCCCTGTTGGCGCGCGGCAACCGTCTGGCCGTCACGACGCCGCACTCGGTCAAGGATGTGGCCGCCGAAGTGGAAACCGGTCGCCAGGACAACCGCGTCCACGTCGAATCGATCCCCATCTGATGTCATGACGAACTCGGGTCCCATCGATGAAACGGCGCTCGGCACAAGGCAGACGTTCGGCGCATTCAAGGAGCCGTAGTAGTCGTCACTGACCAGTGGGCGCTTGCAGCCGACCGGGTGATCAGGTGTCAAGAGGGTGCGAATCTCCGGCTCTGCGATCTGCTCATGGAGGAACTCACGCGATAGTCGCTCGTATTCCTTAGCGGCGGCGTCATCCAGCCCTAGGAAGATAGCCGACCAATTGCGCTCCTCCTCCTCCTGCACCGCGACCTCCCGCGTCTCGCGCTCGGCCGGGGATCGCTCGAGCATGTCGATCTCCTCCGCGGGCAATTGACGGTTCTGCTTCGGGAACACCCAGGTTGGTGTCCGCTGGAACTGGATGACCTCCGCGGCGCGCGGCGCCAGCGCCGGGACGATCTGAATCGCGGAGGACCCAGAGCCCACGACTGCGACCCGATCCCCGGCCCCGGTGTAACCGACCGGCCACATCGACGAGTGGAAGATTCGACCGCCGAACGAGTCCATCCCCGAAATCTCCGGGATGACGGGCTCCTCGAGGAACCCGGTGGCCAGGATCAGCACGCCTGCCGTCACCGTGCCGCGTGTCGACTCGACGATCCAGCAGTGCTCATCAACAGACCAGCGCGCATCCAGTAGTTCCGCCTCGAACATCGTCCGCTTGTACAGGTCGTTTCGGCGGGCGACATCACGCAGGTAATCGAGGAGTTCCGGCTGCCTGGCGAAGAGCGAGGACCAGCGCCGGTTCGGGTCGAACTCGAACTGATAGACCACCGATGGGCTGTCGACCTCGCAGCCGGGATAGGTGTTCTGCAGCCATGCTCCGCCGAAGTCGGCGTGCTTGGTCATGATGGTGATGTCCGCATGCCCGGCTCGGGCCAGCAGGACGGCCGCGGCGATCGCGTTGCCGCCAGAGCCGACGATGAGGATCGCGACACGATGGACCGGTGCGGCTGGTGCCGCACCGGTCCATTCCGTGCTCATTGCTTCGTGAATGCCGTTTCCCTCACGTGGCCGGGACGTCCGCGTTGAGGCTCGGTCTCATCGCCGCGAGGATCGGACCGATCACCACGCAGATGACGATGACTCCGATCGCGGTGTAGGCAAGTCCCTGACTGGCAACGAGAACGGTCATGTTCATGAGCGTCGTCACCACAGCGGCCCCCAATGCAATGGCTCCGAGGAGCGGCAGGACCGTCGTGCGCATGCGACTCACCCCGCGCGAGTCCCGGCTGAAGAACACGAGCACGCCGATGCAGGTGAGGAACATGAGGAGGAGGAACCCAAGCGTCGAGACGCCCACCGTCACCGTGAGGATCTGGTCGAACGGCGTGTAGCCAAGGCCCGCGAAGACGGCGAGCAGGATGGCGATAACAACCGTCTGCACGACCGCAGCGATGTGCGGGGAATTCTGCGTTGGGTGCGTGCGACCAAGTGCCTTCGGCATGAGGTGCTTGTGTGACAGCGTGTAGAGGTAGCGGTTGATGACATTGTGGAACGCAACCACGCACGCGAAGAAACTCGTGATGAGCAGCCACTGCACGACCTGCTCGCTGAGCGGGCCGACGTACGCGCCGAAGCTCGCGCTGAGCAGGGCACCGGGGTTCTCCTCCGCCTTCGCGACGATGTTGCTGTCGCCCCACGCGCTCACCATGGCCCAGCAGACGACCGCGTAGAAGATGCCGACGATCGCCAGCGCCCCGTAGGTGGCGCGGCCGATCGTGCGATCGGGGTTCTTCGCTTCGCTGCGGAATATCGCGGTGGCCTCGAACCCAAGGAAACCGGAGATTCCGAACATGAGGCCGAGTGCAGGGGCCCCCTGGAGCCAAGCGGAAGGCGTGAATGCCGCGGTCGAGAGGCCCTCCGAGGAACCTCCCTGAACAACGACAGCGATGACGAGGACCATGCAGATGCCGATCTCGAGCACGACGAGCAGCGCGAGGAGTTTTCCGGAGAGGTCGATCCTGCGATAACCGAGGAACAGCACGATCAACAGGAAGATGCCGGTCCATGCCCACCAAGGCACGTCCGGGCCACCGACGGACACGATCTGGCCCTCGAAGACTGCGCCGAGCACCGCTATGACCGCAATCTCAACGCAGATGTACGTGAGCATCGCGATATAGGCGGCCGAAAGGCCGAGGCCACGACCGAGGCTCATGGTGATGTACGAGTAGAACGCTCCCGCTTCCTTGACGAAGGGCGTCATTGCGTTGAAGCCAACAACGAAGAGCGCGAGGATGATGCCCGCAATGACGTACATGGCCGGGAAGGCCGCTCCATTGCCCACAATGATCGCAACGGGTGCGACTCCGCCGATGGTGCTGAGCGGGGCCGCCGCTGCCACCACCATGACGATGACGCCGAAGACGCCGAGTTTGCCCTTCAACTTGCCGGTCTCATCCATGTGCGTGGTCTCTCCTACGCTGGCCATGAATCCACCTTCCTGTTAATGCACTGTCGACCGATCCCTCCCGCGATCGGATTAAAGCATCGTGTCGATCCGACGGATAGTCCTTTACCAGCATTGGGTAGCTATCGTCTTGCTCAGCGAAACAGATGTGTGGGGCATGAGGGCAGGCCAGCCTGAAACGGGCACTTGTCCGGATGAGATGTCCACGTACGAGGTACCCGTCAAAGTTCGCTGGCAGCCGGTGACCTCGCCCTTCGTGCGTGCGACGCGTGACTTGCCTAGGCGATCGCTCGGGAGCTCTCGATCATCTCCTTGGTCATGAGGAGGGAGCGAGTGAACCGCGGGATGTCCGTGCGCTGCAGGGTCCCGGTGACCGAGAGCCCAGCGATGAGCCTGCCGCTCGACTCGTAGAGGGGGACTGCGATGCTCGAAAAGCCTTGCATGACCTCCTCGTACTCAACCGCATGACCGTCGGCGCGAACGCGATCGATCTGCGCGCGCAGCCGCACGGGTGACGCGGCGGAGTTCGGGGTGAGCCGGGTCAGCCCACCGCGCACCGCCGTCTCGAATAGCTCCGGTGGGCCGAAGGCCATGAACACCTTGCCGGTCGCCGAGCAGTGCAGCGGCACGTGGCCGCCGAGCTTCGAGAGGGATGGCGCCTGCCCGTATGAGTTCACCCGCTCGACAAAGACGATCTCCGCGCCTTGGAGGACGGTGAGCAGGATTGTCTGCCTCGTCGCCGAGTGGAGGGCGTGCATGAATGGGAGGAGGGACTCGCGCAGCGCTCGCGTGCGCGGGACCCTCGCCCCGATCTCGAACAGCCGCATGCCGAGCCGGTATGACGCACCGGCACGCTCGAGGAAGCCGAGTTCGAGCAGCTCCTGGGCGAGACGATGGACGGAGGCCTTCGGCACGCCTGTTCGACGGGAAAGATGCGAAAGCGTGAGCTCGTCATCATCGACACTGAAGGCCTGCAGGATGAGTGCCACTTTGCCGAGCACGCTGTTCGGCGCAGGCGTGTCAGGGCACTCCACCGATTGCAGCTCGATCAGGCCAGGGATACCCGCGGCCGGAGCGCAGGGCAGATCCATGGGACTCTCAGTCGTAATCGTCATTGCAGCTCCTCTCCAGCTAGCAGGTCGTCAGGACTCGAGGCCGATGAAGACGCCCTTAGGCTCGGTGAACTCGTCGATCGCGAAGGCGCCCATCTCTCGTCCCCAGCCGCTGAGCCCGAATCCCCCCCATGGCGCGCCTGGATCGATGAGCGGCAGCAGGTTCACGAACACCGTGCCCGCTCGCAGTCGCTTGGCCATCGTGTGCGCGAGAACGAGGTCCTTCGTCCAGACAACCGCGGCAAGGCCGTAATCACTTGCATTCGCACGGGCGATCGCCTCGTCCTCGTCATCGAAGGGCAGAATCGAGATGACAGGCCCGAAGACCTCCTCCTGCGCAATGCGCATGTGGTCCTCGACGTTCGTGAGGACCGCGGGCTCGAGGAAGTGGCCGAGTTCCAGGCCGTCCCCCGCGAGGACGCGGCCGCCGTAGACGAGATCGGCACCCTCGGCCCGGGCGCCCTCGATGTAGGACAGGACGCGATCCACCTGGCCACGCGTGATGAGCGGCCCCAACTCGGTGTCCTCATTCATCGCGTGTCCGACGCGCATCTGCTTCGCCGCCTCGGCGATCCGCTCAGCGAACTCGTCCGCGCGACTGCGATGGACGAAGGTGCGCGTGTAGGCGCCACAGGCCTGGCCGCTGTTGAAGAGCGCACCACGAAGATTGCCGAGAATTGCCTGGTCCATGTCGGCCGAGGCAGTGACGATGCTCGGCGCCTTTCCCCCGAGCTCAAGGCTCACCCGCTTCAGGGTCGGCGCGACATCGGCGACGATCTGGCAGCCGACCTCGG
>WLOY01000053.1 GCA_009699015.1 Actinomycetota bacterium | reverse complement strand
TGATCCTCTGGAGGAAGAGGTTTCAGGATCAAGGCATTGCCGGACTGTACGACGAGCCAAGGCAGGGGCGGCCCCGGCACGTGAGTCACGAAATGATTATTGCCGCCACGCTGAAGCCCCCGCCCCAGAGCCTGGGCCTCACACACTGGTCGAGTCGGTCGCTGGCGCGCAGGCTTGGCGTAGGGAATGCGACGGTCGCTCGCTGTTGGCGAGAGTACGGGGTTCAGCCGTTGGGGAGTGACACGTATCAGTTCTCCACAGTCCCCGAGATGATGGGCAGCGTTACCAACGTTTTGGGGCTATTCCTCGCGCCGAGCGGCAACGCAATCATGCTCGGATTGTCTGATAATGACGCGTTTCAGGGGCGGGATCCTGCGGATCACCCGACGGCGATGCAGTCCGCACTCTTTACGGGTTCGGACGACGAACGTATCGCCCAGGGACTCGCGCCCGGATTCACGGCCCTTGAATCAGTGGATTGGGCGATCGTTGGCGCCGCTGACCAATCTGCCCCCGGTCGCGATTTCCAAGGGTTCGTTGAGCATTTCGCCAATGCTCACCCCGGTCGGAACCTACATCTCGTCATGGACAGGGCGGCCGATGACGAACACGCCGAGGTACTCGAATGCTTCGACGCCAATCTCCGCAGTCACGTCCATTTCACGAATTCTCGCGCATCGTGGTCGAGGCTTGTTGCGGTGTGGTTCGGGATTATCGAGCGTCAAACCCCGGGCAGCGACCACAGTTCATTCCCGACTGACGTCATCACAACGATCCGCGCCTTGCCGTAACGAGTGGGATGAGCACGTCCACTCAGGTACCTGGATCCAGGCGCCAAGTCGAACTCTGTCAACTTTTAACCGTCAAGAGACTTCACACACGAGCCATGAGCAGCCAAGGCTTGCCCCCAATACTGATGGCCCATGAGAGGAGAAGTCATGCAAAACGAAAGTTGGCGGGGGAAACTCGGAGGCTTAGAGCGGGAGGAGTTCGACACATTCCTCGCCGAAGGTAAGGTCGCGCGCCTCGCCTGCCTTGATGACAAGGGGTGGCCGTACGTCGTGCCGTGCTGGCACGAGTGGGACGGTGATTCGTTCTGGGTTGTTGCGAGAATGAAATCTGCTTGGGCGGAATACCTCGAGAAGGAATCTCGCTGCGCAATCACGATCGATGAGGAGGGCGCACTACGCAAAGTCATTGCGCAGTGCACCGCGACTCTCGTGGAACCCCCGAACGTGGGCGGGGCTTGGGTACCCATCGCCGAGCGGATGTCAGTGCGTTACCTAGGACCGAATGGACCTTCGTACCTAGAGCCAACCCTTGATAAGAAGCGCTGGCTCTTCCGTCTTGACCCCGTGCGCCTGTGGACGTGGCAGGGCGTGGACTGGGCCAAGCACTACAAGGAGGACTGAACTCAGCCGCTCCGGCATCGACAATGTAATCAAGTTGTAATCGAAACCCGTTGACCCGTTCTTCACTTCGGACGTACCGTACGTCTGGAGTGGAACACAGTTCCACTGTATGGAACGGAGGGGTTGTGGACGTCGTTAGCTTGGCCAGTCACCTCATTGAGGTGCCCAGTCCCAATTTGCCTGGGGACGAGCGGGCGATGGCCGATGCCGTCCAGTCGGTGTCGAACTCTCTCGGATTGGGTAGGGGCCGGGTCGTTGGGGCGCTCGCTGAGCGTCCCAACGTCCTGATTGATCTCGACTTTGGCCCGGGGGGTCGGACGCTGGCGTTGAGCGGGCACCTTGATACGAAGCCCGTCGGCGACGCTGAATGGGCGACAGACCCGTTTACGCCGGTCGTGCAGGATGGCTACCTGTACGGGCTGGGGTCCTGCGACATGAAGGGCGCCATCGCGGCGATGCTTCTCGCCGCGACGAATGTGGCTCAGAACCCGCCTCTCGCTGGACGACTCCAACTCGTTTTCACCGCTGATGAGGAGTTTGGCTCCCAATACGGCTCGCGCTACCTCGCAGAGAACCGCTTGGTTGATGCCGATGCCATCGTCATCGGGGAGCCCGCCGGGGTCTTTGGAGATTGGGATGCAGTGCATGTCGTCAGCCGAGGCATCGCAAACGTGTACATCGACGTCAAAGGTCGACAGGGTCACTCGAGTCTGTCCGAGGTCAATGGCTACGTCAGTGCCACCCAACAGATGGCGCGGATGCTCACATCTTTTGCCTCGGATTTCAAGCCGGAGTATCCCGTTAACGAGTGGGGTATGGGCCCGACCGTCAATGCCGGGGTGACCGTGAGCGGCGGTATAGGTTTTGGGGTCGTGCCCGGCTTGGCGACGTTCGCATCGGATATTCGGCTTGTGCCCGGCATGGAACGCGAAGACTTCGAAAGGGACTTGCAGATCTTCCTCGATCGCGCGTCGGCACTTGCGACGCCAATAGAGTCCTCCTTCCGGTTCGAGGATGCTCCGCGCGACTGGTTGCCCCCGACTGCAGTGGATCCAATGTCACCGATTGTTCTCGCGTGCATGCGCGCGGTCGCGGGAGTCCTCGGGGGCGAGATCCCGACCGGTGTCTTCCCTGGGACGACGGACGCGTGTTGGCTCCAGGGCATCCTTGGAATCCCCACGCTGCCGGCATTCGGCCCCGGCATGCTGGAGAGGGCCCATGCTGCTGATGAGCGTGTGTCCATTCAGTCGTTGTACGACAGCGTGCCGATTTATGAACGTGTCATCCGCGAATTTTGTGGAGGCGACGCTTGAGCGCGGGCATCCGGGAGCAAACGGATACTCGTTCCCCGCGTGACTGGGCGTCATTAACGCCCGTCCTTGGCCTCGTCGCGATCTTGATTATCGCGTTGTTCCTGGCTCCGTCGTTCTTCCAGCCCGCAAACCTCGGAAACCTGAGCCGTCAGGCGGCCATCTTGGCCATTGTCGCGGCAGGTCAGACGCTCGTTCTCCTGGTGCGGGGCATTGACCTGTCGGTGGGCGCCGTCATGACGCTCAGCATGGTGATCGTCGCCCGAGTCAGCGAGGGGAATGACGACCAGTTGGTGGGTGCGATTGGTGCGGCCCTTTTGCTCGGGCTGATCGTCGGGGTGCTGAACGCGGTTCTTGTCGTGGGTCGCCGAGTCCCGCCGTTCGTCGCAACACTCGCAACGGCCGTATTGATCGTCGGGTTCCAAACTGCGTGGACTCAAGGAGTACCAGGTGGAGGGATTCCCTCCGCGCTGGCTGAGCTGGGTTCGAGCCGAGTTCTCGGTATTCCCGCCCCGACCTACATCGCGCTCATCGTGATCGGAATCGTTGCGATCATTCTGAAATTCACGATCCTGGGACGTTGGCTCTATTCGGCAGGTGGCAACCCAGAGGCTGCCCGGATGAGCGGGGTGCCGGTCGCCTGGGTGACGGCCGGGGCGTACATCGCCTGCAGTCTGCTTGCAGTGTTCGCGGGTCTCCTGCTCGGTGGGTATGCCGGCTACGTCGATGCGTATCTGGGGGTGGGCTATGACCTGGACTCGATCGCGGCAGCCGTCATCGGTGGCACATCCTTTGCTGGTGGCGCCGGAGGTGTTGGTCGCTCGCTCCTCGGTGCCGTGGTCATTGCGTCGGCTCTGAACATGATCGTCCTCACGGGTGCCGATGAATGGCTCCAACTCGTGGTCAAGGGCGCCATCATCCTCGTTGCCGTAGCGGTCCAGACGACTCGTTGGAGCAGACCTAGGAGAGGGGGTTAGGAAGCGGAGAACCTGCTGCTGTTTGCGGCAGGGAGCGCGGTCATGCAGTACTTCATAGTCATCGAAAGGATGCAAATGTTTAATACTCGAAGGAGACGCTCGATAGCGGGCGTCGTATCAGTGCTGGCAATTTCATCACTCATTGGTGCATGCTCCAGTGATAGTTCCAGCAGCGACGCGCCTACAGCTGCAGCAGTGTCGGCTGCCGCTGAGTCAAGCGCTGCACCGGTGGAGGAGAGCGCAGCCGCAGTTTCAGGTGAAGTTTCCGCCGATGCCCTCAGCACCGCTTGGGCTGATGACTGGGGCAAGGTCGGGCTTACGAACCCAGGCTTGACCCCCACTGACGCCGGAATCGTCCAGGTCGACACAGCGCAGTACGCGAAGGAGGGTCCCTACACGATCGGGTTCGCATCGCAGGGCCCGACCAACTCGTGGGCTGCCATTTATGACGAGACCCTCAAGGCGCATGCAACCGAGCTCGGTGTGGCTATCGAGTACGCCGGCGCTGACGGTAAGGAAGACAAGCAGGTCAACGACATTAATGACCTGCTCGCGAAGGACATCGACGCACTCATTGTCACGCCGATGGGCCCCGCTGTGAAGGGACCAATCGAGCGTGCAGCAGCGCAAGGGATTCCGGTGATCCTCTGCACGGGCATCGTTGACACAACTTCGAACGTCTCTCGTGTTGACCGTGACAACCGCCTGAATGGCGCTCTCTTTGCGGAGTGGATCGCGCAGCAAGTGGGCGGCAAGGGAAAGATTGTCATGCTGAGTGGCATTGCTGGTGTGCCGACGACCGAAACCCGTAAGGCCGGTGCGGAGGAGGTGTTCGCTCTGTACCCGGACATCGAGATCCTGGACAAGCAGTACACCAACTGGTCACCGACCGAAGGCAAGACGGTCATGGAGCAACTGCTGGCAAAGTACGGCGACGAGATCGACGCCGTGTGGTCCGACAGTGGCCTGCAGGACATCGGAGTGATCCAGGCCTACAAGGAGGCAGGCAAGGCGATCCCGCCGATGACTGCTGAGCCGCTCAATGGATTCCTGAAGCTGGCAAAAGAAAATGGCGTGAAGTTCCTTGCTGTCGGCTATCCGCCCAGTCACTCGTCTGAGTGCCTCGACACGGCGGTCTCGGCGCTTGAGGGCAAGCCAGTGTCATCATTTGTGAACGTCGGAGTGCCGGTATTCACGGACGCTGAGAATGATCAGTTCGTGAAGATGGAGTGCTCGGATGATCTGTGGCTCCCCGCAGACTTGCTGAGCAAGGACCTCCTTGCCTCTCTCAAGCTCTGCTGACGAGGGTCGCGTGACGGAGGAGGGGGTCGTTGACCCCCTCCTCCGGGTGCGCGGTGTCAGCAAAGCCTTTTCTGGAGTCCCTGCACTGACGAATGTCGACCTTGACTTGTATGGAGGTCGGGTTCATGCGCTGCTCGGCCAAAATGGAGCTGGGAAGTCCACGCTGATCTCGATCATCTCGGGGGTACTTCAACCCGACGCTGGAACGCTCGAGATCGAGGGAAGAGGTGTTCACTTTCGTGATCCCAGTGAGGCGCTGGCGAGCGGCATCGTGGCGGTGTATCAAGAACTCAGTCTCTTGTCCGACATGACGGTTGCGGAGAACCTGTATCTGGGTATTGAGCCCAGGAAGAATGGTCTCCTCGATCGTAAGGCGATGGCGGAAGGCGCGAGGGAAATCCTCAGCCGATTGGGGGCCGGTGGCATTTCGCCCCTGGCGACAGTCGGCGATCTGACCATTGCGTCCCAACAGATGATCGAAGTGGGCAAGGCACTGACCCGTGAAGCGAAGGTTCTCATTCTCGACGAGCCGAGTGCAGTTCTTGGCGATGATGAGCTCGAGCTGCTTTATGCGTTGGTGGGACGACTTACTGAAGCTGGGATTTCGGTCGTCTACATCACTCATCGTCTGGACGAAGTCATGGAAATTGCCGATGAGGCAACGGTCATGCGTGATGGCAGTGTCGTTCTCGCGTTGCCGAGGGGCGAATTGACCCACGACGTCATGATCGAGGCGATGGTAGGGCGCTCGGTAGAGCGCAATACGCCGCCGAAGTGGCAGTCCGCTGACCACGCTCATGAAGAGGATGGCCACGGTGGTCTAGTGGTGTCGAATTTGATGCTTCCCGGTATGAATGAAACCGGCGTGAACTTCTCTCTGCGACCGGGAGAGATCTTGGGAGTTGCCGGACTAACTGGGTCGGGCAGATCGCGACTGCTGAGGGCTTTAGCCGGCGTGGACCCGCCAATCTCAGGTTCGGTCACGTGGGGAGGAGGGCCGATCAGTATCCGGTCGCCAAGGGCAGCGATCGCAAATGGCGTCGTGCTTGTGCCCGAAGACCGCAAGCGTCAGGGCTTGATCCTCGGGCAGTCGGTGGAATCCAACATCGTGCTTTCCGTTCTTGGCCGGATTGCAACCGTGGGTTGGCTACGAAGTTCGAACGTCGGTGCCATCGCCCAAGACATGGTCCTCCGTTTGCAGATCAAGACCGCGAATCTCGGTCAGAAGGTCCAGTTCCTCTCCGGTGGAAATCAGCAGAAGGTGGTCATCGCCCGCTGCCTCACGCTCAGCCCGAGATTGCTCTTGCTCGATGAGCCGCTCAGGGGGGTCGATGTGGGAGCGAAGGCTGAAATTGTCGATATCGTCGGTGAGATCGCCTCACGCGGCACGTCCGTTATCGTGGTGAGTTCCGAGATCGAGGATGTTCTGGCTCTCACGGACCGAATCATGGTGATGCGCGATGGCATCGTTGCCGCAGAGTTCCGAGGTGCTGAGGCGACTGAGGCGAGGATCTTCCATGCGAGCGCGGTGCAGGGGAAGTGATGCAGATGAAAGAACGGATCAGCAGCGCCTTTACGGATGGCATCGCCGTCTGGATTATGGTGGGCGTCCTTGCGATGTTGGCCACCGTGTATTCCGACTCCTTTCTCACCATCAAGAATGTCCCGAACGTTTTGGGCCAGGCAGTTCCCCTGATCATCATCACCGTCGGCATGTTTATCGCGATCATCGCCGGTCAGATCGACCTGTCCGTGGCGGCGGTCGTGAAGCTCACGGCCGTTCTGGTTTCAGGCATCGGAGACGGCGACGGCGGGAAGTTTGTGGGCGCTGTGGCGCTTGCCTTCGCAATTGGTATTGGCATCGGATTATTCAATTCCTTGCTCGTCGTCAGGTTGAAGATTCCAGCATTCATCGCGACCTTGGGAACCTTCTCGATTATCGAGGGCCTCGTGTTGGCTTACACGATCAAGGGCGTTGGCAGCATCCCGACGCCAGTCGTAACAAGCCTGTACGGGAACATCGGCCCGGTTCCCTACTCGATGCTCGTCCTAGTGTTGCTCTTGGCTGCGGTTGGTCTTTGGCTCCGACGTTCTCGTATGGGACTTCACCTCTATGCGGTAGGAGGTGATATCGAAGTGGCGCGCCGCTCAGGGGTCCGTAGCGGGCCGGTCATCACAACATCGCTCGTCGCATGTTCCCTGTTTGCGGTACTTGCCGGCCTCGTGCAAGTTTCTCGAGCGGGTGTCGGAGCTCCCACGACTGGGGATGGCATGGAGTTGCTGGCCATTACTGCGGTCGTTATCGGTGGAGCCTCATTGATGGGAGGTCGTGGACGCCTGCTGGGAGCGGTGGGTGGCGCCGTCCTGTTGGCGCTTATCGATAACGCACTCAATATGGTGGGGATCTCGCAGTACACGCAGGGACTCTTCCGTGGGGCCATCATTGTGGCGGCAATCACGGTGTTCGTGACGAAGAAGAGTGCGAAGACATGATGCGCGCTCACCTTTGCACCCTAGGCGAAGCAATGATCCGTCTATCCCCGCCGGACGGGAGGAGGGTCGCCACTGCAGTCGGGTTCGACGCGAGTGTCGGGGGCGCCGAACTGAACGTCGCAATCGCTAGTGCCGCCCTCGGAATGCCTGCCACTTGGCTCAGTTCCCTCCCCGATAATCCGCTTGCTGAGCGAATCATGAGGGCGGCTAGGGGCGCGGGTGTGACGGTAGTGGTCGCACCCTCCGATAGCCGGGTCGGTCTGTACTTCGTTGAAGTTGGCGAAGAACCTCGCGGAGTCTCGGTTATCTACGATCGCGCCGTATCCGCCATGAGTCTGCTTGACGGACTCAATGAAGGCATGCGCGCAGTTGTCTCCGATGCGACTGTTCTCTATAGCTCGGGAATTACGTTGGGCCTTGGTCCGGGAAGCGAGAACCTTCTCAGGGAGTTCTACGAGGGTGGTGCCAACTCGCTGAAGTACTTCGAGGTGAATTATCGAAGCAAGCTCTGGAGCGAAACGGAAGCGCGTGACGCCACGATGCGTCTGTTGAACCTGTTCGACGTGCTTGTCGCGTCAGACCATGACCTGACTGATCTGTTGAGTATTGACCCGGATCCAATCGTCGCCGCTCGAATGCTCATCGCTCAATATGGCCACCAGTTCGTACTCATTCCGCGACGCTGGGGTCGGGTTGGTGAGATGGGCAGCAACACGCTGACCGTGGTGACCGAGGGTGACGAATTCACGGCCGAATGCCCCGGGCGAGTGGTTGATCCAGTCGGAGCCGGCGATGCCGGAACGGGAGCGTTCATCGCCATCTATTCGGCGACGGGCGATTATCGTCTTGCTGTGGAGGCATCGGTACGAGCATCGGCCTTCCAGCAGACTCTCGCCGGTGATGCCTCGGCCTTCACCATGGAGGAGATCACCAACCCCTCCGAGCGAAGAATCCGCCGATGACGACTTTGACGGTCGATGAAAGCCTAGGCAAGGCAGTGAGCGAGCTTCCGATCGTCACGATTGTCCGGGAGCTCGGGGATCCCGCACGCGCGCTCGCTGTCGTTGCGGCACTCCGGGACGGTGGAGCGACAGCCATTGAGGTAACGACCAACACCGCTGAATGGCAAGCGGCCGTCACTCGCGCGGTGGAGATGGGGTTTGCCGCGGTCGGTGTGGGGACCGTGATGACTATGGCGCACGTCCGCGAAGCCCATGATTGCGGTGCAAGTTTTGTGGTCTCTCCTGGTTTCGATGAAGCGATCGTCAAGGACGCACTCGCTCGCGGCATGGATGTCCTGCCCGGAGCAATGACACCAACTGAGATTTGTTCTGCGCTTGGAGCCGGAGCCAGGAGGGTCAAGCTGTTCCCGGCAGGGACCCTGGGACTGACGTACTTCGGGGCGTTGCGAGCGCCATTCAATGGCGTTGAGTTCGTTCCTACTGGCGGCATTTCGCCGCAGAACGCGGTGTCGTGGCTGCGTGCCGGTTCGTGGGCGATTGGCATGAGTGGCTCGCTCACTTCCGGGACACCACAGGAGATTGAGTTGCGCATGCGCGAACTGAGGGTTTCGGTGTTGGCCGAATGGAAGGACATCTCGTGACTGCCCCAAGGATCGATTCTCACATGCACCTATTCGCGCCGAGTGGAGAGCGATACCCCCGCGGCATTCATGCGCTCTATCCACGAGAGCGCTCCGCTTTGGTGGAGGACTATCTCCAGACGATGGACGATAACGAAATCGCCCATTCGGTGATCGTGTCTCTGGACGAACATGATGAGTACACGCGCGAGGTAGTCAAGGCGTATCCCGACAGGTTCTCTGCGGTTGCCGTGATGAATCCTGCACACCCCGATCCCGTAGCGGACTTGAAGTCAAGGGTCCAGGCAATGCCGATTATTGGCTACCGCATCTGGGAACTCGGAGACTGCGAGGTTCCCGTCAGAGACCTTCGATTCTTTCCCCTACTGGAGGAAATGAGCGATCGGGGCATCGTCGCTTGGTTCTATTCCTCGCCCGACCAAATGCGCATTCTTCCTCGAGTTCTTGAACAACTGCCTGACTTGAAGGTCGTGCTCAATCATCTCGGCTTCTGTCAGACGGAGATACTCATGGATGAGTGGGCAAGGCCGAGAATCTCAACTGAAATACCGCCCGGCACTTTGCCGCAGGTTCTTTCGATGGCGAGCTACCCTCAGGTTGCCGTCCATTTTTCGGGTCACTACGCCTTTAGCCAGGACCCATTTCCCTATTGGGACCTTCAAGGCATCTCGGTGGATTTGCTCTCGGCCTTCGGCGCAGATCGATTGCTGTGGGCGTCGGACTGGCCCTGGATCGCTGAACTGCCCGGCTACGCAGCACTCGGTGACATCGTCGAACTCCATCTTCCGAGCCTTTCGGAGGCAGAGCGAGGACTCGTACTTGGCGGCAACGCGGCCCGAATACTCGGAATTGAAGGAGTCTAGATGTCCCCCAGCATTCGAACATCGGTGATGAACATGCCACGGTCGGGGATCCGTGAGGTGATGGACCTCGCATGGGCCACGCCAGACGTCATTCATCTCGAGGTCGGCGAACCGGACTTCGCGACGCCTGAGCACATCGGCCGTGCAGCGGAAGAGGCGATCAGGCGGCAAGCGGTTCGGTACACGCCGAATGCCGGCATCGTTGAATTGCGGGAGGCGATGGCGTCCAAGATCGCAGCTCGGAACGGTTTTGAGGTAGAGGCTGATCAAATCATTGTGGGCGCGGGGGCAGTACAGTCGATTTACGGAGCGTTGCTGACCATCCTCTCGCCGGGAGACGATCTCCTGCTTCCTGATCCGGGGTGGCCCAACTTCACGATGATGGCGACGTTGCTCTCCGCGAACCCGATCTACTACCCCCTGCGCTCCGAGAATGGCTTCATGCCGGATTCGGCTGAGGTAGAGAGACTCATCACTCCGCGCACGAAAGCGATCCTCATCAACTCTCCCTCCAACCCGCTTGGGGTGGTCATGGGCGAGCCGACGGTCCGGGCCCTGTACGAGGTTGCGAGTCGTCACAACCTGTGGATCATCTCAGACGAGTGCTATGACGAGATCACCTTCGATCAAGCGCAATTCAGCCCGGGGCGTATTGACAACGAGAATCGCGTCATTTCGACATTTAGTCTCTCGAAGACATACGCAATGACCGGATGGCGTGTGGGTTATGCGGCGGTGCCGAGTGCCATTGCACGTGAACTCTCGAAGGTCCAAGAGCCCCTCATTTCATGTGTGAGCAGCCCCGCGCAGTTCGCGGGCGTTGCTGCATTGACTGGCCCTCAGGATTGCGTTGACTTGATGCGCTCTGCCTATCGCAGTCGACGGGACTCCGCCGTCAGGGTTGCCAGCGAGCATGGAATCCCTTTCGTGACTCCTCAGGGTGCTTTCTATTTATGGCTTGACATTAGCCAAAGTGGCATGAAATCTCGCGACTTCGCCCTGGCGCTGATTCGTGAACGGGGCGTGGCGACGGCGCCGGGAACGGCATTCGGGACGGAAGGCGAGGGTTGGTTGCGAATCTCGCTCGCCAACGGAGAAGACGCTGTTATCGCAGGCGTGAATGCGGTCGCTGCCCAAATTGCCACGTGCGACTTGGGTCAAATGACAGATCAGGAGGCACGTTCATGAAGGCTCTGGTGTTCAAAGGACCATGGGAGATGGCTATCGAGGAGCGCCCGATTCGCGAGCCGGGCCCCGACGAAGCGATAGTGGAGGTCCTGGCAACCGGCGTGTGCGGTTCTGATATCCATGGGTTTACTGGTCACACCGGACGACGGCACCAAGGCCAAGTCATGGGACATGAGACTGTGGGAGTTGTCCATAGGCTCCCCATGTCGTCCAGCCGCGTGAGCGTCGGTGATCTAGTGACGATCAACCCGGGAATGGTATGCGGACTCTGTGATGCCTGTGTGTCAGGCGAAGAGCAACAGTGCGAAGAGTTGCGCGTTCTTGGCGTCGTCCCCGAAATAGACGCCGCTTTCGCGGAGTATGTGACGGTCCCCGTGGGAAGCCTTGTTCCGCTGCTGCCGTCAACTCCGCCTGCTCTAGGTGCGCTTGTGGAGCCATTGGCCGTCGGATATCACGCAGTGAGGCGAGCGAACCTGAGGTCGGGAGAGTCGTTGCTCGTGATTGGAGGTGGACCGATAGGGCAGGCGGTGGCCCTGGCCGCGGCGCGCGTTGATGCCGGAGCGGTGCTCGTGACGGAGATCAGCCAACATCGTCGTGATCTCCTCTCGAGCATCGGCGTTCGGTCGGTGGCGCCAGAGCATCTTGAAGATGAACTTGCAGGTCGGCGACCAACCGCGGTGGTGGACGCCGTTGGGAATTCTGCGACACTCGAGGTGGCCCTTACCCATTCGGCAAAGAGTGCACGCGTGGTACTCCTCGGCATGGACTCCCCGCAATTGCAAGTGCCTGCATATTCAGTTTCGGTTGCGGAGAGAACCATCGTGGGTAGCTTCTGCTATTCGCGAGCGGACTTCGAGCTGACAGCTCGATGGCTAGAACAGAATGCGGTAATCGCGTCACGACTCATCGACACGGTAGAGCCGATGACCGCGGGCCCCGACATCTTCACGAAGTTGGGACGACGCGAGTTGAATTCCAGCAAGGTCCTTCTGGCCCCCAACGCATCAATCCTGCCGTCAACCGTTGCCCCCTGGGAGCGTTCGCATGCTGTCTGAACAAAAGGGCCCGGTCTTGGGTGAGTTTGGCGGATTGGTGGCGGTCGTTACTGGTGGCAGTTCGGGTATCGGCCTTGCTACTGCGCAGCTCCTTCTCTCGCGAGGTGCAAGGGTCGCGGTGTTGGACCTGTCGCCTCCCCCGGAAGATGTTGGTGCTCTGTATGTCGCGACGAATGTTTCTGATGACGCCTCGGTACGGTCGGCAATCGAGAAGGTGACAAGCGAATTCGACGGTATCGACATCCTCGTGAATAATGCCGGCATCGGTGCGATCGGAACGGTCGAGGACAATGCCGACCTTGAATGGCTGAGTGTGTTCGAGGTGAACGTGTTCGGAATGGTGCGAGTTTCGCGGGCCGCCCTACCGCACCTTCGAAAGTCAACGGCGGCAGCCATTGTCAATACGTGCTCAATAGCTGCGACAGCAGGTCTGCCGAACCGTGCTCTCTACAGCGCCTCCAAGGGTGCTGTTCTGTCGCTCACGCTGGCAATGGCCGCCGATTACGCACGCGATGGCATCCGAGTCACAGCGGTCAACCCGGGGACGGCAGATACTCCATGGGTTGCGCGACTGCTCGATGCGGCTGCGGAGCCCGCGGCCGAGCGAGCTGCGCTTGAGGCGCGCCAACCAATTGGCAGGCTCGTTTCTGCTCAAGAGGTGGCCGGCGCCATCGCCTACCTCGCGAGCCCCCTGAGTGGCGCAACGACTGGCACGGCACTGGCGGTCGATGGAGGCATGGCGGGTTTGCGTGTCAGGCCGATAGGGACATGAGCGAAAGAACCCCGCCTGCGAGGCTTCCTGAAAGGAAGGTTTGACAAGCGCCGCTAGGCGGTGGCCTCGAGACCGCGCTCGATGATCCCTAGGGCCTCCTCGAGCAGGTGCATGGGCATCGTGAGCGGGGGCAGGAACCGGAAGACGTTGCCGTAGGTGCCGGTGGTGAGGACGATGACGCCCTCGCCGACGCAGAAGCGCGCTAGCGCTGCAGTGCGCTCCGGATCCGGGTCCATGGTGCCGACCTTCACCAGTTCGATGGCGAGCATGGCACCACGCCCGCGGACGTCGCCGATCGCTGGGTGGTTCTCCTGCATCGAGCGAAGCCGCGGCATCATCGCCGCCTCTATCGCGCGTGCGCGGCCCGGGGCGTCCTCCTCCTCCATCCAGCGGATGGCACCGAGGGCGGCGGCGCATGCGACGGGGTTGCCCCCGTAGGTGCCGCCGAGGCCGCCGGCGTGCACGGAGTCCATGATCTCGGCGCGGCCGGTGACGGCAGCGAGCGGCATGCCGCCGGCGATGCCCTTGGCCGTCGTGATGAGGTCCGGAACAACGCCCTCATGCTCGCTCGCGAACCAGTCACCCGTGCGACAGAAGCCGGACTGGATCTCGTCGGCGACGAAGACGATGCCGTTGGCCTTCGCGAAGGCCGCCATCGCCGCAAAGTAGCCGGGTGCCGGGACGATGAAGCCGCCCTCGCCCTGGACCGGCTCAATGATGATCGCGGCGACGTTCGTGGCTCCGATCTCCTTCTCGATCCGGCTGATCGCCCACTTGGCAACCTCGGGGCCATCATGCGGGCCGTCGCGAAATGGGTACGAGGTGGGCACCCGGTAGATCTCGGGGGCAAACGGGCCGAAGCCGTTCTTGTACGGCATGTTCTTCGCGGTCATCCCCATCGTGAGGTTCGTACGGCCGTGATACCCGTGCTCGACGACGACCACCGCGGAGCGCTGCGTGTAGACGCGGGCGATCTTGACCGCGTTCTCGACCGCCTCGGCCCCCGAGTTGAACAGGGCCGAGCGCTTCTCGTGGTCGCCCGGGGTGACACGGTTGAGTGCCTCGCAGACCTCGACATAGCCGGAGTAAGGGGTCACCATGAAGCAGGTGTGCGTGAACTCAGCGACCTGCTTCTGGACTCCCTCGACGACGTACGGGTTCGCGTTGCCGACCGTGGTCACGGCGATCCCGGAGCCGAGGTCGATCATCGAGTTCCCGTCGACGTCGATGAGGACACCGCCGCCGGCCTGGGTGATGAACACCGGCCAACTGATGCCGACACCGGCCGAGACGGCCTCGGTCTTGCGGGCGAGGAGCGCCTGCGACTTCGGTCCGGGAACACTCGTGACGAGGCGTCGCTCCTGGACGAGGTCGCTGGCGGTGCGCTCGGGCGTCAGGGTCATGGCGGGGCCTTTCGACGTGAGTGGGCATCTGGTCTCGCGACGGCGGATGCATCGTTGCTCGAATCGTAGGGGAGGGTGCATCGAACGACCAGTCCAGTTCGTACACTGAAGGACAGTGGAGTTGTCCGAGGGCGTCAGGCACATCAGGGGCCTTGACGCCGGCCGGCACCGGGTGGATCGGAGTCGCTGTGCCGTTGACCATCGCTCAGGTAATTGCGCTGCCCGGGCTCGGCCTCGTCCTGCGCACTGAGGCGGGCGACGGTAGGCGGCCGGTTCGTTGGGTTGCGACGTCTGAGCTCACTGATCCTGGGCCGTGGCTCGACGGTGACGAACTCCTCCTCACGACCGGCATGCGTCTGAGCGACGACCAGGCGGCGTGCGAGACCTACGTTGCAGCGCTCGTGGCCGGCGGGGTATCGGCGCTCGGATTCGGCGTGGGACTGTCCTTCGCGGGGATCCCGGGCGCACTGATCGCCGCTGCCGAGCGTGCCGCGCTGCCCGTCATCGAAGTGCCGACCCCGACGCCGTTCGTCGCGGTGAGTAAGGCGGTCTCGCGGGCCCTGGCAGCCGAGGAATACGAGGAGGCCGAACGCTCCTTCGAGGCGCAACGGGCCCTCATCCGAGCGGCCTTGAAGGAGCAGGGGGATGCGAAGGTGGTCGCCCTGCTCGCGAGGCAGGCCGGGGGCTTCGCGATGCTCGTCGATGCCGGAGGAGCGGCCGTCTGTGCCACCCCGGCAGCGGCCGCCCGCAGGATCGATGAGTTCACTCTTGAGATCGAGAGGCTGCGACCCCGAGGGGTGCTTGCCTCCTCGGCGATCGCAACAGCCGAGGAACACGTCGCGATCGTGCCCCTCGGGTTGCGGGGGAGCGCCAGGGGCTTTCTCGTCGTCGGATCGCCGCGGGCCCTGCGTGCGAGCGACATCGCCGTCATGAATCTCGCGACTTCGCTCCTCTCCTGGGGGATGGTCCGCGGGCTCGATCGCGGGCAGGCCTGGAATCGCCTTGCGATCGACGTCATTCGCCGAGAGGGCTCCGGGGCGATTCCCATGGCGGATCTCGGACTCGGAGGACTCGAGCGGGATCGCGCTCGCATCATCGTCATGACGCCGATGGACGATGCCGCTGAACTGGCGTCGATGCTGAACGCCCTCCCCAGCGGTATTGCCGCCGTCCTTGATGACGGAAAGGTGCTCGCCTTCCTCCCGCCGTCGGTGGCAACCGGCCATGAGTCCGCACACGCCTTCGCTGCCGCCAGGTGTGCGGCAGTGTCCGGGCCGGTTGACCTCGGTGATCCGCGCGCAGTCGAGGCGATGATTGAACGAGCGGGCCGAGCGGCCGCGCGAGGCGCCGGCGTGGTTCGGCTCGACGATCCGGCCCAGACCGGGCTCGCCGGCCTCATCGACCCGGTGAGCGGCCGGGCTTGGGCCCACACCGCGCTCTTGGGGGTGCTCGCGTCGGGGGAAGCCACTCAACTGCTCGGTACTCTCCGGGCCTGGCTCGACAACCACGGGCAGATCGACGCGACCGGCGTAGCTCTCGGCGTTCACCGACACACTGTTCGGCACCGACTGCGTAGGGCCGAGTCGTTGCTCGGCGTCTCGCTGGATGCGGCGTCCGTGCGGGCTGAACTCTGGTTCGCCCTCGAGAACGTGGATAGCCGACTGGCTGGCCCAGAGTGAACAGATCGGAGGGTGGCGGGTCTCGTGGGACTCCGTCTGGGATACCGCTTTGGGTCGTCTTCGCCATAGATTGGCGCGCATGACCTCACCGGACGCCCAGACCGTGCAAGGCCCAGTCGCCGTATCGGCCGGTACTCCCCGCCACTGGCCTGCGTGGATCGCCGGAGTGGCGTCCGATGACGGAGTGAGGGCGGAGGTCACTCACCCCGGCGACGGCTCGGTCGTGGGGACCTACACGGTGCCGAGCGCGGCGAGTGTCGAAGCGGCCATCGCCGGTGCCTGGGAGGTGCGCAAGGCGGCGCAGGCGACCACGGCTGCCCAGCGGGCCGCAGCCCTGACACACGTCTCGCGGCGACTCGAGGAGCGGGTCGAGGAGGCGGCAGCGCTCATCACGGCTGAGAACGGCAAGCCGATCACCTGGGCGCGTGCCGAGGCGACCCGCGCGGCATCGACCTTCCGATGGGCCGCTGAGGAGGCCCGGCGGTTCAACGGGGAGTTCCAGCGGCTCGACACGGAGGCCGCGACGGCCGGCCGTGCCGCGATCATCCGGCGCTTCCCGCACGGCCCGGTGCTCGGCATCTCGCCCTTCAACTTCCCGATCAACCTCGTTGCCCACAAGATCGCCCCGGCCCTCGCGGTCGGCGCCCCCATCGTCGTGAAGCCGGCGCCGGCCACTCCGCTCGGCGCCCTCCTCCTCGGCGAGCTGCTCGGCGAGACTGATCTACCCCCCGGGATGTTCTCGGTGATTCCGGTCGGCAATGAGGCGGCCCCCGCGCTCACGCTCGACCCCCGGCTCCCGGTCATCTCGTTCACCGGCTCCGAGCCGGTCGGCTTCGCGATCCAGCGGGCCGTGCCGAGCAAGCACATCGTCCTGGAGCTCGGCGGCAACGCGGCCGCCATCATCCTCGCGGACTACTCCAGCGACAAGGACCTCGAGTGGGCCGCCCAGCGCATCGCGATGTTCGGCAACTCGCAGGCCGGCCAGACCTGCGTGTCCGTCCAGCGCATCTTCGTCCACGAGGCTGTCGCCGAAAGGTTCACCGAAAGGCTCATCGCGGCCGTTCGAGGCCTCCACAGCGGGTCGCCGTGGGATCCCGCGACCGTCGTCGGTCCGATGATCAGCGAGTCCGCCGCCGAGCGGGTCGAGGAGTGGGTGGCCGAGGCGACCGCCGCGGGCGCCACGCTGCTCGCGGGCGGGGGCCGGGAGGGCACGTACGTGGAGCCGACCCTGCTCTCGAACGTCGATCCGACCGTCCGCGTCTCGTGCGAGGAGGTCTTCGGCCCGGTGATGTCGATTCAGGTCATTCGCGATCTCGACGAGGGCATCGGGCTCGTCAACGACTCGCGGTTCGGCCTGCAGACGGGCGTCTTCACGCACAACCTGCAGGACATCTTCCGGGCGCACCGCGACCTCGAGGTCGGCGGCGTCATCATCGGCGATGCTCCCACCTTCCGCGCCGACCAGATGCCCTACGGCGGGATCAAGGCCTCGGGCGTCGGCCGCGAGGGCCTGCGCTCAGCGATGGTCGACTTCACCCATGAGCGAGTCCTCGTCCTCACTGATCTCGCGCTGTAATCCGCACGTGGTCTTGTACCGCTGGGTATCAAGTCGGAGTGCGCGCGTGACGGATCGTTAGGGTGGCCCCATGACTGAATTTTCGAACCATGAGCACCTGAGCCACCACCACCGCGACACCCTCGCGACTTTGTTCGTCCACCCGACGAGCGGCAATCTCAAGTGGGTCGACGTCCTGAGCCTGCTGGCCGCGGTCGGCAGCGTCGAGGACAAGTCCGGCGGCGACGTCCGCGTCGTGCTCGGGTCCGAGACCGAGGTGTTCAACGTCCATCACAACAAGGACCTCACGATCGAGCAGATCAGCGATCTTCGCCGCATGTTCCGGCATGCCGGCTTCGTGGCGGCTCCCGCGGCCGACGGCCAGCCGGAGGCCTGACCCGCATTGCGTCGAATCGTCCTGCTCGGCAGCACCGGATCGATCGGCACCCAGGCCCTCGACATAGCCCGGCGCAACCCTGACCGCTTCGATATCGTCGGCCTCGCGGCCGGCGGATCGGATGTCGGCCTTCTCGCGCGCCAGGCGCTCGACTTCAACGTCGCGGTCGTGGCGATCGCCCGGGCCACGGCGGTCGAGGACCTGCAACTCGCCTTCTATGCGGAGGCGCAGCGGCGTGGGTATGCGACCGGTGGATTCTCGGTCCCGGCGATCCTCGCCGGGCCGACCGCCGCGACGGAACTGGCCGAGTGGCCCTGCGATGTCGTGCTCAACGGCATGGCCGGCGCGGCCGGCCTCGAGCCGACCCTCGCGGCGCTGCGGGCCGGGCGGACCCTGGCCCTCGCGAACAAGGAGTCGCTCATCATCGGCGGTCCGCTCGTCAAGGCCCTCGCCGTACCGGGGCAGATCGTCCCTGTCGACTCCGAGCACTCGGCCCTGGCGCAGGCACTTCGGTCCGGCACGGCCGGGGAGGTCGGCCGGCTCGTGCTCACGGCGAGCGGCGGCCCCTTCCGGGGCTGGTCCGCCGCGCAGTTGGCCACGGTGACCCCGGAGCAAGCGCTCAACCACCCCACCTGGTCGATGGGCCCGCTCGTCACCGTCAACTCCGCCACGCTCATGAACAAGGGCCTGGAGGTCATCGAGGCGCACCTGCTCTTCGACATCCCATTCGACCGAATCGATGTCGTCGTCCACCCCCAGTCGGTCGTCCACTCGATGGTCGAGTTCACCGACGGATCGACGATCGCCCAGGCGAGCCCGCCCGACATGCGCATCCCCATCGCCCTGGGGATGGCCTGGCCCGAGCGGGTCCCGGAGGCCGCCCCCGGATGCAACTGGGGCAGGGCTGCGACCTGGGAGTTCTTCCCGCTCGACGAGGAGGCGTTCCCCGCCGTCTCGCTCGCGCGCCGCGCCGGTGCAGCCGGAGGAACGGCGCCTGCGGTGTTCAACGGGGCCGATGAGGCATGTGTTGAGGCGTTCCTTGCGGGACGGCTGGCGTTCGACGGGATCGTCACGACCGTGGCCGCCGTGCTCGACGAGCACCTTGGATCGGGGGGCCAATCCGCTGCATCAGCCGCATCGGCTGCTGGATCAGCCCATGTGTCAGGGAACGATGTCACACTGGAGAACGTCATAGCCTCAGACGGCTGGGCGCGCATGCGCGCCCTCGAACTCGCGAAAGGATCCGGCTGATGCTCGAGCTCGTCGGGATCGTCCTGTTTGCCCTGCTCATCGGGGGGTCCATCGCCCTGCATGAGCTCGGCCATCTCATCCCGGCGAAGCGGTTCGGCGTGAAGGTCACCGAGTACATGATCGGCTTCGGCCCGACCGTCTGGTCGAAGGCCAAGGGCGAGACACGCTACGGGCTCAAGGCGATCCCCGTGGGCGGCTACATCCGGATGATCGGCATGCTCGCCCCATCGAAGGGCGACCCGGACGGCACCGCACGGTCGATGTCCACCGGTCGGTTCGCGGTGATGATCGATGATGCCCGGCGCGCCTCGCTTGAGGAGATCGGGCCGGACGATGCGGGGCGGGTCTTCTACCGGCTACCGGTGCGCAAGCGTGTGGTGATCATGCTCGGCGGGCCGGTCATGAACCTCCTCCTCGCATTCGTCCTGTTCGCCATCGTGCTCGTCGGCATCGGCCTGCCCCAGCCATCCCTCCAGGTGAGCGCCATCGTCGCCTGCACCCCGTCGCTCGCGCAGCCCACGGGCGACCCGCTGCCATCGGGGGAATGCCCGACCGGCACCGTCGCATCGCCGGCGGTCGCGTCAGGCCTCGTGCGGGGCGACACCATCGTCGAGCTCAACGGATCCCCGGTGAGCCAGTGGGACGACGTCACCGAGTGGATCCGAGGCCACCCCGGCGCGACCGCGGACCTCACGATCGATCGTGATGGGGCCCTCATGCCATTGCCCCTCGTTGTCGCCCAGGTCGACCGTCCCATCTACGACGAGGCGGGCAAGGCGACCGGCGAGACAGTCGCCTCCGGCTTCATCGGGATCCGCCCCGATGTCGAGTACGTGCCCCAGCCGTGGTCAGCGGTGCCGGCGTTCATGTGGGACATCACGGTGCGCTCAGTCGAGGCGCTCATCACCCTCCCGGTCCGGCTATACGAACTTGTCTCAGAGACGCTCATCGGAGGCGGAGAGCGTGCGGTCGACGGCCCGGTCAGCGTTGTCGGCGTGAGCCGGCTCGGGGGCGAGATCGCGGCGATGGACGAGCCGATCGTCGCGAAGGCAGCAACCTTCCTGAGCCTTGCGGCATCACTCAACCTGTTCCTGTTCCTGTTCAACCTGCTGCCGATCCTTCCGCTCGACGGCGGGCACGTGGCGAGCGCGCTGTACGAGGGCCTGCGCCGATCGATCGCGAAGGTGCGCCACAGGCCCGATCCGGGCCCCGTCGACACCGCGCGGCTGCTGCCGGTTGCCTACGTCGTGGCGGGGATGCTCCTCCTCATGGGTGTCATAGTGATCTGGGCCGACCTCGTGAAGCCGATCACGCTCGGCTGACACCTCGGGCTCACGTGCCCAGAGTGGGGATTGGCAGGTGTGCCGGTTGGCAAGCACCGGCATGGGGGATCAGGGATACTTGGCAGGTGACGATCAGCCTCGGCATGCCAGCCGTCCCCCCGCCCGTGCTCGCCCCGCGTCGCAAGTCGCGGCAGATCCTCCTCAAGCACCCGACCCATCCGGTGCTCGTGGGCGGCGATGCGCCGATCAGCGTCCAGTCGATGTGCACGACGCTCACGTCCGACGTGAATGCGACCCTGCAGCAGATCGCCGAACTCACTGCATCGGGCTGCCAGATCGTCCGGGTTGCGGTGCCGAGCCAGGATGATGCCGATGCGCTGCCGCAGATCGCCCGCAAGTCCGGTATCCCGGTGATCGCCGACATCCACTTCCAGCCGAAGTACGTGTTCGCGGCGATGGAGGCCGGATGCGCCGCGGTGCGGGTGAACCCGGGCAATATCAAGGAGTTCGACGGCAAGGTCGGCGAGATCGCCCGTGCGGCCAAGGACACCGGCACCCCGATCCGCATCGGCGTGAATGCCGGCTCACTCGACAAGCGACTGCTCGCGAAGTACGGCAAGGCCACGCCGGAGGCCCTCGTCGAGTCGGCGCTCTGGGAGGCGTCGCTGTTCGAGGAGCATGACTTCCGGGACTTCAAGATCTCGGTCAAGCACAATGACCCGGTCGTCATGGTCGAGGCCTACATCCAGCTCGCGGAGCAGTGCGACTACCCGCTTCACCTCGGCGTGACCG
Organism: Actinomycetota bacterium; assembly: GCA_009699015.1. GTDB lineage: Bacteria > Actinomycetota > Actinomycetes > S36-B12 > S36-B12 > WLND01. The sequence goes on along the minus strand of WLOY01000053.1, from coordinate 309 downwards.
AGGCGGGCCCGGCGTTCCAGGGCACGATCAAGTCAGCCGTGGCATTCGGCGCCCTGCTGAGCCGTGGCATCGGCGACACCATCAGGGTCTCGTTGTCTGCGCCGCCGGTCGAGGAGATCAAGGTCGGCAACCAGATCCTCGAGTCGCTCAACCTGCGCCAGCGCGGCCTTGAGATCGTCTCGTGCCCATCGTGCGGGCGGGCGCAGGTCGATGTCTACACCCTCGCCGAGCAGGTCACCGCCGGTCTCGAGGGCCTCGATGTTCCGCTGCGCGTCGCCGTCATGGGCTGCGTCGTCAATGGGCCCGGCG
>WLOY01000052.1 GCA_009699015.1 Actinomycetota bacterium | reverse complement strand
GATCCCCTCTTGGACATAGAGCGGCGGGTCGCCGCCGATCCCCTCTTGGACATAGAGCGGCGGGTTGCCGCCGATCCACTCTTGGACATAGAGCGGCGGGTTGCCGCCGATCCACTCTTGGACATAGAGGGAGTGCCACCCACCATGGGTATCGGTGCCCGTGACGCCCTAGGGCGTCCGTGAGTTCGCCGCCTGATCAGGCGGCCACCTATGCCGCGGCCGGCGTCGACGTCGAGGCGGGCGAGCGAGCGGTCGACCTCATGCGCTCTGCGGTCCAGTCAGCTCAGCGCCCCGAGACTGTCGGAGGATTCGGCGGCTTCGCCGGCCTCTTCGACGCCAGTGCGCTCACCCGCTACCGGCGGCCCCTGCTCGCCACGTCGACCGACGGTGTCGGCACGAAGATCGCGGTAGCACGAGCCCTCGACATCCACGACACGATCGGCATCGATCTCGTTGCCATGGTCGTCGACGATCTCGTCGTCTGCGGCGCCGAGCCGCTGTTCATGACCGACTACATCGCGACGGGGTCGGTCGACCCGGTGCGGATCGCCTCGATCGTCTCCGGCATCGCGAACGGCTGCCGCCAGGCCGGCTGTGCTCTCCTCGGTGGCGAGACGGCGGAGCATCCCGGCCTCATGGCCCCCGATGAGTACGACGTCGCGGGGGCTGGCACCGGCGTGGTCGAGGCAGACCGCCTGCTTGGGGCCGACCGGGTGCGCTCGGGCGACATCGTCGTCGCGATGGCCTCCTCGGGCCTCCACTCCAATGGCTACTCCCTCGCACGCTACGTGCTGCTCGGCGAGGGCCGGCTTGGCCTCGACGCCCACGTCACGGACCTCGGCCGCACCGTCGGAGAGGAAATGCTCGAGCCGACCCGGATCTACGCACGTGACGTCCTCGCGCTCATCGAAGCCGTCGAGGTCCACGCGGTGAGCCATGTGACGGGTGGTGGCCTCGCAGCCAACATCGCCCGGGTACTGCCGCCGCAGTTCGCAGCCCACATCACCCGGTCGTCCTGGTCGCCGATGCCCATCTTCGACCTCATCGGCCGCGAGGGCGCAGTTCCGCAAGCCGAACTCGAGCGGACCTTCAACATGGGGATCGGCATGGTTGCCGTGCTTCCACCTGCAGCGGTCGGCCCGGCAATCGCACTGCTCGGGGGCCGGGGGGTCGCCGCGTGGGCGTGCGGCGAGGTGCGTGCTAGGCGCGATGGCGAGGTGGGTGACGCTGCCGCGAAGGGGGTCGATGGCGGGGCCGTTCGACTCGTGGGCGTGCATCCGGCGCGCTAGTAGCAGGGCGAACCGCTACTTGTCGTCGTCGTCCTCATCCTCGTCGTAGTACTTCGCATACGGGTCCGCTGCGTACGGATCATCAGCGCCGTCGTCGTCGCTCTCGGGCGCCGTTTCGACATGCTGCTGCTCACCTGTGGTCAACTCAGCCTGCAGACGATCGAAGTCGGTCTGGGGACCGCCGTACTTCAGCGCACGGGCAACCTTCGTCTGCTTGGCCTTGGCTCGGCCGCGCCCCATGGCTCGACCTCCTTCGGGGCAACTCCCCGGTCATGTGGACGGAACGTGGGCTGGCCCTGGGAGGCCCCCCAACAACACGCTTACTCTACCTGCTCTTGCCGGAGATCGTCGTCAGCGTCCGTCAAACAGCGCATGAAGTGTCCCGCCGCCGACTCCAGGCGGCTCATCAGCCGAGGAGTTCGCGGATGTCAGACGCCGTCAGCCCCGTTCCGCTGCCGGCGGCGCCCTCCATCACGCTGTCGAACAGTTGTGCCTTCGCAGCCTTGAGCGCCATGACCTTCTCCTCGATCGTGTCCTTCGACACCATGCGATAGACCATGACCTTTCGGGTCTGGCCTATCCGGTGGACCCGGTCGACAGCCTGCGCCTCGGTGGCCGGATTCCACCAGGGATCGAGCAGGATGCAGAAGTCCGCCTCGGTGAGGTTGAGGCCGAAGCCCCCCGCCTTGAGGCTGATGAGGAAGACGGGGTTGTTCCCGTCCTTGAAGTCGGCGATGGCCTTAGCGCGGTTCTTGGTGCGCCCGTCGAGGTACGACGTCGAGATCCCCGCCTCGTCAAGCCGGCTGCGAGCCTTCTTCAGGTAGGTGGTGAACTGGCTGAAGATGAGGGTCCGGTGCCCCTCGGCGACGATGTCGGCGAGCAGTTCGGTGAGGGCATCGAGCTTCGTCGACGGGATATGGGAGTAGCGGTCGTCGTAGAGGCTCGCGTCGAGGCTCAATTGGCGCAGCATGGTGAGGGACCGGAAGATCTCGAACCGGTTTGCATTCATGTCGTCGATGAGCCGCAGCACCTTCTTGCGCTCCCGCTGAAGGTACGTGTCGTAGACCTTGCGGTGCTTGGGGTGGAGTTCGAGTTCGAGGACCTGCTCCTGCTTCGCGGGGAGGTCGGCGGCCACCTGCTCCTTCGTTCGGCGGAGCATGAAGGGCCTCATGCGCCGGCGCAACTGAGCCAGCCTTTCGTCATCGAGGTCGCGCTCGATGGGCTTTTGGTAGTACTCACCGAACCGAGTGGGGCTCGGGAACAGGCCCGGGGCGGTGATCGACAGCAGCGACCACAACTCCATGAGGTTGTTCTCCAGCGGAGTTCCGGTGATTGCGACCTTGAACGGCGCTCGCAGGCGCCGAGCGCACTGATGCGCGGCGGATCGGTGGTTCTTCACGAACTGCGCCTCGTCGAGGAATAGGCCCGCCCACTCGATGGCGTCCACCTCATCGAAGTCGAGCCGGAACAGGGTGTAGGAGGTGATGACGATGTCGGCGGAACCCGCCGCCTCCGCCAGGCTCGACATTCGCTTCTTCGACGTCTCGCTGATCGTCACGACCGAGAGACCGGGGGCAAAGCGCGCGCACTCGGTAGCCCAGTTCGAGACCACGCTCGTCGGAGCGACGACGAGGAAGGGGCCGCTCCCCGCCTCGCGGGCGCGCGCGATGAAGGCGATCGCCTGGAGCGTCTTGCCCAGGCCCATGTCGTCGGCGAGGATGCCGCCGAGGTGGTGGTCATGGAGGAACGAGAGCCAGTCGAATCCTGCTTGCTGATAGCTCCGCAGCGTCGCCTCGATCCCGACGGGGAGGTCTTGGACGCTAACGTCGGCGCCGTCCGCGAGACCCGCCACGACCTCGCGCCAGGCGGCCGTCTGCTGATCAACGACCCCGAGGTCCTCGAGCTCCGCCCACAGGTCGGTCTGGAACCTGCTGAGCCCGAGGCCGTCCGTGGCGGACTCCTGCAGCCCGCGCGCCTCCTCGATGAGGTGGCGCAGTCGCTGGAGTTCAGGACGGTCGAGGGCGAAGTAGGTGCCGGACGGCAGGACGAGAAGCTCCTCGCCGAGGACGAGCGCACGGAACAGGGCATCGAAGGGGACCGCTTCATCATCGATCGTGACCGTCACCGACAGGTCGAACCAATCGCGGCTACCGGGCCGCTCGAGGGCCGCGAGGGTGATGCTCGGAGCTCCCGCTGCCTGCCGGTAGTCGGGGCTCACGCCCTGGGTTCTCACGCAGACGAAATCGAGGGCCTGCAGTTCCGGCACGCCGGAGTCCAGGAACGAGATGGCCAAGACCCCGGTGAGGGTGGTGCCGACGCTCAGCCGGCGTCGTCCCATCGACTCATAGGTGAGATCAGGGAAGCGGGCCATGAACGACTCAAGGGATCTGAGGACCTCCGCCTCTCGATCCGGATCGCGAAAGGCCGAGGCGCCATGCGACGAAGAAAGCGGGCGCTCAGTGCCGGGAACCGGGCCGTCTGGAGGCGGGGTGCCGCCCGGGGCGCAGTACTCCCACCGCCAGTCCAAGGCTGCCATGACTCCCGGTTGGTGGGTGATCGTCAAGGCGAGGTGGGGGGCCGGATTCTGCGGGAATTCGAAGGAGCCATCGCTGCTCGTGAGCGAGGCAGACCGGGATATCTGCGGGAGGAACTCGCTCGTGAACGCCGATTCGTCTGCGGGAGGGACGAGAATCGCCTGATGGGACAAGGCAAACTCGCGTACCTCCGGGCTGACGCCGCCGGGCAGCGGGGCGAGGGTGAGCCGAACGTCCTGCGGGCCGGAGCCGGGATCCTCCCAGGCGAATACTCCGTGGGCGGGATTGCCGGTGAACCCGAACTGGCCCTGCCCGACGAGTTCGCCAGCAACCGTGAGCGCGGGGGCAATGACGAGGCCGCTGGCCGTCGCGGTGATGTCGAGTTCAAGTGTCGCCGGGCTCGTCTCGACCGTGACCTGCTGCTGGCCCTTGCCGTCATAGATGAGTCCCATGCCGCACGACTGTGCCTCGGCAAGGACCTCCCACAGTGATCGGCTGGGGAAATCGTCGAGGTACAGCCACTGGGAGTCGTATCGCATGTACTGGCCTCGAGCCGAACTCAGGGCCACGAGCGACGACATGATGCGGAGGTGATCGGGAACGTAGTGGGCCCGTGAGTAGCCAAGGCTGGTCCAGTTGAGCTGGCCACGGACCCAGCGGCCCTGCTTGCCCATCGTCACCGGACGGACCCCGAGCCGTTGCGCAGAACTGACCACCGGCGCCGAGTACCTGGTCTCGCGAGGCGGGGCAAGGAGGGAGAACTGCAGTCCGAGGGGGTCGAACTCGCGCTCGGCATGGGCAGGATGGGCGAGCGGAGCGAGCGCGCGCCGCCACGGGGTAGTCGCGCCGAGGGTAGCGCCGGTTGGCAGGCCGGTCTCCTGCTGGCTCGCGATGAGGAGCGCTGCGACGTGCTTGCAGTTCCAGGCCATCGGGCAGGTGCACGTGCCAGATACCCCATCGGCCCCCGCCTTGCCACCGGCGCCGAAGGAGACGACGACGGTATAGGGCGTCGTCCGGTTGCCGATCACGGTCCCGAACAGCTGGGTGCCGGCGCCGAACCACCGGAATTCGTCGACGTGGCCGGCATCGGCGTAGTCGAGGCCGCGCTCGAACGTCTGACGGCCGACGAGTCGGACGATGTCGTCGTAGTTCATGGAGTGCGACACGGTCGCCTACCCGTGCGCCATCAACCGGTTGCCGCGCGGATTCGATCCTCCGCCTCGGCCTCGGCCGCGCGAAGGGGCGTCATGCCCTCGGCCACCGCGCGTCGCAGCACCCGCTCAGTGGTGCCGTACACCCGGTCAACACGCTCCCGAGCGCGAATGAGATCGCAGCCCGCGAGTTCCTCGGCGACCTGGATGACGCCACCGCAGTTGACCATGAAGTCCGGTGCGAACAGGATGCCGGCGGCTGCGAGTTCGTCGGCGACCTCAGGGGCGGCGAGCTGGTTGTTGGCTCCTCCGCAGATGAGACGGACCCGAAGCCGGGCGACGAGATCGCTCGTGATCATTGCCCCGGTTGCATTGGGCGAAAGGATGTCGATGTCACCGGAGATGAGCTCGTCGAGGGAGCCGGCGACCTGAACCCCAGGGCAGGTGGCCAGCAGAAGGTCACGTGCCTCCTTCGACGGCTCGACGACGGTCACCTTGGCGCCCTCTTCGGCGAGGTGGCCGATGAGTCGTCCGCCGACCTTCCCCGCTCCAACGACGCCGATGTGTCGTCCGGCGAGATCTGGGCTTCCCCACAGGTGGTCTGCGCTCGCCCGCATGCCCTGCCAGACGCCAACGGCGGTGAGGATGCCGCTGTCGCCGACGCCGCCCCGCTCCGGAGAACGGCCGGTTGTCCAGCGGCAGGCCTCGCCGATGACGTCCATGTCGGCGACCGTCATTCCAAGGTCGCCGGCTGTCACGTAGCGACCCGCGAGCGACTCGACGACGCGCCCGTAGGCGTGCAGGAGATCGATGGACTTCGCCTGCGGATCACCGAGGATGACGGCCTTTCCGCCTCCGTGGTCGAGTCCGGCAAGGGCGTTCTTGTAGGTCATTGCACGCGAGAGGCGCAGCGCGTCCTGCTGCGCGGCCCAGCCCGGGAACGCGTTGCCGCCGTATGCGGAAATCCTGGTTCCGCCGAGCGCGGGGCCCAGGGCAGTGGAGTGGATTGCGATGACGACACGGAGCCCGCTCGCGGCATCCTGCGCCGTGACGACCTGCTCGTGGCCCTCAAACCCCGACCAGGGGCTCTCGCGGATATCGACGACTGCTGGGCCCATGCTCGTCCACTCCCTTTCATTCCAACGCCTCGGGCGGCCGATTACGCGAGAAGAACCTCAATAACCGCTATTCGGTTGCCCGAGACGCTCCTCGGTGCAACAGTACGGACATCACGCGCAGCGGCGCAGGGGGCAGGGTGGACGCTTGGAGGAGCGGTGACAGCACGTAGTCCGGAGCCCGATTATCTGCTCACCCCCTCCGAGGTGGCGGCGCTGTTCCGGGTGGACCCAAAGACCGTCACCCGCTGGGCCAAGGCGGGCAAGCTCACGTGCATTCGTACCCTCGGCGGACATCGCCGCTACCCGGCGAGCGAGGTCCATGCGCTGCTCGACAATCAGGGCGCACCGCGGGCGCCTGAGGCCACGTAGGGCAGGCGACGCTAGCCCTCGGCCCGCTGCCAGTCCAAGAAGGCCTGTACCGCGGTCGGGAGCGTCGGGTACACCCGATCCTCGCCGATCCGCCCGAGGACCCCATGGCGCCGGAGGTCCGAAAGCACTTCGTGCTTGACCCTCACGAGTGCCACGATGATCCCCTCATCCGCGCAATGCCGCCGGATCCTCTCAAGGCCGTCGAGTCCGGTGATGTCAACCTCGACATTCGCCTCCATGTTGAGGAGCAGCCACTGCGGCTTGGGCTCATGCGAGTCAACCTCCGACTCAACGCGCCGCCTGAAGTCATCTGCGTTCGCGAAGAAGAGTGGTGAGTCGTAGCGGTAGACGAGCAGGCCCGGCACCTGAGCCGCCCCGGAATAGTCGTCAACGTCGTGCCATCCGGCCAGGCCCGGTGCCTGGCCGAGCACCGCCGCATGCGGCCGCGCCACCCGGGTGAGCAGTTCCAGGATCGACAGCACGATGGCGGCGATCACTCCGTAGAGGATGTCGAATACGAGGACCGAGGCGGCGGCGGCCACCGCGAGCGCGAACTCCCTGCGACGAAAGGACCAAAGGCGCCGGAACTCAGGAACGTCGACCAATCGCGTTGCCGCGTAGACCACGAGGCCGCCGAGCGCCGCGACCGGAAAGCTCGCAAGGACGCCCGGCAGGCCGATGAGTACCGCAAGGACGCCCGCCGCCGCCACGAGTGATGACACCTGTGTCCTGGCGCCACTCGCCTCGCCGATGACGGCCCGACTGGCGCTCGAGCTCACCGGAAACCCGCTGACGGCCGCCGCCGCGATATTCGAGGCCCCGAGGGCAAGAAGTTCACGATTGCTGTTCACGTGGTGGCGATGACGGACTGCCAGCATCCGCGCAGTGAGGATGTTGTCCGTGTAGGCGACGATGAACACGCCCATCGCGGGGAGGATGAGGGCGATGACGTCCTCGGTCGCAATGCTCGCGAGCCCGATGTCCGGAGGCCGGCCATCAATCGCGCCAACCGTCGGGATGCCCGCCTCGTCAAGACCGAATGCCGCGGTCACGAGGGCGGCGAGGGCAACGACGATGAGCGGCATCGGAACCCGCGGCAGGCGCGGGGTGAGCACGATGAGGAGGATCGCCACCGCGAGGCCCATGGCGACAGACGGCCATGATGGGCGCGACTCCTGAAGGCTCGCCCAGAGGGATCGCACCTCGGCGATGAAGGTGTCACCCGCCACCTCGAGGCCCGTGACCTTCCCGATCTGGCTGGTGATCATGATGACGGCGACACCGGCCATATAGCCGATGAGGACGGGTCTGGACAGAAGGTCGCCGAGGAAGCCGAGCTTGAGGAGCCAAGCGATGAGCGCGCACACGCCGCACATGAGGGCCAGCAGCGCGGCGAGGGACGCATAGCGCTGCGGATCCCCCGCGGCGAGCGGGGCAATGATCGCCGCCGTGAGCAGTGCGGTGGAAGACTCCGGGCCGCTTGAGAGCAGCTTGGATGATCCGAGCACGAAATAGACGACCATCGTCAGCGCGACGACCCAAAGGCCAGTCTGAGGCGGCAGCCCAGCGAGCGAGGAGTACGCCATCACCTGGGGAACCGAGTAAGCCGTGACCGTCAGGCCACCGACAAGATCACCCCGAAGGTCCGCCCGGCGCTCGCGGCGCAGATCGGCAAGCCCGAGAGACCACGTCACCGCATGATTGTGCTCCGCTTACCCCGCTCGTTGCATTCTCGCGAGCAGCCGGTCGATGCCGAGGAACACGAACCCCAAGATGATGCCGAACACGGCGACGCCGACGATGTTCTGGAGCACCGATCCATAGCCGTAGCGCGCGACGTCAATGAAGCCGTATGGGTAGGCAGAGATCACCGCACCCCGAGCGAGGATGGCGAGCGCCCAGGCGATCGGCAGAATGAGCGCCACGAAGACAGTGGACACCCGAAACTGGCCCCGCGGGCCGAAGATGAGAAACACGAGGACTGCGGCGATCGGAACCAGCGTGTGCTCGATGGTGTTCGTGACGTACTCAAGGCCTTGGAGCTCAACGCCGCCGGCGAGCACTCCCCAGTAGATAAGCCCGGTCACGGTGATCATGATGAGGGCATCCATTCGCAGGACCCGGAACAGCGCCCCGTTTCGCTGCGGATCGCGCCACAGCAAGGCCATGACCACGGCAACGAGCACGTTGCTCAGCACGGTGAAGTAGCTGAGGAAGTCGAACACCCTTCCGGGCATGCCGGCCAAACCGGGCTCATTGAACCCCAGCAGCGTTGGGACGGTCTGGGTCGAGGGGTAGGTGCCGAGCACGGTGAGGACCAAATTGAGCGCCATGCCGAACCCCGCGAGGAGGGCAGTGGCGCCGAACGCAATCCTCCCGCGAACGGGCGCCTGAACCACGGTGTTGATATCCATGCGCGCAGTCTAGGAGTTCCTCACAGAACCCGAACATGACGGCGATGAGCCCTTCACATCCGTCCGACAGCATCACTGCATGAGCGAAAACACAGATCCGATGAACGCAGGTCCTAATCCGATCCAACTGCCCTCGCAGGACCCGGCCCTCGCGCCGGCAGCTGAGGGCACCGGCTCCCCGGAGCCCAAGTCCTCACGGCGGACGTTGCAGGCCGCCCTCGCCGGCGGTGCGGCGGTCGCCCTCCTCGCAGTTGCCGGGGTGACCGGCTTCGCGATCGGCGCTGCGTCTGACAACCACGACCGAGGCGATGGCCCCGGGATGAGCGGAGTCGAGGCCAAGGGCGGACCCGGCCAGCAGGACGGGATGCGAGGCGGCCCGGACGGCATGCGCGACGGTGACCGTGACGGGCGTCAGGGCCCGCATGATGGCGATGGTCGCGGCCACCGAGGCGGCCAAGGCCATCAGGATGGCCCGGGTCAGGACCTCCTCGCGCCTCCCGGCGGGCCCTCCTCCCTGCCAGTGCTTCCCTCGCTACCAGCAACCCCAAGTTCGTAGCGATCCACACCAGTTCACACCCCCCCCCACGATCCGGGATCCTGCTCACGGCACAAGCTGCGAGCGGGATCCCGGGTCTTCGTCGTTCGAGCGGGGTAACCTCTGCTGACCAATCTCCTCAGGAGGCGACAGCTATTCGGAGAGGACCTGGCGCGATGACACGATCCCCCGGCTCGCGGCACCTGCGTATCTCGGCTGGGGTGCTGTCACCCTTGGTCATCGTCCTGCTGCTGGCACCGTCCGCCCGTTCATCCACCTTCACGCCCAGGGTGATCAATGGGGACGCTTCGCCCCCTTACGCCGCCGCATCAGTCGCCATCAAGACGTCCGACGGTTACTGCACTGCGGGGCTTTGGAAGTCGCGGATCCTCATCACGGCAGCCCACTGCGTAACCGACGAGGATAAGGATGCGCTGGTGACCGCACCGTCCGACTTCATCGTTTATCCGCCGGGGGCCGATCGAAAGGCGGGTCCGTCGCCCGTCACCGTTATAGCGGTGATCGTCGATCCGCGATCGCGTGCCGACAAGGATGACATTGCCTTCCTCATACTGAGCGCCCCACTCGGAACCCCAATCATCACCCGGATGGCCACCCAGGATGAGGTCGTGGACCTGACGGAGGCGGGCGCGCGCGTCACCTACGTCGGCTATGGACGGACTGGGCCTCCTGCCAAAAAAGACGGCACGGTGAGTGATGTTCCACTCGGTGTGACGCAGCGGCTCGACGCCGACGGGTACTCCGGCGGGATCGACACCTTCGAAACCATTGGCGACGGCACGCGCGGCCCCTGCGGGGGCGATAGTGGGGGGCCCTGGATGGTCCAGGTGGGCGCTGAACTGCTCTATATCGGCCCGCTTGCCGGCGGCGGCGGGCCGCCGTGCGGCCCTCCGGAGTATTCCGCCTGGGAGTACGGTGCCGTTGCGTCACGCCATACGGATTTCATCACGCGAGCGCTCGCCGAGGCTGGCGAGACCGCTGACCCCCCGGCCGTCACTCGCACCTGCACGAAGTTGACCATCCAGACGACCGCCGACTGCGTGAGCGGAACATCGTGGAGTTACGACAGGTGCTGGGAGGCACCCAAGGCATACCTGCAGAAGTTCATCAAGGGAGCCTGGCAACGAGTCTCAAGCACTACAGCCAAGCGCAATCCGGACTGTCCAAAACAGTACCCGTACAACGTGGAGTTTCGCGGCGACGAGGCGACGGGCACCGTGCGATTCCGGGTGATGCTACCAAAGCAGACGGGCCTACGCGGAGGCGGCGGAGAGCAGTTCACCGTGACCCATCCGGCAGCTATCGGCGGGTAGCGGGTTCGATCGAACCCCGGTTGTCCGAGATCCACCTGAGCCCAGCCCTGCGGGAGTCGGCGGTCTGTGCCTGGATCTGGAGAAACATCGCCTCGCGCACCCGCCGCTCGGCCGAGGTCCCCGAAAGCACGCCGGCCCCGGCGCGCGCGATGACAACCGCGGTCGTCGCCCGGACCACGAGGTCGAGCGATGCCGCCCGCAGGTCGAGCCGCTCCGCACTCTGGGACTCCGAAGGCAGGTCCGACAGCGAGTAGGCCGCCCTCCGGATCTCCCGGCACTGCTGGGCGAGTCGCTCTACTGCGCGATCGATGTCGGCGTCACCACGCGCGGCGGCCAGCCCCTTGAGTTCACGCAGCGCGCCGCGCGTGACCCCGAAGGCTGCCGGGCTCGCGTCCATCGTCCTCATCGAATCAGCTGCGAGCCACTCGCCTAGGTCATCGACCGCGGCGACCGACTCATCTGGGACGAACAGGTCACGCAAGGCGAGCGGTCTCGTGTGGGTGCCGCCCATCGACAGGAGCGACAGGGGTTCGCCGACCTCGAGTCCTGGGATCGGGACGCCTGAGCGGCCCGCCGGCAGGAAGCAGCTGATGACCTTCGCCGCATCATCTCCGTCGCATCGCGCCATGATCATCACGACGTCGGCAATATCCCACGAGGTCACCCAGTCCAGGGTCCCGTTGAGCACCCAGCCACCGGCCGTTCGGCTCGCCACCGGTTTCGGCGGACCGGGCCTGCGTAGATGCGCGAAGGCGACGGCAGCGAGCAGCCTCCCGGACTCCATGCCCCCCAGCCAACGCCCCCGCAGCGCTTCGGCGCCCGGCGACGGCGCGTGGGCCAGGGTTCGAAGCGGCGACTGGTGCTGGACCCAGCAGAACCAGGTCGACGCATCAGCGGCTGCGAGCAGTTCGGCGAGTTCGCGCTGGACGGCAGGTGCCAGTGGGCTGCCGAGGAGACCGGCAGCCGCCAGCGCGTCAATGGCGGAGCGCTGCACGCCCGCGTGATCCACGAGTTCGGCGGCAGGGGCGATGACGGCGTCGATCACTGCTGCGGCGTCCGCAAACTCCTGCGTGTCCGCACCCACTGGATCCATGCCCTGATTATCGCCTGCAGATACCGTTCTGGCATGAGCCGCAGAGAGCCACCGCTCGTCCCTCGAATGGCCGAGCACGCAGCGTCGATCTTCGCCGAGATGTCGAAACTCGCCCACGAGGTGGGCGCGATCAACCTCGGTCAGGGTTTCCCGGACGTCGACGGGCCCCAGGCGCTCAAGGACGAGGCCATCGCCGCGATCCTGGACGGACGTGGCAATCAGTACCCGCCGGCGAACGGGATCATGCCGCTGCGCGAGGCGATCGCGTCACATCAGCAGCGGCTGTACGGCATCGCCCTCGATCCGCACACCGACGTGGTCGTCACCACCGGCGCGTCCGAGGCCCTCGTCTCGGCGATTATGGCCCTCGTCGACGAGGGCGATGAGGTCGTCGTCTTCGAGCCATGGTTCGACATCTACACCGCCGCCATTTCGATGGCGCGGGGCGTGCGGGTCTCCGTTCCGATGTCGGGGCCTGACCTTCGGCCGGACATCGATGCCCTGCGGGCTGCCATGAGCCCGCGCACCCGGCTCATCCTCCTCAACAGCCCGCACAACCCAACCGGCGTCGTCTTCACCCCGGATGAGCTCGCCGCCATCGCGGCGATCGCCATCGAGCACGACTGCCTGGTCCTGTCGGATGAGGCCTATGAGCAACTGTGGTTCGACGGCCACCGCCATGTCCCCATCTCCACCCTGCCCGGCATGTTCGAGCGGACAGTCACCGTCGGCTCGGGCGGCAAGTCCTTCTCCTTCACCGGCTGGAAGGTGGGGTGGGCCACCGGGCCAGCCCACCTCATCGGCGCCGTGCGCGTCGTGCGCCAGCACCTCACCTTCGTGTCGGGCGGGCCCTTCCAGTGGGCAATGGCCGTCGGCCTCGGTCTGCCCGACGAGCACTTCGCGCGATTCCGGGCGGAGTTGACCGAGCAGCGCGACCTGCTCGCCGGCGGATTGCGGTCAATCGGCCTGCACGTCCTCGACACCGAGGGCACGTACTTCATCACGACCGACGTGCGTCCCCTCGGGTACGCCGATGGCCTGGCCTTCTGCCGCGACATCCCGATGCGCGCTCGCGTCGTGGCCATCCCGCATCAGGGCCTGTGCGACGACCCGTCGATCGGCGGGCCGTACGTGCGCTGGGCGTTCTGCAAGAAGCCCGAGGTCCTCTCCGAGGCCATCACCCGGCTCCAGGCCGGCTTCCCCGGCTGACCCGGGCACGGGTCGTCCGTCGCCACGTCGATCGCTATGTCGGTTGGACGCCGCTGTCGCCCGTAGCCGCAGGGGGACGTACCGGGCTTCGGCGCAGTGGCGATGAGAGCACGAGCGTGCTCGAAGGGGTCCCGTACTTCGATAGCCGGTCGATGAGTTGCTCGAAGTCCTGCATCGATTGGGCGACCACCCGGATCAGCGAGCAGTCATTGCCCGTCACCCGGTGCAGCTCGAGGATCTCCGGCCATTCGAGCACCTCGGGGTCCCGAAGGATGCAGGTCGGTCCGTAGCACGACAGCCGGACGAAGGCATCGACCGCCCAGCCCGCGCCGACCGGATCGATGTCGGCGCGGTAGCCGCGGATGAGCCCCGAACGCTCGAGCCGCCGGACCCGCTCGGAGACAGCCGGGGTGGACAGGTGGACCCGACGCGAGAGCTCGCTGAACGACAGGCGGGCATCGCCCTGCAGTTCGCCGACGATCTGCCAGTCGACGTTGTCCATTGCGCGAGTGTTCCACAGCCGGGATGTTGAAGGCAGCCACGGAATTCGGGGCGGCCCGTACGCTGCTGCCGTGATCCTCATTGACGCGGCGATCTGGCCCGCGCACGATCGCCTCTGGTGCCACATGGTCAGCGACACCTCGTTGACCGAGCTCCACGAGTTCGCCGCTCGCCTCGGGGTCCCGGAGCGGGGATTCGAGGGCGACCACTACGACATCCCAGAGGAGCTTCGCCCGACAGCGGTCGAGCAGGGAGCCGCCGAGGTCAGTTCGCGCGTGCTCGTCGAGGCGCTCTACGCCGCCGGCATGCGCTCCCGCCCCGGAAGGTGAATACGGGCTACGAGGTGACGGTCAGTTCGGTCGAGCCTGTCGGGGCGTCGACCGTGACCGTCTGGCCTTCCCGGATCCCTCCCGAGAGGATTCCCTTCGCGAGCGAGTCACCGACAGCCGTCTGGACGAGCCGCCGCAGCGGGCGGGCGCCGTAGACCGGGTCGAACCCGCGCTCGACGAGCCACTCGGTCGCCCGATCGGTCACAACCAGCGTGATCCGGCGGTCGGCGAGCCGGCCCTGCAGCTGCTCGAGCTGGATCAACGCGACCTTCGCGAGGTCGGCCTTGTCGAGCGGCTCGAACGTCACCATCGCGTCGAGGCGGTTGAGGAACTCCGGCCGGAAGTGCTGCCTGACGACCGCGAGCACCTGCTCCTTGCGCTCCTCGAACGATGTCGTGAGGTCGACGAGGTACTGCGACCCCATGTTCGAGGTGAGGATGAGGATGACGTTCCTGAAGTCGACCGTGCGGCCTTGGCCGTCGGTGAGGCGGCCGTCATCGAGCACCTGCAGCAGGATGTCGAACACCTCATGGTGCGCCTTCTCGACCTCGTCGAGGAGGATCACCGAGTACGGCCGGCGGCGCACAGCCTCCGTGAGCTGCCCGCCCTCCTCGTAGCCGACATACCCGGGGGGAGCGCCGACGAGCCGGGCCACCGAGTGCTTCTCGGAGTACTCGCTCATGTCGATGCGCACCATGGCCCGCTCGTCGTCGAAGAGGAATTCCGCGAGTGCCTTCGCAAGCTCGGTCTTGCCGACGCCCGTCGGTCCGAGGAACAGGAAGGACCCGGTCGGACGATTCGGATCCGAGATCCCGGCGCGCGCCCGGCGAACGGCATCGCTGACCTCGCGCACGGCCTCCGACTGCCCGACCACCCGGCGCCCGAGGTCCTCCTCCATGCGGAGCAGCTTCTGGGTCTCGCCCTCGAGGAGCCGGCCGGCCGGTATGCCCGTCCAGCTCGCCACCACCTGAGCGATGTCGTCGGCCGTCACCTCCTCCTTGACCATCGTGCTCCTGGCATTGGCCTCCGCGGACACTCGGGCGAGCTCCTCCTCGAAGGTCGGGATCTCGGCGTAGAGGATGCGGGACGCCTGCTCGAAGTCGCCCTCGCGCTGGGCGCGTTCGGCGATGGCACGCAGGTCATCGATGAGCACCTTGATCTCGCCGACCCGGTCGAGCCCGGACTTCTCGGCATCCCACCTGGCTCGCAGGCCCCGGAGTTCCTCGTCCTTGTCGGCGATCTCGTCGCGCAGCTTCTGCAGGCGCTCCTTCGACGCCTCGTCGGTCTCCTTGGCGACGGCGAGCTCCTCCATCCGCAGGCGGTCCACCTGACGTTGCAGAACGTCGATCTCGACCGGCGAGGAGTCGATCTCCATGCGCAGGCGGCTCGCCGACTCGTCCATGAGGTCGATCGCCTTGTCTGGGAGGAACCGCGCCGTGATGTAGCGGTCAGAGAGGGTTGCCGCAGCCACGAGGGCGGCATCCGAGATCACCACCTTGTGGTGGGCCTCGTACTTCTCCTTGATACCGCGCAGGATTGCGATCGTGTCCTCGACCGAGGGCTGGCTTACGAAGACCTGCTGGAACCGCCGCTCGAGCGCGGCATCCTTCTCGATGTACTTGCGGTACTCGTTGAGCGTCGTGGCCCCGATCATGCGCAGCTCGCCGCGGGCAAGCATCGGCTTGAGCATGTTGCCGGCATCCATCGCGCCCTCGCCGCCCGCGCCTGCGCCGACGACCGTGTGGAGCTCGTCGATGAACGTGACGATCTGGCCGTCGGACTCCTTGATCTCGTCGAGCACGGCCTTCAGCCGCTCCTCGAACTCACCGCGGTACTTGGCGCCGGCGACCATCGCGGCAAGGTCGAGTGAGATGAGGGTCTTGCCCATGAGGCTGGTCGGGACGTCGCCCTCGACGATGCGCCTCGCGAGGCCCTCAACGACCGCGGTCTTGCCGACGCCCGGCTCGCCGATGAGCACCGGGTTGTTCTTCGTGCGACGCGAGAGCACCTGGATGGTGCGGCGCACCTCCTCGTCGCGGCCGATGACCGGGTCGATCTTGCCCTCGCGCGCACGCGCGGTCAGATCGATGCCGTACTTCTCGAGTGCCTGGAATGTCTGCTCCGGATTCGCGGTGGTCACGCGTGTCGATCCCTTCACCTGCTGGAGTGCTTCGAGGAGTGCCGATGGGGTTGCCCCCTGGCTGGCCAGCCGGTCGCTCACTCCCGGCCCGCCGCTTTGCGCGAGAGCAATGAGGAGGTGCTCCGTGCTCACGTATGCGTCGCCGCGCTCGGTCGCTAGCTCCTGCGCATCGTTGATGACCCTGTGGCTCGCATTGCTCAGCCGAGGTGATGCGACGGACGAGCCGCTCGCGGACGGCAGCGCGTCGATCGCGCGCCGAACCTCGCCGGTCAGCGCCGGCACGTCGGCCCCCGTAGCCACGAGGAGCGCCGATGCAATCCCCTCGCCCTGCTGCAGCAGGGAGTCGAGCACGTGCAGCGGCTCGACCTGGGGGTTGCCCTTCGCTCCTGCGATTCGCACTGCGGCGCCGAGGGCGTCCTGGCTCTTCGTCGTCAGTTGGATGTCCATGTCTCCCCTGCCCATCTCATGCTCATGCGATTTCGGTGGTCTTGCAGGCGCCTATCGGGTGCGCTTGGGACGCCAGACGACGAGCGCTGTCGATGTCTTCTCACGGTGGTACTCGGCGAGCCGGCCGCGCAGCCGCTTGACCTCGCCCTCGAGCGCGAGCACCCGCCGGATGCCCTCGAGGGACAGGCCCTCGGCCGACAGGTCGGCGATCTCGCGCAGCCGGCTGATGTCATCGGAGGAGTAGAGCCGGTTTCGGCCCCCGACCCGGGTCGGCGACACGAGCCCGAGCCGGTCGTACTGGCGCAGGGTCTGTGGGTGCAGACCGGCGAGTTGGGCGGCGATCGAGATCGCGTACACCGGGGTGTCGGAGGCGACGTTGAAGGCCGGGCGCTCGCTCATCACACGGACCCTGCTGCGGCTCCGCCCGCTGACCCGCCGGCGGTAGCTGCCCCCGCCAGTGCTCGCAGGTCCTTACGAGGATCATGATCGGCTGTCGCGAGACCGTAGGCGGCGAGGGCCTCCTTGGCCTCCCCACTGAGGTTCTGCGGGACGGCGATGTCGACAGTGGCCAGCAGATCGCCGTTCGTGCCGTCCTTCTTGACGATGCCCTTGCCTCGAATGCGAAAGGTTCGCCCCCCTGTCGTTCCTGCGGGGATCTTGAGGGTCACGCTGCCGCCACGGGGTGTCGGCACGCCGACCTCGCCGCCGAGCGCCGCCTCGGTAAAGGTGACCGGAACGGTGATCGCGATGCTGTCGCCCTTGCGGGTGAAGACCGGATGGGAAGTGACGTGCACGAGGACGAACAGGTCACCTGCGGGCCCGCCTCGTTCGCCGGGCGCACCCTTCGCCTTGAGCTTGATGCGCGCGCCGTCGCGGACCCCGGCCGGGATCCGTGCCTGAACCGTGCGGGTGCTCGAGCCCCGGCCGGAGCCTCGGCATGCGGTGCACGGCTCGTCGACGATGAGGCCACGGCCCCTGCAGGTGCTGCAGGTCTCGGGGAAGGCGAACCCGCCAGCATTCCGGGCAACCTGCCCAGAGCCCTGGCAGCCGGCACACACGCGGGGCACGGTGCCCGCCTTCGCGCCGGTGCCGTGGCAACTGCTGCAGGCCGTCTCGCTGCTCAGGCGCAGGGGAACAGTGACGCCATCGAGTGCATCGTCGAACGAGATCGTGAGGTCGCTCTCGACGTCCTGACCACGCCGCGGCGCCGGGGCACGACCCCCCTTGCCCCTGTTGAAGATGCCCCCGAGGAAATCACCGAACCCTCCGGCGTCGGCGCCGAAGAGGTCCTCCATGTTGATGTTCGCGTTGCTCGCGCGCCCACCACCACCGCCGAACCCCTGCGGCCCGTAGCCTCCGGAGGCGAACATTGCGCGCGCCTCGTCGTACTCACTGCGCTTGGCCGGGTCGGAGAGCACGTCATACGCCTCAGACACCTGCTTGAACCGCTCCTCCGCCTTGGCATCACCTGGGTTCTTGTCCGGGTGCAGCTTGCGGGCGAGGGCCCGGTACTCCTTCTTGATCGACTCCGCGGTCGCGCTCTTGCTTACGCCGAGAATCGCGTAGAAGTCCTTTTCGAGCCAGTCCTTGTTCACGTTCGATACGCCCCTGGGTCAGTCAGTACCGGCAACCGCGACGCGCGCGGGTCGGAGCACTCGTCCAGCGAAGCGGTAGCCCGACTGGTAGACGGAGATGACGGTCGGCTCGGTGATCTCCTCGCGCGACTCAGTGGTGAGAGCCTCGTGGACCATCGGGTCGAACGCCTCGTCCGCTTCGCCAAACCGCTCGAGGCCCAGCTTCGTCATCGTCGCCTCGAGCGACTCGCCGACGGTCTTGAAGGCGCCCTCGAGCTCGCCGTGCTGGCGGGCCCGGTCGACGTCGTCGAGCAACGACAGCAGTTGGGTGAGAACCCCGCCCACTGCGTTCTCGCGGATGAGATCGCGGTCGCGATCAACCCGGCGACGGTAGTTGGCGTACTCGGCGTGCACGCGCTGCAGGTCGTTCGTCAACTCGGCGAGGGCGAGTTGGGCCTCGGAGACATCGCCTTCGACGGCTGCCGCGGCCAACTCCTCCTCGGCGACCACCCCGGCGATGGCCTCGTCCATCATCTCGTCGATCCCGGGAGCGTCAGCCGGGGTTGCCGGCTGACGCTCCTCGGAACCTTGCGGCTCGGTCACTTCTCGTCCTTCGAGGCGTTGGCATCATCGCCACCCTCGTCGACGATTTCGGCATCGACGATGTCCTCGTCGCCGCCATCCGCGTCGCCGCCGAAGCCGGACTCGGCAGAGCCGGACTCCTGTGCCTGCGCATACATCGCCGCCCCGAGGGACTGGCTCGCCTGGGCAACCTTGTCGGTCGCCGCCCGCATCGCCGGGATGTCGTTGTCCTCGATGGCCTTCTTCAGCTCTTCAAGCGGGCCGTCGACATTGCTCTTCGCATCGGCCGGGACCTTGTCGGCGTTGTCTGCGAGGAACTTCTCGGTCTGGTAGACGAGGGACTCCGCGGTGTTGCGGACCTCGACCTCCTCGCGACGCTGCTTGTCCTCGTCGGAGTGCGCCTCTGCCTCGCGCATCATGCGATCGATCTCGTCCTTGCTCAGGGCCGAGCCACCGGAGATGGTCATCGACTGCTCCTTGCTCGTGGCAAGGTCCTTCGCTGAGACGTGCACGATGCCGTTAGCGTCGATGTCGAACGTGACCTCGACCTGCGGGATGCCGCGGGGTGCCGGCGGCAGCCCGGTGAGCTCGAAGGTGCCGAGCCTCTTGTTGTACGACGCCATCTCGCGCTCGCCCTGGTAGACCTGAATGAGCACCGACGGCTGGTTGTCGTCCGCCGTCGTGAAGATCTCGCTCCTCTTGGTCGGGATCGTCGTGTTGCGCTCAATGAGCTTCGTCATGACGCCGCCCTTGGTCTCGATGCCGAGCGAGAGCGGGGTGACGTCGAGGAGGAGCACATCCTTGACCTCGCCCTTGAGCACGCCGGCCTGGAGCGCTGCGCCGATCGCGACGACCTCGTCCGGGTTGACGCCCTTATTGGGATCCTTGCCGGTCTCTGCCTTCACGAGCTCGGCCACCGCAGGCATGCGGGTGGAGCCGCCGACGAGCACGACCTGGTCGATCTTGTCGAGGGCGATGCCGGCGTCCTTGAGCACGGCCTGGAACGGGGCCTTGGTGCGGTCGAGCAGGTCGCGGGTCATCGACTCGAACTGCGCGCGGCTCAGGCTCTCCTCGAGGTGGAGGGGGCCGTCGGCGCTCGCCGTGATGTACGGCAGGTTGATCGAGGTCTGCATCGAGGACGACAGTTCGATCTTCGCCTTCTCAGCAGCCTCGCGAAGACGCTGCATGGCCATCTTGTCCTTCGACAGGTCGACCCCGTGCGCGTTCTTGAAGCCGGTCACAAGCCATTCGACGACCTTGTTGTCCCAGTCGTCGCCACCGAGGTGGTTGTCGCCGCTCGTCGCCTTGACCTCGACGACGCCGTCGCCGATCTCGAGGAGCGACACGTCGAACGTGCCACCACCGAGGTCGAACACGAGGATGGTGTGCTCGATATCGCCCTTGTCCAGGCCGTATGCGAGGGCAGCCGCGGTCGGCTCGTTAATGATGCGCAGGACGTTGAGGCCGGCGATCTCGCCCGCCTCCTTGGTGGCCTGGCGCTCGGCATCGGAGAAGTAGGCCGGGACGGTGATGACGGCGTCGCTCACCGGCTCGCCGAGGTAGGCCTCAGCATCGCGCTTGAGCTTGCCGAGCGTGCGGGCGCTGATCTCCTGCGGGGTGTAGGCCTTGCCGTCGATGTCGACGGTCCAGCTCGTGCCCATGTGGCGCTTCACCGAGCGGACGGTGCGATCGACGTTGGTGACGGCCTGGCGCTTGGCGACCTCGCCGACAAGTACCTCGCCGTTCTTTGCGAAGGCGACGACCGAGGGGGTGGTCCGGGCGCCTTCCGCGTTCGTGATGACGACGGGTTCCCCGCCCTCGAGGACCGAGACGACCGAGTTGGTCGTGCCAAGGTCAATACCCACTGCTCGGGCCATGGTGGTGATGCTCCTTCGTTTGGTGTGACGTCCTCATGGACGCTGGTTCGCTTACAGGTTTGAGTGTGCGCCGGATCAGGGATCTATGCAAATTGAAACTCAAATCACTTGAGTCGATGCGACTCATAGGCTGTAACCCAGAGTGCTGGCGATGCATTCCCGATCGATTCCACAACTTTCTGGGATCGCCACTACGCCGCCACGTATCACCGGTGACACCGTTCCGTTCATGACGGACGTGAGCATTCGCGACCTGCGCAACCACGGTGGCGAGGTCATCGATCGGGTCCTTGGTGGACACGACATTGTCAACACCAGATCCGGCCGACCCGTCGCCCAGATCCTTCCCATGCGTGACCGCGGCACCGCGCGCAGCGTTCTCGCCCGGTGGCGGCCGATTGCCAGGCTGAATTTCGATGAACTGCACGCCGGCCTCGAGGGGCGCATGGCCCGGCAGATAGTCCTGCAGCAGGCCGAAGCCAATTTCACGGCCATGCCCTTCAGCTCGGAGGCAGCCCGCCGCTACGGCCAGATTGCCGCCGCACTTCGGGCATCCGGCCGCACGGTGCGCACTCGCGCCTTCGACACTCTGATCGCCGCAACGCGAGCGCCCATAATCTGCCGGTCCACACCACGAATCCCACCGACTTCGACCTCATTCCCGACGTCGTCGTGGTCGCGGTCCCCTCGCCCAGCTGAACCGGGAGCGATACGCTCGCGCGCGTGGAATCACACATGCTGCTGCGCGCAATCGTCGGAGTCCTGCTCACGGTCGTCATCTTGGCCCTGGCCGGCAAGAGGGGATGGTTCCTGTTCTCCCTCGCTCGTGCGGGCAAGCCAGCGGTCGGACGCACGAAGGACGCGCCCAAGCGGGTCCAGGCCGAGGCGATCGAGGTGCTCGGGCAGAAGAAACTCCTCAAGTGGACGATCCCTGGCCTCGCGCACGTGTTCGCCTTCTGGGGCTTCCTGGTTCTCGGCCTCACCATCCTTGAGGCCTACGGCGCGCTGTTCATTGCCGACTTCGCCGTGCCGGTCATCGGTACGTGGCCGGTCGTCGGCTTCCTAGAGGATCTGTTCGGCGTGCTGGTGTTCGTCGGCATCGTCATCTTCGCTGTCCTACGACTCACGAATAGCCCCGCAACCCACGGCCGTGACTCCCGATTCTTCGGCAGTCACACCAAGGGCGCCTGGCTGATCCTGTTCATGATCTTCAATGTGGTCTGGACCCTGTTCCTGTACCGCGGCGCGCAGATCAACACGGGAGTCTTTCCGTTCAAGAGCGGCGCCTTCGCGTCGGAGTGGACGGCATCACTGCTCGCCCCGCTGGGAGAGGGCGCCAACGAGTGGCTCGAGACGATCGGCATCTGGCTGCAGATTGGCGTCGTCCTCGTCTTCCTCCTCATCGTCCTTCACTCAAAGCACCTCCATATCGGCGCGGCGCCAAT
>WLOY01000051.1 GCA_009699015.1 Actinomycetota bacterium | reverse complement strand
TGGTTTTCAGTCGGTGTTCCTCTACCTCATCGTCATCGCCATCATCGTTTGGTGGGTGCTCGAGCGGACGCCTGTCGGACGCTACATGCATGCGACCGGTGGCAACCCCGAAGCGGCACGACTCACCGGCATCCGGGTCGACCGGTGGGCCTGGATCTCGCTCATATCATCTGGATCGCTGGCCGCGTTTGCGGGAGTCCTCTTCGTGTCCCTCACGGGCCCCTCGGTGGTCTTTGGTGAAACCCTCCTCCTGCCCGCGTTCGCTGCCGTCTTCCTCGGCTCAACCCAACTGTCTCCGGGCAAGATGAACGTCTGGGGCTCGTTGATCGCGATCTTTGTCCTTGCTACGGGAGTCCAGGGTCTGCAGCTCATCACAGGCGTCACGTGGGTGGCCGCGATGTTCAATGGACTGGCACTGATTGCGGCAGTCGCTCTGGCAGTTGGACGAGAGCGTCGCATGTCTAAGGGCGGGGGCAAGCGGAAGGCTGCATCAGGGGCCCACGGAGAAGTTGATCCCTCCGAGGCGATCACTCGCCTAGAGAACCTCGGTGTGGACGAGCCAACTGCTTCGCACGTCGGTGGCACAGCAGCCGACGACTGACACAGGGCGGAGGCGAATAAAAGTAAACATAGTTAACTAATCTGTGCCAAACTAGCCCCATCAGCCCACCACCCTTGACTGGAGTCAACAACGATGCCCCGAAATCTTGCGGCGCGACGGCGCCTCACGTCGTCGACGCGACTGGGAGCACTATTTGGGTCCCGCCGTATCGCAATCGTGGGCGCCTCCGAGTCCTCGAGTTGGGCGGGGAATCTTCTCGGGAGTCTGCGCAGAGGCGGCGGGGTGGATGATGTTCACTTCGTTCATCCGAAGTACCCGGAGCTCTTCGGGCAGGCCACCGTGCCGACCATGGGAGATCTTCCGACGTCTGTTGATCTCGCATTCATCATGGTGGGCCCAGGAAAAGTCGAGCAGATACTTTCCGATGCGGCTTCGGTTGGCGTGCACAGCGCCGTGGTGCTCGCCGCCGGATACGGTGAACTTGGCGACGAAGGGCGTCAACTTCAGGCTGACTTGGTCGACCTTGCGCTGGGACTGGACATCACTGTCCTCGGCCCCAACACGATCGGATTCATCAATGCGTCCTTGGGGATTTCACCCTGGGCAGTGGCATCGCACAGCGATCCCATCAAGGGGCCGGTCAGCGCCGTGTTCGAATCAGGCTCGATGGCGAGGGCGACATACGAATTCGCCCAAGCTCACGGAATTGGAACGAGCCTATGGGCGTCGGTGGGCAACTCCGCCGTAGTCAACAGCCTTGATGTCCTTGAGTATTTGATTGAAGATGAGGGAACTCGAGCGATTGCCCTCTTCCTCGAGACCGTCCGCGAGCCAGAGCGTTTCATGGCGCTGGCCACCCATGCCACGCGGGCCGGGAAGCCGGTCGTCGCTTTCAAGGCCGGGCGCAGTGAGGAGGGGGCTCGCTCAGCGATGGCACACACCGGTGCGATGGCTACTGATGACGCCGTGGTTGACGCGGCATTCCGCCAGTCGGGCGTGGTTCGGGTGGAGAGCGTCGAGGACCTCATCTCCACGGTCGGTCTGCTTGCGTACACCCGCCGACTGCCGAGAGGACGCCGGATGGGAGTGGTGACATCGTCGGGCGGAGGCTGCAACATCATCGCCGACCTCGCCGAGAAAGAGGGATTGGCCTTGCCTGAGTGGCAGCCTGAGACTGAGGCCCTGTTCCGCACCCTTTTACCCCCATTCGCGCACGTGCTCAACCCTCTGGACACGACTGGATTCGGCCATGCGCGGTCACGGCCGCGTCCGACGAAGGCTGAGGACGATCTGATGGAAATGGCTGCGACGGATTCAGGGGTTGACTTCATCTATTCGATGATGACGCCGCTGCCGGCGACCCGACCTGAGGACCCCACGTGGATCGAGAGCCGGATGGAGATCATCGGGGGGATCGTCGAACAGTCGCCTGTGCCAATCATTTTGTCCTCCAACACCTGCCTCGATATTGCGGAGTATCCGCGGCAACTACTTGCGGATAATGGCCTGTTCCTCCTACCCGGAGCCGACTTGGCCCTGAAATCGATCGGGGCCATGGCCCGTTGGACGGAGCAGCGTGACCGCCTCGATCACCGACCGAGCACACGTGTGGCGGTCGCTCCCTTCGGAGATGCTCATCCGGTCGGGGTTTGGGCCGAGGACGAGGGACGAGGGCTCGTGAGTGCGGCTGGGGTGGCCATCGTGCCTGCGCGTCTTGCCACCTCGGCGACTGAAGCGATTGAAGCAGCGCGGGACTATGGCTACCCCGTGGTCATGAAGGTCTGCTCTCGCGACATCCCGCATAAGACCGACGTCGGGGGAGTATTGCTGAACGTTGCAAGTGCTGACGAAGTTGCCCGCGGGTACGACGCGATTTTGAGTAGTTGCCTTGCAGGCGCGCCCGCGGCAGCCATACGCGGCGTCCTGATTTCGCCCATGCGGCCACCGGGACTCGACCTCCTCGTTGGCGTGACTGTAGACCCAAATTTCGGACCGGTGGTGGCTGTCGGGCTTGGCGGCATCTGGGTTGAAACATTGGCCGACTCGAGCCTGCGAGTTCTGCCGATCACGGCCGACGAAGTCAGGACCATGCTTGGCGAGCTAAAGGGATCTTCGCTTCTGCAGGGAGCGCGCGGATCGAAGCCCGTCGACATTGATGCGCTGAGCCATGTGGTGGTTGCTGTAGCGGAGGCCGCGCTGTCGTTGGGCGATCGCCTTGAGGCGCTGGAGGTCAATCCACTGCGCGTCACCGACACAGGCATCGAGGCTCTCGACGTGCTGGTCAGTACTCGGGGGGTGGACCATGGGTGAGGGCGCGAACGGTGCCATGGCGGGCCTGCGAGTGCTTGACTTCACGCGCTTTCTTCAGGGACCTTATGCGACTCGACTGTTCGCAGACATGGGCGCCGAGGTGATCAAGGTTGAGCGTCCCGGGGGTGAGTGGGATAGGCGTCTGCGCGTTGCACCTGATGGCTTCGCCGGATTCTTCCACGGACTCAACCGTGGCAAAAGGTCTGTCGCCATCGATCTTCAGCACCCCGAGGGAGCCGAGCTCGCCTTGCGGCTTGCGGGCGGATGCGATGTCGTCGTCGAGAATTTCCGCCCTGGGGTCATGGAACGCCTGGGTCTGGGCTACGAGCAGTTTCGGGCCGTCAATCCCAGCATCATCTATGCGGGGGCGTCGGGGTACGGCCCGGAGGGTCCGCGCAACCAGGAGCCGATGTACGACATGGTGGCCCAAGCGGTGTCGGGAGTCTCCGACTTCATGCGTGCGCCGGACGGCACCCCGCGCCTGGCGACACGGGCGATGGCCGACTCGGCAGGCGCGATGTTCCTCGCTATGGCTGTGCTTGCGGCGCTGCTGGTCAAGGAACGCACCGGGGAGGGGCAGCGCGTCGACGCATCCCTGGTCGGAGCATGCCTCGGCATGCACACCGCGGAGATAACGATTGCCCTGCACGAGGACAAGGTCTTTCGCCCGCAGGGGAGGGTGACATCCACCTCTGGTGCATTCATCTGCGGGGATGGGCAGTGGCTCGTCATCGGGGCAACCGACCAGAAACTCTGGCACGGCCTCATGACCGCCCTTGGGCGTCCGGACCTCCACGAGGACGAGCGCTTTGCAAGAAGTCGCACTCGGGAGAAGAACCGTGCTGAACTCGAGCCTCTGCTGGAAAGGCAGTTCCTCACTCGTGATCGTGCAGACTGGCTTGAGGTGCTGCATGAGAACAACGTCCCGGTGGCGCCGGTCAACTCATTCCTCGATCTGGCCCACGACCCGGACGTCCTCGCAAACGGGTACATCCTCGAACAAGACGACCGTACCTGGGGCCGTATCAAGGTGGTAGGCCACCCATTCCACATGACGGGGACTCCTGCCACGGTTCGAGACTGGACTCCGGAACTCGGCGAGCATTCGGTCTCGGAGTTGGCCCGAGTTGGTGTGAGCGGCGCGGACATTGAGCTGCTCATCGCCGCTGGTGTCGTGGAGATCCCCAATGGAGATCGAGCCGAGCGAGGCGCGCAATGACCCGCTATGGCACAGCCGAGAGCATTGCTGCGGCCCCGACACAGGTGCTGTACGAGGTCGACCGAGCGACAGGCGTCGCGTGGATCACCCTCAACCGCCCAGAGAAGCACAATGCGATGAGCGTGCCAATGCGGGACCGCATCACTGACATCATTCATGAAGCGAACCTCGATGACGACGTCCGTGTCATCGTGTTTCGAGGCAATGGCAAGTCCTTCTGCAGCGGCAATGAGATCAACGAGGAGTGGGGGCAACGACGACCGCACGAGCGGCGGCGAACTCTCAATGTGAGTTATCGCTACGGAACCGATATGGCGTGGGGGCGCCTGGGTTTCAGCCAAGCAATTTCGCGGTCGCCCAAGATCACCATCGCCCAGATTCACGGCTACTGCGCGGCTGCCGCGTACTTCATGATTGCATGCAAGGTCGACATCGTCATCGCAGCAGATGATGCCAAGGTTGGCGCCTTGGAGGCGCGATTCCTCGGGCCCGCTGGCGCCGCCGCAAGTGTCCACATCAATCGCATCATCGGCATGAAGGCAGCTCGCCGCACGGGGTTCACCGCGATGCCTATGTCGGGTGTCGAAGCCCAGCGGCTAGGACTCGTTCATGAATGTGCCTCGTCGGATCGATTGGCTGATCACGCACGAAACGTTGCAGAGGAGATCGCCAGCCAAGACCCCGGCGCGCTTCTCCACCTCAAGGGCAGGATCCGTGCTGCCGAAGGGCTCATGGACACGAGCGTCCCGTCGGTCACCGGCCTCTTTGTCTCACACCACCTGCAGTCGGCGCCGGACGAGATGGACTTCTGGAAGGCCGCTAAGGAAGTCGGCGTGGGCGGTGCGCTGGATGCTGACAAGAGGCGCAAGGGCGCGGTAGACCCGCGGACCGGCGACGAGGGAGTGGTTGCGCTGTGATTGACGTGGACGTTTCCGAAGGATGCGCTCTCATCTCTACCGCCGACTTCGCTCCTCTCACGAGGCACGACGGAGCATTCGCCCGAGCCCTTGCGGCGGCCGTGATAGACCTGTCGGACGATGACGACGTCAAGGTGATCGTCTTGCGAGCAAGCGGTCCGGACTTTGCTCCGGCTGATCAAGGCACGTTCCCTCGCGACCTGCGAGGCACAGTGACGGCTTGGGGCCAGGACTTCAGTGCGTCCGACGCCATCTACCAGGCGCTCTGCTTCTCGAAGAAGGTCACCATCACGGAGGTGGCTGGGGTCTGCTCGGGTGCAGGGAGTGCACTGGTCTTGGCATCCGACCTGACGATCTCGAGCGAGGACGCTCAATTCGCATCCCCATTCATGTGCATGCCTGAGTCCAACTTCGTTCTTGCATCGCTGACGATTCGCCTGAACCGCGCGAAGGCATGGGCGGTCCGAGGGCGTCCGATTGGCGCTCACGAAGCGATGGCCTGTGGACTTGTGTCAAGGGTCGTCAGTCGCGCCGGCCTCGCCTCGGCAACGCAGGCGGCGGCTGAGTATGCGGCGGCTATGCCGCTGGATGGCATCGTCATGTCGAAAATGATGCTGCAGGCCGTGCTGGACGCACATGGTGTCGGTCGCGAATTCGACATGGCCAATCTGTATGCCACGTCCCAGCGAGCGGCGGGCGTGACCGCCGAGGAGGAATGACCGTGAGCGCCGTGTCTGCTTCATTCAGCATTGACCGTGATTCGCACATCGCGCGGATCCGCATCTCCCGCCCGGAGAGGCGGAACATGATCGACATCGCGACGGGACGCCTGATCTGCGACTTCCTGGACCAAGTCGACGACGACGACGACATCACTGCAGTGCTGCTGTCGGGGGAGGGCCCCGACTTGTCCGCAGGCTGGGATGTCGCCGACGTCTGGAGTATGTACATCGACGCGCCGGGAGGAGCCGTCAAGAAGGTCCCGAGCCAGCGAGCCCGGCTGATCGCGGTCGCAGATAACTGGTGGGGTCCGCGTGGTCTGTACTCACGCCTTCTGCACTGCCGCAAGGTGACCATCCTGGAGGCTCAGGGCGACTGCCTCGAGACAGGGCTGTTCTTTGCTCTGTGCTGCGACCTCACCATCGCGGCCGAGAATGCGCGATTCGGCTGCCCTCGGTGGCACACGCTGGGTGCCGACGGGGATCTATCCCTGCTCATCGCGGCCGTCGGTCTCAAGCGCGCGAAAGACCTCATGTACACCGCGGTTCCGTGGACAGCGAGCCAAGCACTGGATTACGGACTCGTCGACTGGCTGGTACCTGCGGACGAATTGACGGCGAAAGCCGTTGAGATCGCTAAAATGTGCGCCTCGATCATGCGCGATGGAATCGTCTCGGAAAAATACGCGCTATTTGCATCGCTGGAAAAGATGGGCGTTGGATTGTCCTTCGCGGCCGCCACGATCGTCGCGAGCTCGCTCAGCAATATCCACTTTCAGCCGGCCGAGTTCAACTTTCTGGCCGAAGTGAAGCGCGCCGGCGAAGCATCAGCGGTCGCGGCCTCCCGCGCGAGACTCGATCAAATCAGCACGGGAAAGGACTAGAACATGTCCCTGTCGACGTCGCCATCTGACTTGCCGGCACTTACCTCCCCTGAGGTCGTGTCCGACCCCTACGCCTTCTACAGGCGCCTTCGCGCCGAGCGTCCACTCCACTTCGATGAGGGGACGGGCTCCTATCTGATCACCCGTCACGCGGCTGTCAGCGCGGGATACCGAAGCGCGACCTACACCACCAAGAACTACGAGTGGCAGTTGGAGCCCGTGCTCGGCAAAACCGTCCTTCAGTTTGAAGGGTCGGAGCATGCCAAGAAGCGCGCGCTCGTGAGCCCCTATTTCCGAGGCAAGGGCCTGGAGAACTGGATGGCTCCGATCATGCGGAACGTGGCTGGCCTTCTGGATGACCTCGTCCAGCGCAACGTCGATGAATTGCTTGGGCGGCTCATACCTGGAACTGAGGTCGACATTCTTGCTGAATTCGGGCATTACGTTCCCGTGTACACCCAAGCCGAAGTTCTCGGCCTGCCCAAGTCGGATTTCGATCAGTTCAACGACTGGTACAACCGGATTATCGACTTCCTGGGCAATCTCGCGAAGGACCCGTTGGTGCATGAGAGCGGACTGGCTGCGACAAGAGAGCTTCGAGCTTACCTGCGGCCGATTATCGCCGAGCGGCGTTCGGCCCCGGGCGAGGACTTGGTCTCAGCCCTGGTCACGGCCGAGGTCGATGGTGAGCAACTCGACGACGAGGAAGTACTCGCCAACATCTCGATTCTCCTGGCTGCAGGATCGGACACCACCGACAGCGCACTGGGAAATATCTTCAACCACCTGCTGATCGATCGTTCGAATTGGGAGGCGCTCCTCGATGACCGAGGTCTCGTTCCCATCGCCATCGGCGAGATGCTCCGAGTGACTCCGCCGTCGCAGATGAACGGTCGAATCCTCTCGGAGGAGACGGAGATCGAAGGCGAGGCGCTGCCGGCAGGCACTTGGGTGAACCTCGTGATCGCGTCGGCCAACCGCGACGAGCGTCGATTCGAAAACTCGGAGAAGTTCGACATGTTCCGCACAGACATGGACCACTCGAAGGCGTTCTCGGCATCCGGCGAGCACTTTGCCTTCGGGTACGGGCGGCATTTCTGCCTCGGTGCGATGCTGGCGAAAATGCAGATGGAGATCTCCCTGAACGCCGTTCTCGATCGTTTTCCGCGAATGCGCCTGGCGGACGGGTTCATCCCGGTGGAGAAGGGCTTGAAGATGCGGGCGCCGCGAGAGATGCAAGTCGTGTTGTAGGGATTCACGGAATCCTGAAGGCAGGAGACGACGTCCCGCTGGATGGTGGCCAGCGGCGGCGGGACGATGGCCCAAGAGGTGTGTTGATTGTGGCCGTCGATAGCCGGCCCCGGTGAGGGAGAGCGAATGACTGAACGCAGCTTGGAAGATCGACTGGACGAGATCGAATCGCGAACGGCGATCTCGGCGTTGGTGGCCGGGTATTGCCAGGGGGTCGACCAAAAGGACTCCGATCTTTTCCTCTCGCTTTGGCACGACGACGGCGAATACTTGATCCCCGGGGGCCGTGGCAACTTCTACGGCCTCGACGGCATCCGAGAGTCACTCGTGGTCATCGGCGAGGCGTGGGCAAGAACCTGGCACTGGACGACGAATCACACGGTGTCCTTCGATGGCTGCGACCGAGCGATAGGTCGATCCGATGTGTTCGCAATCTGCGAACGGCACGTCGATGCCAACGTCTGTCTGGTCGCTGCCACCTATGACGACGAGTATGAGCGCCGCAATGGTGCGTGGAGGATCGGGCGCCGTACGGTCACCCGCTGGTTCGTCAGCACCCCGCAGGACATCCCTTTGCCCCCTCCATCGTGAGCGGTCAGGAGTCTCAATGAGTGAACCGCGCTCCGTTGAGGGGCGAATCGACGAAATCGAGTCGAGGGTGGCCATTTCGGCCCTGGTGGCAGGCTACTGCGCCGGCTTGGATCACCGGAACTATGGACTCTTTACCGGGCTATGGCACGCCGACGGCGAGTACCGCATTCCCGGTCGGGCCGAGTATTCCGGCATAGCGGAGATTCACCGATCCCTCGAGGTGATTGACGAGATCTGGATCCGCAACTGGCATTGGACGTCGAATCACCGGGTGACATTCACCGAACCCGACAGGGCGTCGGGCAGGTCAGACGTGTTCTCGATCGGTCAGGAGCGTTCCACAGGCGGTACGTGTCTGACTGCCGCGACCTACGAGGACGAGTACGAGCGACGCCAAGGTCAGTGGAGGTTCGCCTCGCGCACGACGATTCGCTGGTTCGTGACACCAGCCCAGGACATCCCCCTTCCGCCACCGTCTTAGTAGCTTTGAGGAGAATCGCCATGGCTCATTCGCATGACAACGAGGGCTTTCCGGCGCTGCTCTCCGACGAGGTCGCCTCGGATCCCTATGCCTTCTACCGGCGCCTGCGGGAAGAGCGGCCCTTGCACTACGACGGCGAGACAAATTCGTATCTGGTCACTCGCCATGCCACGGTGAGTTCCTCGTACCGGAATCCGGCATTCAGCACGAAGAACTACGAATGGCAGATGGAGCCCGTGTTCGGCCGGACCCTGCTTCAGATGGAGGGCACCGAGCACTCGCGCAAGCGAGCTCTCGTGAGTCCCTGGTTCCGAGGCAGGGGCTTGGAAAACTGGATGCCAGTGATCATGCGAAACGTTTCGACCATCCTCGACGGGCTGGTGGAGCGAAACGTCGAAGAATTAGCCGGACGATTCGTCTCGGGGACTGAGGTCGACCTCATCGCGGAGTTCGCGCACTACCTGCCCGTCTACGTCATCTCAGACACCCTTGCCCTACCGAAGTCGGACACCCAGATGTTCTGGGGTTGGTATCAGGCGCTCATCGCGTTCCTGTCCAACCTCAAGAAGGACCCGGACGTGCACCAGCGGGGTCTGGACGCGCACGACGAGATTCGTGCCTATCTCGCTCCGATCATCGCCGAGCGTCGAGCCAATCCGGGGAACGACCTCATCTCCGCACTTATCGTCGCGGAGGTTGACGGGGAACGCCTCGATGACGAGGAGATCGGCACTCATGCGACACAGATCCTGAATGCGGGATCAGAGACCACCGACAAGACCCTGGGAAGTTTGTTTGGGCACCTCCTGACGAACCGTGAGAACTTCGAGGCCGTGCGCGATGATCGGTCACTTGTTACCGCGGCGATCGGCGAGACCCTCAGAGTCACGCCGCCTTCCCAGATGAACGGTCGCATCCTTTCGGAGGATGTCGAACTCGAAGGTGAAACTGTCCCCGCGGGCTCGTGGGTGAACCTCGTCATGGCGTCAGCGAACCGCGATGAACGGCGTTTCGCAAACTCAGAGCTGTTCGACCTCTTCCGGACGGACATGGACCATTCCAAGGCGTTCACTGCCTCGGGGGAGCACTTCGCGTTCGGCTACGGTCGGCACTTCTGCCTTGGGGCGATGCTCGCAAAGTCGGAGATGGAGATCTCCCTGAACCTCATGCTGGACCGGTTTCCCGACATGCGACTAGCCGATGGCTTCGTCCCACAGGCCAAAGGCCTGAAGATGCGAGCCCCCGACCAAATGCGCGTGGTGCTATGACGGTGGGCTCTGCGCCTTGGCGCTCTAGGGATTCTGGTTGGATGGTGGCCCCGGCTGGTCTGATAGCAGCCCCGGCATGAGCCGTCCGACCGTTGCCGTCGCGGGAGCAAGCGGGCTCATCGGAGCGGCGGTCACAGAGGCCTTCGTCGAGATGGGCTGGCACGTCTACGCATTGTCGCGCCGAAGGCCGGAGGTGATGGAGTCCGAGCACATCACCCACGTGCCTGTGGACCTCATGGACTCCACGTCGATGGCGGTCGCGATGAGTGATCTGCCCGAGGTCACGCACGTTGTCTATACGGCGGTATTCGAACGGGCAGATCTCGTCTCGGGCTGGTCAGATTCCGAGCAGATGCACACGAATCTCGCGATGCTCGCCAACGTGGTCAGCGGCCTTGAGCAGCATGGGCGGCTCGAGCACGTAACGCTCATGCAGGGGACCAAGGCGTATGGCGTACACCTGCATGCGATCCCAGTGCCTGCACGCGAACGACATCCGCGCGACGAGCATGCCAACTTCTACTGGCTTCAGGAGGACTATCTGCGGGAGTTCGCCGCCCGAACCGGCGTCGCTTGGACGATTCTTCGCCCGGTGCACGTCGTCGGTCCGGCGTTCGGCGTGGCCTACAGCACCCCGCCGGTGATCGGAGCATTCGCGGCCATCTGCCGGAACACTGAGCGACCCTTCGGATTTCCCGGAGGGTCGCATCAAACGCCCAAGCAGGTGGCGGATGTTCGCCTGGTCGCACGGGCGACCACTTGGGCCGCTCTCGACGAGCGGGCTTGGGGGGAGCACTTCAATGTGACGAACGGGGAGGTGTTCACCTGGCGGGACATCTGGCCCTTCCTCGCGGACTGCCTCGATGTACCGTGCCAGGAGATCGAGCCTCTGAGCATGGCCGACTTCCTCCCGGCTCACTGGCAGGATTGGGCCGATGTCACCCTGAAGCATCGTCTTCGGCCCCACACCATCGAGGAGATTGTCGGCAAGTCGCATATGTACGCCGACTACACGTTCGGCTACGGTCAACCCGGCACCCCGCCCCCGGCGCTCGTAAGCACGGTGAAGATCAAGCAGGCTGGTTTCACCGAAACTATGGACACCGAGCAAACGTTTCGGGATGCCATCACGGCTCTGCGCAAACGAAATGTGCTGCCGACCTATGGCCCTCAATGAGGACCAATGTGCTGGAGGACGCTCGAAGTTTCCTGTTTGTTCCGGGTGACCGCCCCGACCGCTTCGCACGCGCTGCTGGTAGCGGGGCCGACCAGGTCATCCTCGACTTGGAGGACAGCGTCGCTCTTGAGCACAAGGACGACGCCCGAAGAGCGGTGTCTGACTGGCTGGCGGAAGGCAATGCTGGTTTGGTCCGCGTCAATTCGATCGCGACCTCCTTGTTCGACGAGGACTGCGCAGCGCTCGTCGGGCATGTCTCGCTCACGGGTGTGATGGTCCCTAAGGCCGAGGATCCAGCGGAGCTCGCAGAGGTTGCACGCTTCCTGGGGCACGAGAAGGCCGTGATCGCTCTCGTCGAGACGGCGCGGGGCATCGGCGCTACAAGGGAGATCACACGCGCCAGAGGTGTTGTCCGGCTGGCCTTCGGTTCGATCGACCTGGCAGCGGACCTCGGGTGCGAGGACTCCCACGACGCCCTGCTGCTGGCGCGCTCAATGCTCGTCCTGGAATCACGGATCGCCGGTCTCCCGGCTCCACTCGACGGTGTCTCCGCTGAACTTGGAGACCCCGATGTCGTACTCGAACATGCTCGTCGCGCGCGGGCTCTCGGGTTCGGCGGCAAGCTCTGCATCCATCCCCAGCAGGTCGCCGCCGTCCACGCCGCTTTTACACCGTCGGCCGAGGAGCGCGCCTGGGCCGCGGCTGTCGTGGCCGCGGGTGCGGACGGAGGCGCGCACCGTGTCCAGGGACAGATGGTCGACCGTCCCGTCGTGGAGCGTGCGCTTCGGATCCTCATGCTTGTGGAACTCTCCTCAGAAGCGGGTACCCAATGACCGAATCCCAGGTTGCCGTCGACTTGACCGCCTCGTTCGGGACCTTGAGACGAGCGGCTTTCCCCGATCGTCTTGAGGCCGCTGCGCTCGCTGGCTTCGCCGCGATCGGACTGACGGTGACGGAGTACGCGGCGTTGCTCGGCCAGGGATGGACGGATGCCGACATCCTCAGAATTCTGGAGTCCTTCGGGCTCCGGATTGGAGAGGCGGAGCTCATCGTGGGATTCTGGGCGTCCCCGGGCCCAGCGAATGTTCCCGAGCGACCCGGGCTCGTCTATGCAGACCCTGCGAACGAGGCCCTCATCCTGCGGATGGCCGATGCCCTGGGCCTCCCGTGCGTGCAGGCCGTCGGCACCTTCGATGACCGATCCGTTGGCCCGGAGGTGGCCGATGCATTCGGCGCCCTGTGCGACCGTGCCGCACCTCATGGACTTCGGGTCGCCTTGGAGTTCGTGCCCTACACCAGCATCCCCGACTTGTCGGTGGCTTCAGGCGTTGTCTCCGCTGCGGGGCGCGCCAACGGCGGACTGTGCATCGACAGTTGGCACTTCTTTCGGGGCGGTGGCTCGGTCGCAGATCTGGCAAACGTAGACCCAGCCAGCACGTTCATGATTCAAGTCAACGACGGCCCACTCATTCCCACCGACGAGAACCGCATGAATGATGCTGTGAGCAACCGCCGCTGCCCCGGTGAGGGCGATTTCGACCTCATGGGTTTCTTGGGGGGACTGTGGGCCGCGGGGGTGAATGTGCCGCTGTCGGTCGAAGTCTTCTCGACTGAGTTGGAGCGCAGCCCGACTCGTGAGGCCGCCAGGCGAGCTGCGTCAGGCACGAGGGCGGTTGTGCTTGCCGCTCACCTTGCACGTGTGGCAGCCCGATCGTCACATCCCTTGACAGCGACTAAATAACATGGCTAACTAATGACGATACTTCGACGAATGAGGATGACATGCAGAGCCTAAGAGAAGCCCGCAATGTGGACCCTTACCCCTTCTTCGAGCAGCGCCGCGCTCAGGGGCCTGTGAGCTGGGACGAAGGCATGCAGGCGTGGCTCGTCGTTGGCTATGACGAAGCGCGGTTCGTGCAGTTGCGCGAGGACCTGTTCAGGCACCCCTACGCCGGGATCGCCGGCGCTGCAGACGTGTACGGGGGCCCGCGTGGCGTGCTGCTCCTCCAGGGCGAGCAGCACCACTCAGTGCACAACTTCCTCCTCAAGCACTTCACGCCGATGCGGGTTGCGCAGTACCGGTCGGAATTCATCGCCGATCTGGTCTCGCGTCGCCTCGATGCCCTTGGCGGCCGGACCAACGTGGATCTCGCAGCCGAGTACGCCAGCGTGGTTCCGAGTGATGTCATCGCTGCAATGCTCGGCCTGGACTGGCGTAACGAAGAACTAATGGCGCAATGCCGCGTTTGGAACAACACCATGTTTCGGTGGACTGAGACGTTCGGCGACGACGACGCGGCCTATGAGGCGGCGAGATCGGCTGCCCAAAACCTCAATGACGTGCTGCTCCCCGTCATTAGGGAGAGACGAGAGCACCCGAAAGACGACCTCATCTCGATCCTCTACCACAAGGGCGACGGGCTCCTCGAGTCTTGGGGTGAGGACGATGTGCTCGCCCAGGCCCGCGTCCTCTTCTTCGCAGGCACCGACACCACTGGGCATTTTCTCAAGAACACGATCTACCTGCTCGTCGAGCATCCGGAGTACCAGGATCGTCTACGAGGCAACGAGCAGGCGATCGTTGACTTCGGCGAGGAGTCACTGCGCTTCTTCGCCCCGGTGCAGTTCCGAATCAGGGTTGCCACCCAGGACGTCGAGCTCGGCGGTCACACGATTCGGGAGGGAGACCGGGTGCATCCTGTGAACGCCGCAGCCAACCGTGACCCACACCACTACGGGCAACCCGAGGAC
Organism: Actinomycetota bacterium; assembly: GCA_009699015.1. Taxonomy (GTDB): domain Bacteria; phylum Actinomycetota; class Actinomycetes; order S36-B12; family S36-B12; genus WLND01. The sequence continues at coordinate 8,009 of WLOY01000051.1, read as the reverse complement.
TTCACGGTGGACAGGCCCAACGTCAAGGATCACCTAGCCTTCAACGTTGGACCGCGATACTGCGTGGGAGCGGCACTGTCGCGTGGCGAGGAGATTGAGGTGGTTGCTCAACTCCTCGACCGATACCGCAACATCACGTGGGACGCTGACGCCGATCCCCCCACCAATTACGGATACATGCCTCGATCATTCAGTCCGCTCAATGTCGTGGTGGAACCGATCGCGCACCGGTCGGCATAGTGCCGGTGCCCCCGCCATGTGACTTCTCCGTCACAGGAATCGAACAGAAGGATGCATGGGCCGCCCGGAGGATGCCCCTCGTGGAGGAGATCGATGGGGGAGTCTGGTCCATCCCGGTCCCGATTCCAGGGAGTCCCCTGAGATACGTGCTCAGTTACGCAATCGCGACGCCCCTTGGCCCGATTGTGGTGGACCCCGGTTGGCCGGGGGAGGCCGGGTGGGCCAGCCTGTCCGCCGGACTCGAGCTTGCGGGCTGGTCGGTGACCGACGTGCAGGGTGTTCTCCTAACCCACTCCCACACCGATCATCAGGGCTTGGCCCTCCGAGTGCGCGAGGCAACTGGCTGCTGGGTTGGCATGCACGAACTCGACGCTCGCGTGCTCGCCGGGTACGCGGACGGCTCCCGAGTCCATGACTGTAATGCGACGTGGATCCCTCAATGCGGGGTTCCTTCGGGCGCGGAGACCACCGCAATCCTCATGGACGCAGATGCCATGATGGCAGCGTGCGGTGTGATCCCGGACCGTCTTATTGACGACGGCGAGAGTATTCGGGTCGGGGGCCGCAGCATTACGGCGATCTGGACACCGGGCCATACGCCGGGACACCTCTGCTTCGCCCTTGAAGACGAGGGCTTGCTCCTGGGCGGCGACCACCTGCTCCCGCGGATCTCCTCGCATGTGGGCGGCTACCTCATCGATGAATCGGACCCACTCGGGGACTTCTTGAGTTCGCTGGGCAAGATCGTTGCTCGAGTTGCGCCCGCCGACGTCGAGATCCTGCCCGGGCACGAATACCGCTTCCGTGGCATTGAGGAGCGCGCTGGCATCGTACGCGACCACCATATTGATCGGCTACGCGAGGCCTTCGCTGCCGTGGCGGAGGTGACGGCTAGCACGGCCTGGGACGTCGCGTCGCGCGTTTCGTGGGCTCGTGGCTGGGAGGAAACCAAGGGGGGCCTGCGGCGCTTGGCCCTGTCGGAAACTGTGGCGCATCTGCGATGGCTCGCGGTCCGGGGACTACTCGTCCAGACCGGGCGGAATCCAACAGTGTGGAGCGTGAGGTCGAACGACCTCACGGGCATCGAGGCTCGGATCCGGGCGGAAGTGGAGAGGTCTCGTGGCACTGCTATCAGGTAGGACGATCTTGGTGACGGGCGCGGCCTCCGGGATCGGTGAAGCGACGGCGCGCGTGCTCGCAGAACAGGGTGCGAGCGTGGTCGTGCTTGGCCTCGACGAGCCTGCACTTGAGGCCGCTGCGATCGCTGTTCCCGGCTCGTACGCCTTGGTCGTCGATGTGGCGTCACCAAGCAGCGTTGATGCCGCGTTCGCCCTGGCAACGGCAAGGTCGGGACACATCGACGGTGTCGTTCACGCCGCAGGGATCGACGACCCTACGACGAAGCGACGTGTGGCCGAGCAGATGGCCGCCGGTCAGTACGTCGATACGGTGGCGGACCTGACCGACGAGCAATGGCGTCGCATGATGTCAGTGAACCTCGACGGCAGCTTTCACGTCCTGCGGGCAGCGCTGCGCATCATGCGCGATCAGGGCGCCGGGTCAGTTGTACTGATCGGCTCGGAGACTGGGGTGCGCGGATTGGCGGGCCTTGCTCACTACGCAGCCTCGAAGGGCGGGGTCCACGCTCTCGTGCGCAGTGCTGCCAAGGAGGCGGCGTCTTATGGTGTGCGCATCAACGGCATCGCGCCCGGAGTGATCGACACCCCGATGAGCCGCCGCTCGGTAGGAGTATTCGGCGGAGCGGAGACCGCGATTGCCCCGATAGGCCGCGTTGGCCTCCCCTCCGAGATCGCGGGTGTCGCCGCATTCCTGTGCAGCGATCTATCGTCATACGTGGTGGGCGAGATCATCAACGTTGACGGTGGCCGCATGGCCTGTTAGGGCCGCGCCCCTCCCGGCTGGAGGTATTAGATTTGAGCATGGCCGCAGCTGCCGCTGCGACGAGTGCCACCGCTGACGCCAGCATGTAGGTAGAGCGAAATGTCCCGGTGGCGTCAGCTAGTGCGCCTCCGATAGGCGGGCCGACCATCTGCCCGAGGCCCACGGCGGCGGTGATGATGCTGTACTTTGCTGCGACTTGGTCCTGGCTCAAGACGTCGCCAATGTAGGCGATGACGACGGTCGAGAACCCGCTCATGAGCAGTCCGTAGGTTGCACCCGAGATCAGTGCGACGCCGTCACTCGCACTTGGGATAACAAAGGCGCAGGCTGACATGGTGACGAGGCTCCCCACGAGGATGGCTCGTCTTCCCACTGCATCGGAGGCCCGCCCGAGGGTGACGCCGCCCGCGACGTTGAGCAGGCCAAGGACCGAATAGACCTGAGCGGATTGGCCGATCGAAAGTCCCGCGTCCGTTCGGAGCGCCGAGATCAGGAACGAAATGTAGAGGGCGTGCACGACGCCGAAGAGCCCGTAGCCAATGAACAACCACCGAAGGTTGCGCGGGAATCTGTGTGCTGTGTGCTCGGCAGATCCGCTGACGGCCTTGACCCGAGGCGCTTGGCGGCCCACGGGTTTGAGGCGACCGACCACCAGGGCGAGGATTGCGATCCCGATGATGGCCTCAATGAGCCACACAGGACGCCAAGCGTCGGAGCCGAAGAGCGACTGCACGAACCACGCGAGGAGGCCGATGAGGACTGCGCTGAGCCCGATTCCAGCGTGCATGACCCCGAATGCGACGCCCCGCCTTTCCATGGGGGCGTGCGCCGTCACGATGGGCACGCAGGCGATCCAGGAGATCCCGCTGCCGAAACCGAGGAGAATCATCGACCCAACGAGCATCTCGTAGTTGGGTGCGACACCCGCAGCGACGAGGCCGGCCACACTGAAGATCAGACCTAGGCGCAAGAGCCGGGTGGCCTCAACGCGGCTCGACAGGCTGATCATGGCGAGCACGCTGACGAGATAGGCCGCGAGGTTGACAGCTGCCAGCGTCCCCGCGGCGCTGAAGGAGCCGACGAGGCCAGGCACCATCGACGGCAGCACGAAGGCGAAGGTGAGGCGGCCGAACCCTTGCGACAGGCCAGAGGCTCCCATCGCGATGAGGACAGGCCCGATCCACGCGCGACCGGAGCCCTCCGTGTTGGTCACGTCCTTCGGTCAGGGGTGAAGGATCAAAGGAAGGGTGATGGGCGTGCGCAGCGAGCGGCCACCCCACTGGATGTCTCCGGGGACCAGTCTGGCATCAGGGAAACGTTCGGCCATGGCGCGGAAGAGTTTCGTGGCCTCCATCCTCGCCAGCCCGGCCCCAATGCAGAAGTGCGGACCAAGTCCTAGGGAGAGGTGGTATTTGGCGTCCTCACGCGTGATGTCGAGGTCGTCGGGTCTGGCGAACACCTCGGGATCACGATTGGCCGCCGCGGAGACCCCGATTACAGCCTCGCCCTGGGCGAAGGCGATCCCGTCGATCTCAATGGGACGGGCTGTGACGTACTGGGTGAAGTTGGCAGGGGTGACGAATCGGAGAAGTTCTTCCACGGCGGGATTGGCGAGGTCGTCAGGCGCATCGCATAACAAGCGCCACTGGTCTGGGTGGCGGAGAAGGTCACGCATTCCGATAGCGAGCAGGTTGCTCGTGGTTTCGTGCCCGGCGAAGAGCATGAGTGCGAGCATCTGCCGAGCCTCGTCGTGACTGATCTGACCGTCACCCTCAGCCAGGAGAAGGGCGGAAACCACGCCCGTTGACTCGGTCGAGGCCCGCTGCGTTGCGATGAGCCGGTCGACGTATCCCAGCAGCCCGCGATAGGCCGAATCGGCGCTGATGGCGGCCTCCTCGGAGTCCGCGTTGAGCTTGTTCTCCGCGATGACGTGCGCCCATTCGTGGATGCTGTCGAGGTCCTCGAGTGGAATTCCGAGCAGGTCTCCGAGCACTTCGAGAGGGAAGGTGTACGCGAATTCCTTGAAGTCCACCACTCCATCGACGGATGCCAGCGCATCGAGCTTCGCGTCGAGTCGGCCCTGAACCTTCGGCTCCATTTCTCGAGCGAGATTGCGTGCAGTGAACGGGGGTGTCACCACCTTGCGAACCCGTAAATGATCCGGGGGATCCATGCGCACGAGTTGGCCGAACTCCTGGTCCATCACGTAGTCAAACGAGGTCTGCGCCAGAGAGCTGAATCGGGCGCGGGCCTCGTCGTATCGGCGGGAATGGCGGCTCTGCTGACGGCTGTACATGGTGAAGTTGTCGCCGAGGAGTTCGCGTACGTCGCGATGCCGCGTTAGGACGAGGGCACCTGCAGTGGTCAGCAGGGGCCTGGTTTCCCGAACCTCGTTCCACGTGGGGAACGGGTCTGCGAGCAGGGCGGGCTTCCCCGCAAGGAGCCCGAGCACTCGCGCCTCGAGACTGGTTTCGGCCTGAGCTCTCACTTGATTCGCCACCTCCCTCCTGTGTTCACTGGGTCATGCTGATCACCTGGGCGGCATGCGAAGCGCGCCGTCCATTCGGATGGTCTCCCCGTTCAGGTAGTCAAGGTCAATGATTGAAAGGGCCATCCGTGCGTATTCCTCGGCCAGACCAAGGCGGCGGGGGAAGGGGACGCTGGCTGCGAGTGAGGAGCGGACGTCCTCGCCCATCGCGGCGAGCATCGGCGAATCAATGATGCCCGGAGCGATGGTGCACACACGGATCCCGTACTCAGCGAGATCGCGAGCCGCCTGAAGGGTCAGAGACACCACGCCGCCCTTGGACGCTGCGTATGCAGCCTGTCCCACCTGGCCGTCGAAGGCTGCAATGGATGCAGTGTTGATGATGACGCCGCGCTGTCCGCTTGCGTCTTGATCCGTCGCAGCGATGCGTTCAGCCCCCAGTGCCAGGACGTTGAATGTACCTACGAGGTTTACCTGCAGAACCTTGGCAAACATAGGTAGGTCGTGCACACCCTTGCGGCCGAGTATGCGCATTGATGGTGCGATGCCGGCGCAGTTCACGATGACGCGGAGCGGGCGATCCCCCGTGCAAGCTATGTCGAGTGCACTCCGAACGCTATCCGCGTCGGTAACGTCGACCGGAATGTAGTTGATGGCGGAGTTCGCCAGAGGGCCGTCTGGCCCGGGAACGACCAGGTCGAGGCCAACGACCGTGGCTCCGGCGGCGGCGAGAGCCGCAACCGTGGCAGCGCCGAGCCCAGAGGCCCCACCGGTTACGACAGCGGTAACTCCGTCTAACTGCATGTCTGATCACACCCACCCAAAACACGACTGGACTACTACTTAACATGACAAACTATATCCCTGAGTAGTCAGTTCGGCTAGTGAAACTTTCGGAAGGATTCATGCCGTGAGCGTGTCAACGGAGCCAAAGCACCCGCAGGCAATCGGCATGTGGCTACCGCTCGCGCCGGTGCTGATTTCCGCCGCACTCATCTCGTCGATCATCGTGACACTTGGCGCCCCGCTGATACCCCTGATGCAGGAGCGCTTCGCCATCTCCAGCGAGGAGGCACAGTGGTCCTACACAATTACCCTGCTCGTGGCCGCGGCCTGCACGCCCATCTTTGGCCGGATGGCTGATGGCAGACGGCGACGGCCTGTAACGGTTCTCGTGTGTGGTCTCGTGTCAGTCGGCTGCATCATCTCCGCCCTTGCGGACTCCTTCTCAATGCTGCTCATCGGTCGTGGCATGCAGGGTCTCGGCGTGTCCCTCGTGGCGATGACCATCGCGGCGGCGCGGGCCTACCTTCCTGCCCACTCTGCGCAGTCGACCGTCGCGATCCTCTCGATCACCACAGCGCTGGGCGCCGGCATTGGTTACCCGATCACTACTTACATCGCCGACCATATGGGCATGGGAGTGGCGTTTGGGGTGGCTGGCGCCTTCTCAGCAATCGTTGCGGTCATCGTGCTCATCCGCCTGCCACCCGCTGGCGATGTAGCGACCCCCCGCGCTGATCTGGTGGGCATGCTCCTTCTCGTTACCGGCGTTACGTCCTACTTGCTCGCTATCACGCACGGGAATTCCTGGCACTGGTTCTCATCTCAAGTGCTGGTCCTCTTCGGCGCTGGGACGGCACTTCTGGCCTTCTGGATTCGATGGGAGTTCCACACGCCGTTCCCTCTCGTGAAACTGCAGTTGATGGCTAACCGCCGACTGCTCAGTGCGGACGTCATTGCGCTGTTCATGGGAGTGAGCCTCTACAGCACACCCGTACTCGTGAGCCGGCTCGTGCAACTTCCGACATCCACCGGATATGGCCTCGGACTGAGTCTGACGGTCGCTGGCATGATCATGATCCCGATTGTGTTCGGCAATCTTTTGGGGAGCCGGATCATCTTCTTGGGCGGCCGGTTTGGCGGGGCCCGTGTCTCACTCATTCTCGGAAGTGGACTTGCAATGGTGGGCGCGCTCGTGCTCACAACTGAGCACGTCTCGATCCCAGTCCTTGTCTTGGCCATGAGTCTGACGGCCATAGGGGCTGGGGCGACTTTCGGGTCGATGCCCGCCCTGGTGATCGAAGCGGTTCCCGAGCAAGAAACCGGGAGCGCCATGAGTTTCAATCTGCTCCTGCGGACGATGGGCGGCACCATCGGCAGCGCCCTCACAGCGGCGTCGCTTGGAGCTTTCACTCCTCCGGGCCACGACTACGCGGAATGGGCGGGCTTCCGACTGGCTTTCTCGATCTGCGCCTTTGCTTGCCTCACCGCTCTGGTCGTGAGTCTCGTACTAGTGCCGCGTTCGTCTACTCAACAATCACGATAATGACTTGAGCGGGGCAGTTGTTCTCGGCTGCGAGCACCCGGTCCAGTAGGTCGTTCGAAGGAGTGTCGTTGAGCACCACGACAGTGCCTTCGACCGGGTCTTGACCGAATACCTCTGGGCATTCCAAAACGCAACTGCCACTGCAGATGCACGCATCGCCCTCAATTGTGATTTTCATTCCGTACCCTTCACAAGTGGTTAACTAGGTACAGTAATGATCAAGCGTGTGCTTGGCAAGGTCGTAATCCGGAACTAAGACGTCGGGGGAAGTTGCGGATCGCAGAGTCGCTCCAACGCAGGAAGTGCTGCGATGAGATTGGCGATCTCTTGTTCACTCAACTGTCGGAGATGCTCGCTGAGCCAGATATCGCGGGATCGCAGGATGTCTTCACGCTCCTTTCGCCCCTTCGAGGTCAGACGTACCCGAGTGACGCGGCCGTCGTGGGCATCGGGGGCCCGGTCGATGAGGCCGAGAGCCTCAAGTCGGTTGAGAGACCGGCTGACTGACGGTGGAGTCACTTTCTCGCTGTCCGCGAGTTCACTGGCAGTGGCTGGCTCGCTGCGGCCGATAGTGAACAGCAGGCTGGTCAGGGCGTATGAGAGTTCCTCGTCGGTCTGTTGTCGCAACACCCGCCCTAGCCGACCAAGGGTCATGCGAAGCTTTGTTAGCTCGGGGTGGGGTATCGGCGCACTGAGTTTCTTTCGACGCACTGCCGTGGCCATGAGCATGGTCCCTTTCCACGAGTTCCCCGTCGACATCGTTGATCGAGTCGGGTCCTCTCACCGCAATAGGCAAAGCCAGCCGATGCTAGACGCGGGGGGAAAGGATCCTCCTCGATCGTCACCATACCGGATGACCGACAGTTGTCATTGCAGCCCAAGCATCCCCCAACGGGGACCTTGCGTCAACCGCCGCGCCCTGTGCAGCGCCCAGTATCCGTATTGCCAGGAGCGATTACACGTCAGGAATCTCGGCAGACCAACTGCCTTCCGCGGCCCACAGGTCAATTTTGAACGGCCGGGATTCCTGCCGACGTAATGGCCCGCAAC
>WLOY01000050.1 GCA_009699015.1 Actinomycetota bacterium | reverse complement strand
GCTGTCATTTATTGCCGAGGGAGTCACGCGGCGTGATCGGGATGTGAAGTCATGAGTACAGCCACTGTTGAAGAACCCACGTCTGACGCACTCGTTGAAATCCGCGATCTCGTGATAGGGATTCAGCGAACGAGGGCCGATCGACTGATCCTGGTCGACTCAGCCGACTTCGATATTCGTCGCGGGGAAATCCTTGGACTCGTTGGCGAGTCCGGTTCTGGCAAGACAATGGTGTGTCGAAGCCTGATCGGAACCCTGAAGCGTCGAAGCGCGACTATCTTCGGCGGCACGATCATGTTCGATGGAATGGATCTTGCGAAGATCGACGAACGCCGTTGGCGCAGTGTGCGCGGCAACCGAATCGGGTATGTGCCACAGAGCGCCCTGACGGGGCCTAATCCGGTCATGACGATCGGCGGCCAACTCGTTGAGGCGGTTCGATGCAATCGTCAACGCACTGAGCGTGACGCGCGCAAGCGTGCGATGGAACTGCTTGACCTCGTGCACATCAGACGACCAGAGGTGGTCTACGACCAGTATCCGTTCCAGCTCTCAGGAGGAATGCGGCAGCGAGTGATGATTGCGGCTGCGCTTGCTCAGGAGCCGGACATCATCCTCGCCGACGAGCCGACGACCGGTTTGGACGTCACGGTGCAGGCGGAGATCATGAAACTGCTGCGGGAGATCCGCACGGAGTTCAACATGTCGGTGGTGCTCGTGTCCCACGATCTGGCGCTGATCGACGATGTCTGCGATCGCCTCGTAGTGATGCATGGGGGTACCTGTGTCGAAGTGGGGTCGGTCGAGGAGGTCGCGCAGAGCCCCAAGCATCCCTACACGATCGCCCTGAATCGCGCACGCATCGAGTTGGCCACCCCGGGTAGTCAGCTGATCACGATTAGAGGCAATCCGCCTGGAGTAGGTGAATGGCCGAGTGGGTGCCGCTTCAGTGAGCGTTGTGAATTCGTTCAGGACGATTGTCGGGTCGGAGCGAGTCCGCCGCTCTTGGAGGTTGAAACAGACCATTGGAGTGCCTGTATGCACGCCAGCGAGTTAGGAGCATCAAGTGAGTGATGCGCTGATTGAAGCTCGTGAAGTCTGTGTGACCTTTGGTTCTGGCTCGCGCGCAGTGCGTGCGGTCCGTGATGTGTCGTTGCACATCATGGCTGGAGAGGCGATCGGAATCGTGGGGGAGTCCGGCAGCGGGAAGTCCACGCTGGCGCGCGTTCTCGCCGGATTGCAGAGACCAGATAAAGGTGAGGTGCTCTTCGGTGACGAGTCAATCTATCAACGTGGCCGCGCCTATCGTGGTGAGAAGCGGCGACTGGTGCAAATGGTGTTCCAGGACCCCTATGGCAGCCTCAATCCGCGCATCACCGCGCTTTCGACGGTCGCGGAGGCCGTGAGATTTCACGGGGAGCACTCGCGTTCCGAGGCGAATCGGCTGAGTCTGGAACTACTCGGCCAAATGGGTGTCAGCGAACGAGATGCGGGGAAGAAACCTCGACAACTGTCCGGCGGGCAGCGACAGCGGGTGAGCGTGGCTCGAGCGCTTTCTGCCCATCCTGAAATTCTCATCGCTGACGAGCCGACCTCAGCGATTGACCAAAGTGCCCAAGCACAGTTGCTCAACCTGTTCCAAGGGCTCCTGGGTGACGGCCTTTCGATTGCGCTCGTCTCGCACGACCTCGGTGTCATTCGGTATCTGACCAATCGGGTCTACGTCATGAAGGATGGAGCGTTTGTGGAATCAGGTCTGACTCAAGAGGTTTTTGAGAACCCCCAGCACGCGTACACCAAGCAGTTGATTGCGTCGATTCCAGGCCGGCATCTGCAAGGTGCGGGCGCATGACCGGCCAGCACAGGGGCCGACTGAGGTCGCTGCTTCGAGAGGGCACGACGGCATTCGGCACGGCCATAGCCCTGCCACATCCGTTCGGTGTGGAGCAGGTAGCCAAGTCTGGGTTCGACTGGGTCTTCATCGACCTGCAGCATGGCCTCGCCACGTATCGCGATCTACCGGAGATGTGCATGGTCCTGCGCACTCATCAGGTCACGCCGTTGGTGCGGGTGCCATTCGGTGACAATTCCGGTGCCCAGCGGGCACTGGATGCGGGCGCCGAGGGGATCATCTTCCCGTACATCGAATCCAGCGCGGATGCGCATGCGGCGGCGATCTCATGCCGATATCCCCCTGAAGGCATTCGAAGTTTCGGGCCATATCGGGCGCCCTATGGTGCCGACCTAGCAGCAGCCAACGATGATCTCCTCTGTCTTGTGATGATCGAGTCGGTGGGGGGCCTTGAAAAGGCTGACGAGATCACTCGAACTCCAGGCGTGGATGGGGTCTTTGTCGGGCCAAATGATCTCTCGATCAGCATGGGTACCGGACCGATCATGGCAAACCTGTATTCGATTGACGGCGCCGAGACGAAGATCCCGGAGGCCTTCACGGAAGCGCTGCGCACGATCGTTCAAGTGTCGAAGGGGAACGGCAAATTCTCCGGGATTCAAGTCGGCTCCGGAGCGGCAGTAGCCGGCGCACAGGAGTGTGGCTTCGATTACATCGGCATGGGCGGTGACACCGCATTCATGCAGTCGGGGGGTGAGGCGGAGTTGGCTCGGGCCAGGGCGACAGGGGCCGGTCGTGAGTGACGTCCTCATCCTGCATGTCGCGGATTCTGCGCTTGAGCCGATCTACTCCGAGATCATCGGAGCACTCAATGAACGGGGAATAGCGTCCGATTTCTTCTCTGCGGATCGACCTTTCGAGGATCAGTTTGCCGGGAAGGTCGTGGTCATCGACATCGGCGGCTGGGGTCGGGCGGAGCATGTCGCGGCCGGCAAGGCCGCCGGGGTCCAACTATGGCAGGTTGTCGGCTACGGACTCGATCATCTGGCCCTCGACGAGGTCATGGCGTCGGGTATTCCCCTTGCTAGGATTCCCGGGAGTTCCACAGCCATCGCTCTTGCCGAACACGCAATGTACCTGCTGCTCGCGGTAGTGAAGCAGGCGAATCTTGCTCGGCCGGCCCTCATGGAGCAGCATTTCTTCGATGGGGATGCACTTGAGCTCGACGGGCGAACGATTGCAATCGTCGGTCTGGGGGCCAGCGGCCGGGAGCTTGCCAGGCGCGCCAGTGGTTTTGGAATGCGGGTTATCGGGGTGGATGTGGTGGCGGTTTCGCCGGCAGACCAAGCCGCCATTGGAGTGGAGCGATGCGAGAGCATTGACCGCCTGCACGAGGTACTTGCTGAAGCGGACGTCGTGTCGTTGCATCTGCCGCTGAACTCGGCAACCCGGCATGTGCTGAACGCGGGCGCATTTCAGGCGATGAAGGCCGGGGCGATCGTGGTGAATGTGGCGCGTGGGCAGCTTATTGATGAGGCGGCCCTGGTAGATGCGCTGAAGACGGGCCATCTGGGTGGCGCGGGACTTGATGTGTTCGAGGTTGAGCCTCTGCCCTTGAATAGTCCGCTCCTGAGCATGCCGAACGTCGTCGTTACCCCCCACTGGGCGGCAGCCACGCGCGCCACGATGGAAAGACGTGCGCAGATAACCGCGAATAATGTGCGCCTTGCCTTGGACGGGGGCCCGGCCGAGCATTTGGTCCGATTGGCGGACCTGTGATGGCCAACGTTGATTGCCGGTACCTGCGCCGCGCTGGGTTCCATTCCTAGGACCATAATTGGTCATACTGGGTGGCGGACAACATGAGTCCGGCCGCAACGTAGCGGGAGAAATCAATGGCACAGGTGCGCAATGTCAGCCCTATCAAGCAACGTCACTTGTGGGAGCAGATCGCAGACGAGTTGAGGAGTTCGATCCTCACCGGTGACAGGTCACCGGGAACCAGGCTCATCACGGCCGAGTTGGCTGAGAAATGGGGGGTCAGCAGAGGGCCGATCCGTGAGGCCTTGATGGCACTTGAGAACGAAGGCATCGTCGTCAGCACTCGTCGTCACGGCACGGTCGTCGGGAGTACGTCCATCGTGGACCTTGAGGAGGTCCTGAGTGTGCGCGAGGCGATCGAGACCTTCTCGGCGATGGATGTGTGCAACCTGGGGGAGGGGGTTACCCAAACTGAACTGCGCCGACTCGGGGATCTGTTGAAGAGGATTGACAAGGAGAAGGATCAGGGGCAACTCGAGGCCGCTCGAAACCATGATCTGGACTTTCACCAGGCGTTGGTGGATCTTGCTGGAAACTCCCGCTTTACCGCCATTTACCGACAGATGCTCTCGCAGAATCGCCATCATGTGCGTGCCATCGATCCAAGCAGGTGGCCACTCGTCGGGTGGAAGGATATGCGCGCAGTCCACCATGCGATTTTCGAGGCAATCGTCGTAGGGGATGCCGAGGCCGCGACGGCGGCTATTGCCGAGCATTACCGAAGAGCCCGGTGGCGGGCCACGGAGCCCTTTCCAGAGATGTCATAAGCGTAGGAAGATAATGCAGACTGTTGACAATCATATTGCCGACTGAAATGATGGTGTTCACTCTGGAAATGGGGAGTGAGCCGTCTAAGGGTTGGGAGTGTGCAGGTCGATGTCTGGGCCAATGCGCAATCCGCTCCGGTCCCGAATTGAGGGGTCGGAACTTCTGCTCGGCGGTTGGTGCACGCTGCCGACCTCGTTCGCGGCCGAACTGGTCGCTAGTAGCGGTGTCGACTACGCGGTGGTTGACCTGCAGCATGGTCTGACCGGTTACTCGGACCTGGTCTCGATGCTGCAGGCCATCAGCCTTGCCGGCGCAGTACCCCTTGTTCGCATCCCCTTCGGCGATTACGGCATGGCCCAGCGAGCGTTGGATGCAGGGGCTATGGGCGTGGTGTTTCCGATGGTCAATACCCCGGAACTGGCACGGAGCGCAGTCGATTGCTGCCGATACCCACCGCTGGGCGAGCGGAGTTTTGGTCCGATCCGGTCCAAATTCAATCTCGGAACCGATCCCGTGTGGGTGAACAGCCAGATTCTGTGCCTCGTGCAGATTGAGACCCGTCAGTCGATGTCCAGCCTGGACAGCATCCTGGGCGTTGAGGGTGTTGATGGCGTGTATGTGGGGCCCGCCGATCTGGCACTGAGCCATGGACTCTCGGTAGGGAAGCCTTCGGCCGAACTCGATGCACTGCTTCGGCGTATCTACGAGGCGTGTGTCAGGCACGGGAAGATTCCGGCAATCCACACGACTTCAGGAGCCGACTGCCGGGAGAAGATCGCTATCGGATATGGGATGTGCTCGATCGGGAGTGACTCGGTGTGGCTGCATGCGGCCTATACCGAGGAGGTGGCGAAGGCACGCGACGAGGTGGCGATCTCCGCCGGGGGCCTCTACTAGAGGAGGATGGATGCATACAGTTCGGCTCACCACTGATCAGGCGATCGTCAAGTGGTTGCTGGCTCAGCGCACCGTCATCGATGGCCAGGAGGCTCCGGTGTTCGCCGGAGCATTCGGCATCTTCGGTCACGGTAATGTCACTGCCCTCGCCGAAGCACTGGAGCCCGTGCAGGAGCAATTTCCCACCTGGCGTGGCCAGAATGAGCAGTACATGACACTGGCGGCCGTGGCCTTTGCGAAGGCCAGACTGCGTAAGCAAATCATGGTGTCGACCACCTCGGTCGGTCCCGGCTGCAGCAACCTGCTGACGGCTGCAGCGGTCGCCTCCGTGAACCGGTTGCCGCTGCTCATGTTGTGCGGTGACTACTTCGCCCACCGGGCGGTCGATCCGGTGCTTCAGCAGATCGAAACCTTCACCGACCCGACCATTTCCATCTGCGACGCATTCAAGCCGGTCGTCCGCTACTGGGATCGCATCAGCAGGCCGGAGCAGATCATTCGATCACTCCCGCAGGCGCTGGCTATCATGCTCGACCCAGCCAGTTGCGGTCCAGCATTCTTCGCCCTTCCCCAGGATGTTCAGGCGGAGGCCTTCGATTTCCCGGCGAGCTTCTTCGAGTCGCGCATGCACTACATCCGACGACCAGCACCCGACCCCCGTGATATCGACGCGGCGATTGCGTTACTCAAGCAGGCCAAGCGACCCCTCATCATCGCCGGAGGTGGGGTGAGGTATTCGGGCGCCAATGCTGCATTGGCGGATCTCGCAGAGCGACGGGGGATTCCTATCGCTGAGACCGCGGCGGGCAAGTCAACTGTTGTCGGCTCGCACCCCAATGCCGTCGGCACCATCGGGGTAATCGGTGCTTCCTCTGCCAATAAGGTGGCTGAGGAAGCCGATGTCATCCTGGCCATCGGGACCCGGTTGCAGGACTTCACGACCGGTTCTTGGGCATTGTTTCGGGATCCCGATGCACGGTTCATCCTGGTGAACACCAACAGGTGGGATGCAACGAAGCGCACCGACTGCGCAGTCATCGGCGACGCACTCACCTGCATCGAAGCTCTGGATTCCGGCCTCGGTGACTACGTCGCGCCACCGTCTTGGATGACTGGCGCGCAAGGGCACGTGGCCGATTGGTCCAGTTACCTCGGCGGCTGGATGGAGCGCACGGATCTGGACCCACCGTCTTATGGCCAGGTGATTCAAGGCTGCAACGCTCTGGCCAGACCGGAGGACTACGTGGTGTGTGCTGCCGGTGGGATCCTCGGTGAACTCACGATGGCATGGGATTCCCTTGCCCCGAACACCTTCGATTCCGAGTGGGGATTCTCCACGATGGGTTACGAGGTTGCCGGGGCTTGGGGTGCGAGCATGGCCCTAGCCGAAGACGCTCGGTCCAAGGGGGGTGAGGTCCTCGCGTTCATGGGGGATGGCTCGTACCTCATGGGCAACTCAGATGTCTACAGCACTGTGCTGAGCGGTCACAAGGTGATCTTTATCGTCTGCGATAACGGCGGTTTTGCCGTCATCAACCGATTGCAGATGAGCACTGGCGGCGCTGAGTTCAACAATCTCTACTCCTCGAGCAGGCGCGTCCGCGATGCCCGTGTCGACTTCCTGCAGCACATCACCTCAATGGGCGCCGAGGGTGAGGTCGTGAGTTCAATCAGTGAACTTCCAGCGGCATTCGAGCGAGCGAGGGCCTGTGATCGCAGTTATGGCTTGATCATCCCCGTGCAGGCGTACTCATGGCTGGAGGGAAATGCGTGGTGGGAGGTCGGGGTGCCTGCGGTGAGTGATCGTGCCGACGTGCGCGTAGCGCGAGGAGCGCTGGACGCCGAGAAGAAGCATCAGCGACTTGCCTGAATCATTGATTCCCGGAATGAACGGCGAGGGACGCATGGCGCTTGGAACTGGGGCATTCGAAGGTCGCGCCGTAGTCGTCACTGGTGCGGCTTCGCTCATCGGGATGGCGACGATTACGGAGTTGCTGGACGGGGGGGCGTGCGTTGTGGCATGTGACACCGAGGCGAACGCTCATTTCCTGGAATCACTGGGGGCGGTCGATTCCTTGGTCGTGGTGGCTGGTGACGTCCGAGATGAGGCGTACCTCAGGCGGGTAGTTGAGCAGGCGCTGCAGGTGTTTGGGGGGATCGATGGCCTTGTCACATCGGCTGCGATTTTTGCCGACCCTGCGCTGGATGCCACGTGGGATGACTGGCGCACGATTATGGACATAAACGTCATATCCGTGGCACGACTTCTGGGCTTGTGCGCGCCGCATATGCGGGCACTCGGAGGCGGCTCTGTCGTGATCGTCTCGTCGATCAGCGGTCGTCGATCCCAACCGAACCGATTGCTCTACCCGACAACGAAGGCCGCGCTACTCGGACTCTCCAGGAACGCGGCGCAGGCCCTGGCCGATGATGGAATCCGGGTGAACGCCGTTCTGCCCGGGTGGACATGGAGTCGCAATATTGAGCGGCGGTACGGCACCAGGGAGCGCGCCGATGAATTTGCCTCGGAATTCCAATACCTCGGCCGCATGGCTGAACCCAGCGAGATCGCTGACGCTATCTGCTTCCTGTTGTCAGACCGGGCCACCTTCATCACCGGAGCTGAGCTCAACGTCGATGGCGGGTACCTCGGTGCCGGCCCGGAGGCGAATGGGCAGGCGTCCGCGAAGGTTCCGGTGATCTGGTCCCCATGATCGGGGAGTGGCCGCGCCGGCATGCCAATGTGCCGAAGCGGCGAGGGCCCCGTGGTGCCGGACGTTTCTATGGCTGGTGGATTCTGGCCATGGGGATCGTGATCTTCGCTTGGACCGCAATGGCGCAGACTCAGGGCTTCTCGGTTTTGCTCCTTCCTCTGACGAAGGAGATGGCTTTCGGATCCCATGACATTGCACTGATCTTCCTGGTGGGCGCCTTCGGTGGGGCCTTTCTCATGCCGTACGTCGGTCGCCTCCTTGATCGGCGGGGGGCTCGGCGCATCCTCATCATCGCGACCCTGGCCTACGCGGGTGCCTTCGGTGTGCTCGCCCTGGTTCCCAGTAAGGCGGCTGCCATGGGCGCACTCCTCGCGGTGCGACTTATCGGGAGTATCGTCCTTTGGCTTGGAGCATCCGTCCTTGTCGCCTGGTGGTTCAGCCGGCGAAGGGGCCTTGCCCTCGGGATACTTGTGGGCGCGGGATCGGCATTACTCTCCTGCCTAGCTTTCGGCCTCAGCGTGCTGATCGAGCATGTCGGTGTAGCAGGGAGCTTTCTGGTGCTCGCCACGCTCACCTTGTTCGTCATCACCCCGATGGTCATCTGGGGGGTTGTTGACACCCCGGAGGAACTTCACCAGCACCCCGATGGCGCGCCGCCTTCAGCAACAGATTCGCAGGGGCAGCCACCCTCGGCGGATGAGGGTCGAACCGGAGTTCGGGCCTCAGAGGCCTATCGGACGCCTTTCGCACTGGTGATGTTGGCGGCCGGCTCGCTGGCTGCCATCGTGACGACTGGCTATCTGTTCCATGAGGCCACGATCTTCATCGAACAGGGGGCGACTGCTCAGGATGCAGCGCGCAGTCTTGTGCCGCAGATGGTCGGCAATGCAGTGGGGATCCTCATTGTCAGCTCGCTAGTGGACAGGCATCGTTTGCGCGGGATCGTGGCCATCTCGATGGTGCAACTCGTCTTCACGCTTTGGTGGGGCTTTAACTTGCAATCATTTGGCTCATTGTGGCTGTTCGGGCTGAGCTTCGGGCTGGCGACTGGTCTAATTTTCGGATATGTACTCGCGGCACTTCCCCGGTACTTCGGCACCTTGCATCTCGGGGAGATCAGGGGGACCTTTGGTGCGGTCACGATGATGATGGCTTCATTCGGCCCGTTGGGATTCGATGTGCTGCAGGGAGTGGACACCTCGGTCTTCATCTGGGTAGCCGCCGTCGCCGCTGCGTTGATCAGCCTTGCCTCGCTGATCATCCCGTGGCCGGAGCCGATGGAGGATTGGGCGAATACGAGTCAGGGACCGGATCTGGCCCGTCAGTCGTCAGGACCATCCGAGTGAGTCGGCAAGCTCTGCCAGGTATCGGTAGCTGATGCGGCAGTCCTCGACGGGGCCTTGCCCCTCGGGCGGGTCCTCGGTGAGGAAACAGTCCTGCTCGATGGCGTACCAACCTCGGTAGCCCGCATTCTCAAGTGCGCCGATGACTCCGGCGAGGTCGACGTCGCCCTTTCCGAGCGGAAGGAAGAGACCATCCTTGACTGCCGCCCCGAAACTCACCTCCCCGGTCGAGATTCGATTGGCCAAAGCAACTGAGATGTCCTTGAGGTGCACATGCGCGACTCTCGACGGGTCCGCGCGCACGACCTTTACCGGATCGATTCCTGCTGACAGCATGTGCCCGGTGTCGACACAGAGTTTGACTCCGGAGTTGTCGAGGAGGCGATCAAGGTCTGACTGATCCTCGATGACCGTTCCAATGTGCTGATGGAGAGCCGTCTGCAGGCCGTGCTCGGTTGCGATGGCGTCGACGACCCCAAGGTTTCGAAAGAAGGTCGCCCACTCCTCGGAATCAAGGACACCGCGCTTCTCGTATCCGAGGTAGTCCCACACTGGGCCGAGAATGAGCACGTCGGCGCCGGCGCGCTGAAATTGTCGGCAGGCACGACGGAGGTAGTCCAGGCTCTCATCGAACATCCCTTGAAATGCCATGGCCATGGGCACCCAGCCTCCGACGACCCTGAGGTCGTGCTCCTTGAGGTAGGAGTCGAGCTCGTCCGGGTCAGAGGGCAGGTACCCGTCGGGACCGAGTTCAGTTGCCCGCAGCCCCAGCCCCGTCATCTCGCGGACGTAGCGCTCCCGGGAAACCAGGAAGCCCCATCCGGGCGATCCGTCAACACCCCAGGTGATGGGGGCAGCTGCCACGCGATCGACAAAACTCATGAGGGTTCTCCTTGCGGTCGGAGGGGCTCCGTGAACGCCCAATTCTCACGGGCGATGCCAACATACTGCTGACAGTTTGCATTAGCAAGCAACTCGTCCGGTATATTGCTGACAGTCGATTATGAATAGTCGGTGGAAGTGCGCACGTTTCGGCAGCATGTTGATGCTCGCAAGGGTGCTCGCCCCATCTTCAAGGAGGCCCGATGAATCCTCAGCCGGAGTTATTGGCTGGTCCGCTTGCAGGCAGGGTTGCCGTCGTCACTGGTGGAGCCAGAGGCCTGGGCGAGGCGTACGTTCGTATGCTCATCGAAGAGGGCGCGCAGGTGGTGGTGGCTGATCTGCTCGAGGCTGAGGGCAGGGCCCTCGTAGCCCATCTTGGCGAGCGAGCGACCTTCCGGCGACTGGACGTGTCTGATCAGGCGAACTGGCAGGCATTGGTTGCCGACGTGAGCGCGGAACTGGGAGTCCCGTCCATCCTCATCAACAACGCTGGCGTGCATTCGTTCGGCACGGTGATCGGCGATACCTACGAGAACTGGCGCCGAGTCCAGGAGATCAATCTCAACGGACCCTTCCTCGGCATCAACACCGTTGGCGCCGCGATGGCAACCGCTGGTAACGGCGGCGTCATCATCAACATCTCATCGACGTGCGGAATCATCGGGTATGCGGATCAAGCTGCCTATGTCGCGAGCAAGTGGGCGGTGCGAGGCCTGACCAAGGCGGCCGCACTCGATCTCGCCCCGTTTGGGATCCGCGTGCACGTGGTGGTTCCCGGCCCCTTCTCGACCCCGATGACCGAGCCCTTCCATGCCGAACTGACCGAACTGGTGAAATCCCAGCCAGTCCAGCGCATCGGAGATCCCCCTGAGGCGGCACGTCTAGTTCGGTATCTCGTTCTGGAGGCTACCTACTCAACCGGTTCGGAGTTCTTCGTCGATGGTGGAGCCATGACCGGCATGAGCCTGCCAGCCGCGGGGGAGTGAGAAGGAATGCGACATGACGTAACGCTTCCGCTTATCGGTGGTGATCCAACTGATATCTACATCGTTGACTGGCTGGTGGAGATCGGCGAGGAGATGACCGAGGGAGCGCCGCTCCTCCTCGTCGAAGCAGACAAGGCGCAGGTGGAGATCCCGGCGCCGGCAGCGGGACGACTCATTACCGTGCTCGTCCTTGCCGATGACGAGGTGAAGGTGGGTCAGGTCATCGCGACCCTGGAAGTCCCGTGATCGACCCCATCGGTTTGGCGGTGATTGGCCCGGGAGCCATTGCCGATGCACATCTGGAGGCATTCGAAGAGCTCGGAGGCCTCGTGCCGCTTTGGTCTGTTGGTCGAACTATGGAAGGCGCCAGACTCTTTGCGGATCGCTGGGGGTTCGCGCACTTCGGAGTCTCCGCCGAGGATGCGCTGGCAGATCCCAACGTGAGCCTGGTGCTCATCTGTTCCCCCAATGCGCTGCACGCCGACCAGGCTCGGGGAGCGCTGAGGGCCGGCAAGGATGTTCTCCTTGAGATCCCGATAGCCATGAGCGGTGCGGATGCGAGGGAATTGGTCGAACTCGCTGATGCGACGGGTCGGCGTCTCTTCGCCCTTCATACGATGCGATCCTTCGCCGGCGTCAGGTACATGCGAGACCTTCTCGCATCCGGTGAGGAGTCCATCTCTCAGATCGTGGGATTCTTCGCCATTCCCAGGCGAAATAACGAGGGGTTTACGGGCAGGCGAACGTGGGCTGACAACCTGCTTTGGCATCACGCGTGCCACCTCGTGGATGCGAGCCTGTGGATCAGCGAATCCGATGGCATATCCAATGAGTCCCTGCTTCAGGGGCGAACGCATCCCGAATACGGCACGACGATGGATATCTCCATGTCCTTCATTCTCAATTCTGCGGTGCTCGTGAACCATTCCCTCACCTATAACGCATCAGCCCTGTGCTGGCAGGTGCGAATGGTTGCGGACCGAGGAGATTACCTCCTCGATGGCGGAACGCTGTACGGGGTCGACGGCGAAGTGCTTGTTGCTGGTGCCTCGGTCAGGGATCTGAGGGCGCAGAACTCGCAGATCCTCGGGGGGCTGCGGACCGGGAGGCCAACTGATTTTGATGCACGCGGGGTGCTGCCGGCCATGCATGCCCTAGACCTCCTGCAGAAGGCGAGCCAGCCATGATCATCGACGCCTACACCCATTGCGGACTGGAGAAGTTCCGACCCTTTCCAGAGGTGCAGGAGATGATGGCTGCTGTCGGGATAGACCGGGCGGTGCTTGTTCAGCATCTCGGTCAATATGACAACTCCTACATTGCTGGATGCGTGAAGTCTGCGCCTGATGCCTTTGTCGGCGTGGCCATGATCGATGCGACGCATCCGGGGGCGCACGATGCTCTCGCAGAGGTGATCGACACCGGTGCCTTCCGGGGCCTGCGGATGAGCGCCGACATGTTGATGGCTGCCCCCGCCATCGCCTCAAGGGCGTTGGAGGCGGGGCTGCACGTAATCCTCTACTGCCCTGAAGGGACCGAGGACATCGAATCGGTCCTGCCCACTTTGGGAGCCGGCCCAGGCAGGATCGTCGTGACGCACCTGGGATCTCCAACGGTTGAGCACGGGTCATTGAAGCGAGGACGAGGGGTTCTGCGGCTCGTGGCGGATGAGCGGGTGATGATCACGCTCTCAGGTGCGGGCATGGTCTGCGACCCGCCGCACCTGCCGTTGCGGGAACTCGTCCGCGATGTCGTCAACGGCTTTGGGCCGGATCGCGTGATGTGGGCATCGAACTTTCCGGTGGTTGGTGATGCGGCTGCCGTTGCTGCTGATCTCGCGTTGGTCACCAGCAATGGCTGGGGCCTATCTAAGGAGTCGATCAAGATGATCAGTGGTGTGGTTGCTCAGCGCACGTGGTTCGATTCGTGAACGGGGTGGAAGGGCTTGATTCGATGCCGGAGGGTGCGCAACACCTGTCCACGTACCAGAACCTGACCTGGGAGTCTTACCCCAACTTGATGCGAGTGGACGCCACCGTCGAAGGTCTGGGCAAGGCCGAGGCTCAGGTGATGCTGTACGAATTGGCGCTCATCCGGAGGCTGGAGCAGTGGCTGGTCGATCATGAATCACTCGTCCACGGTCCCGTGCACTCCAGCATTGGTCAGGAGGCGGTTGCCATCGGGGCAATTGCTGCACTTAAACCCGGGGACCAGATTGCCTCTACCCACCGCGCGCATCATCACGTCCTTGCTCAGGTGGTGACCAACGCGGTGCGAACCGTGGGTGACTTCGATCCCGCTGGAGCAGCCGCGACGCCCCCATCGGTCACCTTGGCCGTTCTGCGAACCTTGGCGGAGATTCTCGGCTTGCGACAGGGCTTCGCCGGCGGCAGAGGGGGCTCCATGCACCTTGGCAGCATCGAGGCAGGAGTGCTTGGAACGAGCGCCATCGTCGGAGGCGGCATTCCCATGGCGACCGGAGCCGCATTCGCCTTTGCCCAGCGTGGGACCGGTGGTGTGGCCCTATCATTTTTCGGTGACGGCGCATCCTCGATCGGTGCCCTGCATGAAGCCATGGCGATCTCCCGGGTCATGGCGCTACCGATGATTTTCTTGGTCGAGAATAACCTCTATTCGGTGGCGACGACCGTTGCGGAGACGGTGGGATTCCCGGACATCGCCATCCGGGCTGCCGGACACGACATGCCGGGCATCATTGTCGATGGGATGGATCCATTGGCAATGCGCGCCGCGGTAATGGCCGCGAGGGAGCACGCAGCAGCCGGCCTCGGACCAGTACTCATCGAGGCGAAGACCTACCGGTTCCTTCACCAATCAGGTCGCCTCCCCGGGAGCGACTACCGGTACCGCACCAAGAATGAAGAGGCCCTGTGGCAGGAGCGCGACCCAATCATCGGCTTCCCGGCGGCGCTGGAGGAAGCAGAACTGGTCGACGCCGCGACGGCCGGGCGTATCGAGGCTCGCGCAATCGACGACCTCGCGCGAGTCCTGGGCGAGGTGATCGAGGAGGGCATCGACGGACCGCGGATCATCGATTCATGCTGGCCTGATCCAGATGACGCTCTCCGCGGGGTCCGATCCGCGCAGGTGAGGCAGCCATCGATCCGTGCTGTGGAGCCGATGGCGCCTGTTGGTGCAGACGTGACGTTCCAACAGGCGATCTCGCTTGTGACCGAGCATGCCATGCGACGCGATCCGGAGGTTTTCGTCATCGGCGAGGAGGTTGGACATCTTCGAGGTGGCGCCTACGGGACAACTCGGCATGCGTGCAAGAGCTTCCCGGAGCGGGTCTTCAGTGCACCCATCTCGGAGAATGGATTCAGCGGGCTTGCACTCGGTGCCTCATTGCTCGGTATGCGTCCGATCGTGGAACTGATGTTCCCGGACTTTGCCCTTGAAGCGGCTGATCAGCTCCTTAATCACGTTCCCAAGGCTCGTCACATGTTCGGCGGGAACATTGACGTACCAGTGGTCGTGCGTACCCGGACGGCGCAGGGACGGGGCTTCGGTCCGCAGCACAGTAGCGATCCAGCGGCGCTCTTTTCCCTCTTCCCTGGCTGGCGCATCATCGCCCCTTCGACACCGGCGGACTATGTAGGGATGTTCAACGCGGCCATCACCGGTGCCGATCCCGTACTCATCATCGAGCATCACCGGCTTTGGACCATGACCGGGCCGATCCCAGATCTCGACGCCGTGATCCCGCTGGGCGTTGGCAGGGTTGCCCGATCAGGGAAGGATCTGACCGTGTTCACTTGGTCTCATCCGGTGCACCGCGTGATCGCCATCGCCGAGCGACTGGCCGCCGAGGGGATCGATGTCGAGGTGATTGACCTACGGACGATCGATCCAACTGGACTTGATGTGGATCTCATAGACGAGTCGGTGGCCCGGACCGGGGCTGCCATCATTGTTGAGGATGCGACTGCGTCGCACTCGATCGGACCCCGAATCTCGCAGTTGATTCACGAGCGGCATTTCGGTCGACTTCGTGCGCCCGTGCGACTTGTTACCGGCTTGGATGTTCCCACGCCGGTTTCTCGGGTGCTTGAGCAAGCGGTGCTCCTCTCCGATCACGACATTGAGACGGCGATGCGCAAACTTGGCAGAAAGGTCGAATGCGGGGAGAAACCCTGATGAATGAGTCACGAATGAGGACCCAGTGAGTGAACACGGTTTCGATGGTGTGCCTACTGCGGCCGAGGTCTTGTCGGATCTGGTGGAGGCCGGGCTTGTTCGAGCGAAGGGGCAGCTCGCGCCTCTCGCCGGTGGCGTGTCCTGTGAAGTGTGGCGTATCGACGCGGTCGACCTGGTCGAAGAAGTCAGGCAGCGAAATACGCATGGTCTCGTGGTCAAGGCCCCGCTCGCGACGCTGCGCACGCCCTCCCTGTGGCAAGCAGACACTTCGAGGGGGTTCGCGGAGGCCGAGGCCCTTGAGTGCTACGGAAGACTGACGCCGAGTTCTGTCCCCAGGGTGGTGTGGCGCCATCCGCAGGCTCCGCTCCTCGTCATCGAGGCCGCCCCGCGGACCTGGCAGGAATGGCGTGAGCAGATGCTCCATGCTGAAATCGGATCGCCGGAACTCGGCAGCGCACGGCTGTGCGCCATCGGAACGCACCTTGGCAGCACACTCGCGACGTGGCATGTGCGCACTCGAGATATCGCTGCGCTGCCTGAGGTGCTGCGTAGCGGCGATCGGTTGAGGACACTTCGCACTGATCCCTTCCACCGCGCAACGGCACTGGAAGTGCCGATGATCGGGCCACGATTGCGAGAGTTGGCCATCGAATTGGAACGCGCGCAGACATGCCTCGTCCACGGAGATTTCTCACCGAAGAACGTTCTAGTGAACCCACCGGGAGCTCAGGCGCTAGGTGCGTGGATGCTGGATGCGGAGGTAGCGCACGTTGGCGATCCTGCCCTTGACGTGGCCTACTTCTCAGCGCACCTCGCATGCAAGGCCGTTGCAAGGCCTGAACTTGCGGGGTCTTTGAACTTGGCAAGACAGGCATTTGAGGAGGCCTACCGAACGGAGAGCTCACTCGTCGATGCTCGGCGATGGAATGAGCACACCGGGGCCATCCTCGCGGCGCGAATTCGCGGGGTGTCGCGCGTGACCTACCTTTCGCCGGAGGCCGAGTCGTTCGTTCTCGCAGAGGCATGCCAGTTGGTCGGTGGACATGGGACCTTGGACGAAACGTGGGACTCGATTGCTCGACGTGCGAGCCGATCTGCCTGACTCCGGCCAGCCCTAGCCCACGCTGAAGATCCGCTCGGGGACCCCGTGGTGCTGGGACTCTACGACGAGGACGCGGCCGGCGTCCGGTTCATCATCGAAGACTGGGTAGTTGCCACCACCGCCGATGGTGGTGATGAACATTGTCGCGAGGTCGGGGCCGCCGAAGGTTGGGCAGGTGGGCCTGCGTACCCGAAGTTCGTGTCGCTCCGTAAGGGTGCCACCTTCAAACCTTGCCAGCGTCGACCCGTGCACGCACGCGATCCAGGTGCCGCCGGCTTGGTCCATGCAGGCGCCATCGGGACCACCGGGGAGGTCGGAGGTCTGGAAGTCGATGAGTGGCTCGCCCTGCCCACTGATCGTCGGCCCATCGGCGAGGATGTGGTCGTCTGCGACCCAACACCGGCCGAGTAACGTGTCGGCCCACTGCATGCCCAAGGGTGTGCATGCTAGGCCGTTCGTTACCCCCACCTTCTCGACGACGACATCCCACGTCCAGTCTGGGTGGACTCGATACAAGCGCCCGATGAACTTGCGGTCGCTTGCGGGCACGTGCATCGTTCCGACCCAGAAGTCCCCGGTCGGGCTCACGCGGCCGTCATTCAACCGCACAGTGGGATGAACGATCGGGAGCGAAAGCTTCCAGATGACCTCGCCACTGGGCCAGTGAAGGAGTCCGATGCGCTGCTCGCTCGCAAGCACGATGATGTCTGGATCGGGAGTGAGGGCGATACTCCCTGGGCGCCCCACGGTCGTGACAGACTCGACCCGCTCGCTCGCCCAGTGCCACCGATGCAGCCGACGACCATCGACGTCCACCCAAGTCAGGTGTCCGGCGCGGTCGTCCCAGATGGGGGATTCGCCAAGTATCGATCGTGGTCCGATCGCGCGAACGACGGCCGCCACTAGCGCGCTCCGACGAAACGATGCAGCACGTTGCGAGTGATGATGACGCAGGCGCGGTCGCCGCTGGCAAGACTGGCCGGCCACTCCGTGCTACCAGCGCAGAAGACCTCTCCGGATCCGGTCGTCACTGCAGTGTTATACCTCATGGAGGTGATCATCCCCGCGCCGTAGCGGCAGCGGTCGCGGTTTTCCGGGGTGTCAGAGCCGTAACGAAGTGCAGCGACCCCCGCAAGGTCATTCTCCAGAGGGTCAAACTGTGAACCCGGGTTGCCATGGTCCTCCTCGAATGCGACCGTGGGCGTGAGTGCGAGGATCTCGAGGGAGTCTGGAGTTCCATCCGACCCGGTCGGGTAGGGGAGCCCATGGACCATGTTGTAGTCGACGCCGTCGGCCTCGTAGCTGACGAGGTTACTCGCGGACCCGATGACCTCGCCGTAATAGGCATCGAGCCCCTCGAATGCCCAGTGCTTCGGGCGAAAGATGGTGAAGCCGCGTGACCCGCGGATGGACGCCCCGCCCCATCCTGCATACATGCCCCGAGTTCCATTGCCCCCGAACTCGATGACCGGAGGCAGATCAATCGCCGGCCCCTCAAAGGCCCCAGTGCGCTGCGAGACTGGGCCATGTCTGTGGGGATCTTCGTCGGAGAGGAACTTATAGCACTCGGTGGTCTGCGTCCGGTCATCGGCACGGACTTGCCACATAATGTTTCCGCCGAAGCGGGCATGATGCCCGCCGCGGGCGAGGTGGGAGGCGAGAGCGCCGCGGCCGACAGCTGACCAGTATTCGTCGTGACCGCTCGTGATGACGCAGGCATATCCGTCCAGGGTTTGGGAATCGCGGTCCAAATCCCATTGGGTCACCACATCGAACGCGATGCCCTCGGACTCCAGCCACTTGGCCATGAGCCCGTCATACCGGGCCCAACCCGCTGAGGCGGACCAGTGGGCGTAGCCGTTCGCGAAGGCCCACTCGGTCCATTCGTGGCGGACGGCCCAACCGATGGGGGGATTGATCACGGACCCGAATCGCGGGGCGCCGACCGGGCAGCGCACCTGTCCGCGGGACCATGGGCGCGCCAGGCTCAGGACGGGTGAGAAGTCCCTGGGGAATCGGTCGCGAAGGGCAGTGTACGAACTGGCTCCACCCCAGTCGTTGTAGGCGTTCCACGTGTAAGTCGACAGGATGAGGGCCAGAGGACTACGGCGGTCAGGGGAGGTCCGTACTGCGAAGAATGCATCCTGGCTGACCTCCTCGCTCCCGCGTCTGGCTCGGGCGCAGACGAGGTACCCTCCGGAAGGCCAGTCGTCACCGATCTTCAGCGTGAAGGTCGCCGGCCAGCCGCAGCCCCCACTGGGTGCGTCAGCGGGGGTCTCGAACCAAGCGCCTTTCTGCGGCCCTAGCTGAGCGAGTACGCGCGGACTCGCACCGTCGTGGACGATCGTGATCTCGATTTCGTCGGCGTTCGTGCTCGTATGGATGGCCACGATCTCGCCGGGTTGGTAGGACGGCTGCCCTGCATACGCCCAGACCTGCAGGCGGGAAGCATCGGGGACTTCTGACCACTGAACGTCCTGCCAGGTGCGCCACTGTCCAGATGCCAATGGAGGGCAGTCTCCATCCATCATGTCCCGAGGGCGTAGAAGTCCTGAGCCGTGCCCGCGAAGAGCCGCGCCCGCTCGTCGGCAGTGAAGCCCGCAGTGATCTGGGAGTAAGCGCGGAAGATGGTGCCGTAGTCGGAGTAGAGCTTGTCGACGGGGAAGTTGCTCGCGAACATGCACCGATCGACACCGAAGATCTCGATGGTCTCCAGGACAATCGGCCGAATGCTGTCGGCTGTCCACTGGTGGTCCAGCATCCCGAGGCCGGAGATCTTGACGAACACATTGGGCTGCGCTGCGAGAGCGAGCATGCCGTCTCGCCACAACTGCATCGACTCCACATCTCGATCGATGGGGAAGCCGGTGTGGTTGAGTGCGACGCGGGCATCCTCATACGACGAGACGAGGCGGGCGGCCTCCTGCATCTGGTTCGGCCAGATCTGCATATCGAAGCGCAGGCCCATTCGGGCCAGTAGCGCGAATCCGGATCGCCATGCTTCGCTGGACATGTGGTTGCCATGCTCAGCGAAGGATCGCCCGGGCGTGGTGTCCCAGTTGAGCATGTGACGAACGCCACGGAACCTAGAGAACGCGGCATGGGCCTCGAGCAGGCCTTGCACGTTTAGACTCGACAGATCAGCGAAACCTACGATCCCGGTCGGGTACCCGGTTTCCTCCGCCTGTTGTGTGAGCCAGGCGGTTTCGCCTACCGGATTGGCAGGGTCGAACTCCGCTTGCACGTGAACCGAGGCCACGAGCGGCAGGCCGTTTGCATCCGCCAGGTAATCGGTGGCTCGGTAGTCGCGGCAGATGGCCTCGTAGTCACCGACGAAGTTGATGATTCGCGGTTCGGCATGGATCCACACGTGATAGTCGCTCATATCCCACAGGTGGTGATGGGCGTCTGCGATTGGCGGGATGTCGATCACGGTTGTTTCCTCGGGGCTTGTCTTTGACATCGGATTCCTCGGAGTGACGCAGAGTGTTGTGAATTGGCTCAGTCCGGCATCTCACAACATGTAGATTGTTTATCGTTGACAATCTTTGCCTGATGTTATCTCAGTATCGGGCCGAAAGGAGCACATTCATGCAGGTTCGCGCACTCAACCACATCGCGGTCACCGTGAGTGACACTCAGCGATCACTGGACTTCTATGTCGGAACGCTCGGCTTGATTCAGGTCGAGCAGCATCACCTTCCGATGTCTTCTATAGACACCGTGTTCGGATTGACGGGTGCCTCGGGGACCTCGACCCGTCTGCAGGTGCCGGGGCAACCCGAAATCCTGATCGACATCATGGAGATTAACGGTGCTCAGGACGGGACCTCGGTCCAACCTCTCGGGTCGATCGGCTCAACGCACATGGCGTTCACCGTCGAGGACTTGGGCTCCGTCGTCGCTGAATTGCGGGCAAAGGGGGTCGTGTTCGTTTCCGATCCGGTCACCTTTCATCTCACCGATGGCTCCGCGACGGTGTGCTTCATGCGCGATCCGGATGGCAATTACGTCGAACTCGAGGAAGTGCACGGCGGGGGCCACTGAGCCATGTCACGACTGCGATGGGGGCTGCTCAGCACCGCACGCATCAACGAGCGCATCATCGACGCCGTCCATCGCTCGGACCGCTCCGAACTGGTGGCAGTCGCGTCTCGAGATGCGCAACGAGCGAAGGCGTACGCCGAGCGCCATGACAGTCCCTCCTCGTACGGCACGTACGAGGAGTTGGCCAACTCGTCAGAGGTGGATGCGGTGTACATCTCGCTGCCAAATCATCTGCATGCCGAATGGGCGGTGCGGCTATGCGAGGCGGGCAAGCACGTCCTCTGCGAGAAGCCGCTCACGTTGAGCCTCGTCAATGTCGACCGCATGGCCCAGGCTGCGCAGGAGGCTGGAGTCGTCCTACAGGAAGCCTCGGCTACCCGCTTTCATCGGCAGACATCAGACATCGCCCAGATCGTGTCGTCAGGGCGGCTGGGCAGAATCGTGTTCTGTCATGCGACCTTCGAATTCACCCTGCCTGCAGTCGCGGACATCCGCCTCAATACCGACATGGGCGGTGGCGCGATGTGGGATGTCGGATGCTACCCGGTTGCATTCTTTCAAGCGGTCCTTCGAGAGAATCCGATCAGCGCGTATGCGCGTGCGGTCATCGGCCCGACGGGCATCGACCTAGCGTTCAGCGGGTTTCTTGGATACGAGTCCGGTACTGCCGTGCAATTCACGGTGAGCATGGCAACTCCGATGGCCCGTTCGGCTCGAATCGTGGGCGAGCTCGGCAGTCTCGAACTTGACCAACCCTGGCTTACGAATATGGGAGCCCCGACTACAGTGCGACAGCAGTTGATGCGGTCGGCTGCCGGGGCAGGCACCTTTGGTGATGATCCCGACCAACTCGAGGTATCCACGTGGGACTACGGACCAAGTGATGTCTACTTCGATGAAGTGCGTGGGTTCGAGGAACTCGTTCTTGATGGCGCACAGTCACCATGCACCTTGTCGGACAGCCGGATGAATGTGCAGGTCATCATGGCCTTGCATGAGGCAGCACGAACGGGGCGAGAGGTTTCCATCGGCTCCCCGTCGCCTGCATACGGACAACCCTGACACAAGGACAACCCTGATAAACGGACACCAAGGAGGATCGTGAGCGAGAACCACTTCGACCAGTCCGGTTTGCCAAAGGAGCGCCTTGGCTATGGAGTCATTGGTGCCGGCTGGATGGGGCATGTTCATGCGCGTGCGGCGGTTCGGCTAGCCCATCACTACGGGGATCTGCCCCTGCGGCCGGTACTGATGGCGGTGGCCGACACATTGCCTGAGCCTCGAGATGCCTTTGTCAACCAACTCGGCCCAGTGAAGGCGTACGAGGACTGGCGGTCGATCGTTGATGATCCAGCAATCGGCATCGTCAGTGTGACGGTTCCCAATGCCCTTCACGCGGAAATTGGTGAGGCGGTGGCCCGAGCGGGAAAGCACCTTTGGATTGAGAAACCGGTTGGACTCTGCGCCGCTGACTGCCAACGAGTAGTGACGGCAGTACGCGCAGCCGGTGTGCAGGCAGCGGTGGGATTCAACTACCGCAACTTCCCCATGGTTGAGCGGGCTCGGGAACTCATCGAATCAGGCGCAATCGGCAGCCCAACCCATG
>WLOY01000005.1 GCA_009699015.1 Actinomycetota bacterium | reverse complement strand
GGTTCACCTGCGAGGAGGAGTACTACTGCAAGGACGGCTCCACCATCTGGACTGAGGTCGAGGTGATCCCGACTGCCGACTCGGATGGGCGCATCAACCAGATTCTCGGCATCACGCGCGATATCAGCGAGCGCAAGCGGGCGGAGGTTCAACTCAGGCAGTCCCGTGATGAGGTTGCCTCGGCGTACGCCGCGCTCAGGGAAGTGACCCAGGAGCTTGAGCAACTGTCGGTCACCGATCCGCTGACGGGAGCCTGGAACCGCAGGCAGGGTGAGCGGGTGCTCGCCTCCAGCCTGTTGGAAGCACACCGATACGGGACCCCGATGGCCCTCCTCATGCTGGACATCGACCATGTCAAGGCGGTGAACGACACCTACGGGCATGAGGCGGGCGATCAACTGCTCATAGACATCACGAGTCGGCTCGCCAAGAACCTGCGTGGCATGGATTCGCTCGCCCGCTGGGGCGGCGAGGAATTCATCATCGTGACCCCGCACTGCGACATCGCCGGGGCACGCTCGCTCGCCCGAAAGACCTGCGACCTCGTCGCGGACGAGCCGTTCGATGACGTGGGGCGGGTCACCGTGAGCATCGGCGTCGCCGAACTCTGGCCTGACGATGACCGGGATTCATGGCTAGGCAGGGTTGACCACGCCCTGTACGCGGCGAAGTCCGGGGGCCGCAACCGCTTCGCGGCAGGTGCGAGCCATCCGTCCGCTCGCAGTGCGATACCGGCCTCGGGTGGCACAAGAACGGTGGCATGAGACGACTCAACGCCCCGACTACGCGTGCCACGGATACGGACCTGTCAACCCGTCCGGGCGGACGGTGCGGGTCCAGATCATGCCGACCAGCTTCATGCCCATTGCCGCGCCGGTCAGCCTTGCGCCGGCGTCGTCTTCGGCAAGGCACAGCGGGGGCAACCGAGGCCGCTCGAGATGACCTTGGAGCGCGTTGTCTCAACCTCCTCCCCGCACGACACGCAGGTGCACCGCCATTTCAACATCGTTCCCGGGTACGGCTCCAGCGGCTCGAGGCCCGCGGCACGCATGGCTTCGGCCGCGAACTCATGGCTGAAGCGGCGCTTAGCCGCCCCCCTCTTCCGGCCGCAGTCGGGGCAGCCCCGCCCCTGCTGCCCCAAGCAGTACATCGAGACGACGATCTCGCCGCACGTCAGGCATTCGCACCGCCACGTGGCCTTGCTGGTCGTGTATGGCTCAAGCGGGCGAAGGCCGACCCCCAGCATCACCCGGACCGCTCTCTCCGGGTCGACTCTCAGGGCGGCAAGAGCGTCCGCTCGCCCGCAGAAGGCACAACCTCCCTGGCCACTCCTGACGGCCCTGTGCTCCGGATAGACGACCCGCCCGCAGCGACCGCAGCGGCATTCCCACCGGCGGGCACTGCCCGGATAGGGGGCGAGCGGCTCCATCCCGGCAGCGCGCATCACCGCCGCAGCCTCATCCGGGTCCAGCTTTCTTCCCACCTGCAAGATTTTGCCACCGTTTTCGGGAATACGCACGGCGGCCCTGACCGCCCGCCGGCCCACGAGCGGTCCACAGGCTCCAACTAGAAGCACGAGGTCCCGCACGCCGAACCGGTGCTCGTGACAGGTGACAACGAGACGTGGAACACCAAGCCACCACCGGGGCCGGTAGCCCCAAGCGCAGACGGCCCCACTTCACCCCGGAGGGCGGGTTTTCCAGTAACTGCAGCGCTGCCCCTTTTCCCCTTCGCAGCCTCCACTTACGCCTTGGCGTACCTCGTAGTGACGTCGACGCGAGACGTCATCGACAGCCCGTTCTCCATGCCCAACAATGATCGCCGTTACGCGGTCATTCCTACGTGAGGCGCGGAATGGATTTCGCGGGCACTCTTCATGAATCTCCTCGCAACATTTGCAAATTGCGCATGCAACCGACAACATTCGAACCGTGATGTTCTCGATGTTCCTGCTGTGGGCCGTTGTTTACGTAGGAATATTCCTTCGCAAGCGCTGGGTTATTCCTGTCACCTTGCTCACCCTGGTCTGGACGCTCGTGCTGCTCAAGTTGCACATGACCAACCCCATTCCCCTTAACTTTTAGTCGATATCGGTGGGCAAATTGAATATGAGCGTGACGAGGCATTTTGCACGCGTGAACATTCGTGATGTATTCATCATGCGGTTGCTGAATCTGGCCGCCCTCCTTGGTTTGCTGGTAGTTCTGGGTGTCTTGCTTTGGTTTGAGTTTGCGATGGGGGAGATGCCGTGCGCGCTCTTCCTTATTCAGCGATCAGCCATGTTCGGCCTTGCCGTTGGCCCGATGATGAACCTGCTGTGGGGCATGAGGCCGTCTCACTACGGAGTGAGCATTCTGGCTGCGTGCGTGGGTGCTGCCGGCAGCGTCTGCCAGATCCTTTTGCACATTGCCAACCCAGATGACCCCGGTCACGGCCCCGTTGTCTTCGGATTTCACCTCTACACGTGGGCCTTCATCACCTTCGCGACCGGTATTGTCGGATGTGCCATCTTGCTGCTATTCAAGGGGCAGTTCGAGGCCGGTGACACTGGGGTGCTGCGAGAACGAGGTTGGCTACGCCTGTTCACGATCGCAATCATCACGTGGATCACACTGAACCTTGCGATGTTGGGCATCGGGGTGCTGCCGGATTGCGGCCTGGGAATGTGCCCAACTGACCCCGCGACCTCCGTGGGCATCGGAACGGTCGGCGGATGCCTGATGTTCCTCGCCATCATCTTGGCGTCCTTTGCGACAGGTGCCGTTCTGAATAGACGAATGAAATCGGTTTCGAGTCAGTGAATACTCATTAAGCCTGGATGCACCGATGGGTTTCATCGCAAATGCTGGAAAAGCGAACTTGCCGACGGTTCCATTCCGGCAAGATCGAAGGACACCCCGCAGATACAACTATCTGTTTCCCCGGCCGCGATCAGTGCAGCATTTGATGACCCGAAACCACCGACGCTCTTGGAACCGTTCGCAGGCTGCGGTCCACCGGCGCGACTGGGATGGTCCTCCTGCGCGCCGACTCCGCGCACTACGGCCGCCCGACCCTCCTTGCCGCCGTGAAAGGCGGGGCGCGGGTCAGCGCCACCGTCCCCGCAGACTAGATGGACACCGTGGCCGCGGACAAAAAACATCGCGGTCACGCCATCATCGAGCAGGTCACCGCCGACCTCAAGGGCTGCGCCCCCATCCACCCGCCGCCGAACCCCCGGCCCGACCCAACATCACGTTGAACATCCCGGGAAAGTCATCAGCGGCAATACCACCACGCTCACCAACCGCACACGGACCAACACGACGATCAGGCCCAAAACGCGTCACCCATCGGTGGATTCAGGCGAAGCGGGACACCGGGATCGGGAATAGTGGGCAGGCGAACAGTTGGAGCACTCTCGGGGACCTCGACGCCTTTTGCCGTCGTGCCCGCGCCAGACGGGACGCTGCTAGCAGGCGCAGCCAACCCCACTGCCACCGCAGGCCGTCAGGAGCAACACCGCGCATGCGATGACCGCGCAAGCGGCCTTTCCGCTGGCTGAACGTGAACCGAAAACACTGAAAAGACTGCTGCGTGCACTCATTAGGGCCGAGCCTCACCGGGACTTCGTCCCATCATCGTGCAAGTAATTGCAGACTATTGGGTCGAGGCCCCCGGCACTACCGTGGAAACACGGTCATCTCATCACGCTTCGTCATGCTCCCCCGCACAGCTCAGAGATCCCAGCCACCCCGACTCCGCCAGCGAGCCCGCCGGACACACATGCCTAAGAACCACGTTCGCGCCACTGATTGATGTCACAGTGCTGCTCGCGGCCTACATCGCCGGCCATTCTCCGCCCGGCGGCGACCTCGTTCAGCCGATCGTCGAAGAGGGGGCGACGCCATTGGCTCCAAGCGATGAAAGGTAGGCC
The DNA here is from genome assembly GCA_009699015.1 of Actinomycetota bacterium. Taxonomy (GTDB): domain Bacteria; phylum Actinomycetota; class Actinomycetes; order S36-B12; family S36-B12; genus WLND01. The sequence goes on along the minus strand of WLOY01000005.1, from coordinate 53,754 downwards.
TCCACTGATGACCGAAGGCGCGACTGATGATCTTCAGCGCCCGCGAGCGACATGAGCCGCGCGGCGAGATTCTGATCGGCCGGCGAGAGAAGCGCACGGTAGCGGGCATCGAGGGCGAATGACAGGTCGCTCGACTCCTGCATGGCGATCCAGTCGAGCAGCACGTCAACATCGCGCGCCGACTCGCGCACCCCGAGTTCCGCATCTCCCTCAACCACCGTGAAGGCCCGATCGAGCAACCGCACCCGCGCCGGGTCCGACGTGGTGAGGACAACCGTTCCCGCCCGCACCTCGCCGGCCCGCTCGCCCTGCGGCGTCTTCGCCTGCTGCGTTTGCGCGATGAGCGCACGGAACTCCTCCGCCGCATGGACGAGGGTTGAATCGCTCATCGACGTGCCGACGGCAAGCAGGTGACCGATGAGCATCCTGGACTGCAGCACTCCGGCCAGGGGCCGGCGGAACGCATGCATGGCGACGAACTGGTCGCGGGACAAGACCAGCTGCCCCCTCGTGAGATCGCCGTGGAGCTTCAGAACCCGAGTGCCGGCGCCGGAATCCTCATCCCACGGCAGGACTGCAACCGGTGATCCGGTGATCGATTCCGCTGCCAGTTCGAACGCTTGGTCGTAGTTCGTCGTGACGGTGAGCGGGCAACGGAAGTTAGCGATGAGCCCATGCGTGAGGGAATGGCGTGGCGTGGCCAGCAGGCGGACGAGCGCATCGCTGAACCAGCCGCTGCCACCGGCCTCGATGAGCAGGGTCGCCGCATCGGTGGGGTCCAGGCCCGTAAGGTCCATCCGGCTGAGCTCGGGATCATCGAGTGACTGCACCAGTTTCCTGAGCAGCTCATCCCACATCGGCAGGCCGAGGGCCGCGCTCGCACCCGCCCCGAACATGACGGCCAACTCCCCTGCCCGGCCCGCCGCGACCACCTTTTCAAGCCAGTCCGGGACCACCCCCGTTGACGTCGCGCTGAAACGCGCGCGGCGCTCATGCTGCAGGGCGGCGATGCTGCTGGAGTCTCGCGTGACGATGACGAGGTCGAAGCCGCCGGCGGGACTTCGGTCGAAGTGATCGCCGATTGCGTCGAGGAGCGAGGCGATGACCTCGCCGGTGCGCCCGCCGAGACCCGCTCGCCCGACCCCGACGAGCGGCATGGCCACGAGAGGCCGGGAACGGAATCGAGTCGGCAGGCCCCGCTCCCCCAGAGCCTCGAAGCAAGCCCCGAGCCGGCGGATCATCGAAGGGACATCGTTGTCGCTGTTGCCCCCGGCAACGTTGACCGCGAGCACCGGCCCGGCCGGGGCCTCGTCCACCCAGGCGTGGCCTTCGGCCTCGAGGAGCCGCTCCTCCCGACGAAGTTGACGGGTCCGGCCGTCGCGGTCGACACCTACCGCCCACGCCCAGTGGTCCTCGACGCTGCCGTAGGAGTCAGTGGGTATCAGGTGCGCATCAGCATCGATCAGACTCAGGTCCCCCTGCAGGGCGAACAGGTGCCGCGTGCGGCCCCGGCGGATCGCCTCCACCTCAGTCAATTGCATGCTCGCCGCACCGCCCTTCGTCCGCCCGCCTCGGAGCCTACGGGCTGGAGACGAACCCTCGGCGAAATTGGCGCTACCACAGCATTCGACGCCAAGGGATCCCCTCGGTTCGCGTGCGATGTCAGGACCAAGCGCGACCGGCAATTGCGCCAGCGACTCCGCGGCTACTGCAAAGCCCGCCAAGGTACGATCCTGCTTCAAGCCAAGCAGTCGGGTCGCCTCGGATCGGAGACGAGCAAGTGAAGGCCATGCAGAACGCCGGTGCAGTTGCATTGCTCATCATCGCGGTTGGTGTCGGCTCAGCCGCGCTTCCCGCGCAAGCCGCGGTGTCCTCGTCCGCAATCGCGGCCTACTCGATCGCGGCTCCGATTTCGACCGCGCCGTCGGGCCTCGTCGCCCGCGCGATCGTCGCCGCCGGCGTCGACTGCCCCACCCTCGACGTCACGTCCGTTGGCGGTGCCACCCGGTCGATCACGATGCGCGAACGCCCACGGCCCGCTCGCACCTCCCCCGCATTCGACTCCCTGACCGTGTGCTCATCGGTCATGCCGCGAGGCTCGGTAAGCGCGTCCATCGAGGGGCGCCCCATCCCCGCTCGGATGCCGGCACGGACGACCCGGCTGGCGCTGATGGGCGACAGCGGCTGTCGCATCTCCGCTCGGCAGGTTCAGGACTGCGCCGACCCCGACGAATGGCCGCTGGCCCGGATCGCGAGCGAGATCGCCAAGGAGCGTCCCGACGCGATCATCATGAACGGCGACTACTTCTACCGCGAGGCCCCCTGCCCGGCAGCCGACCAGGCGCTCTGCGGGTCGAGCCCCTCGCCGGTGACCGGCATGCCGTTCACCGACAGCGCCTACGGCTGGCTCGCGGATGCCTTCCTCCCGATGGCCCCCATGCTCAGCGTCGCTCCCCTCGTCGCCATTCGCGGCAACCACGAGGCCTGCTACCGCGGCGGCAACGGCTACTTCTACTTCCTCGATCCGCGGGAGGGCACTTCGGGCGCGTGCGCGCCCATCGACGTGAATGGCACGCTCACCGCCGCGCCGACGCTGCCGAGTGACACCTACGCAATCGACCTGCCGGTGACCACTGGTCGCACCCTGCGCCTTGCCGTCGTCGATTCCGCCGGAGGCAACGATGCCGTCGTCGAAGCCTATGCCGCCATCCAGCGCCCCGCATACGCCAAGGCCGCCGCGCTGACCGCGCCACGGGCCGGACGCGAATCGTGGCTCGTCACCCACCGACCGATCTTCGGGATCCTGCCCACGGTCTTCGCCACGCCGGGCCAGCCCTTCAGCCAATGGTCGTCGTATGACCAGGGCGCCGCCGCCTACGGCCTGCTCGATTCGTACGACATGATCTTCTCCTCGCACCAGCACCTCGCGCAGGCGGTGCAGTTGCCCGGGCAGCCGGGCCAGCTCATCCTCGGCAACGCCGGGACCGAACTCGATCCCACGATCGGCTACTCCCTGCCGACCACGGCCTACACCGTCGGTGAGGGCAAGACCTACCCCATGCCCAGCTGGGCATGGGTCGACGTGACATTCGGGTACGCGATGGCGACACCCAATGAGACTGCCGGATCGTGGCGGCTAGACATGAAAGGAACGGACGGAAGCCGTTTCGCCCGTTGCGGGGTGCGTGACCGCTCGCTCTACTGCGCAACCGCCCAGTAGTCGCCCACCGCCGCAGTAGCCCACTGCCGCCCCTCAGGGCGGAGCTCTCAAGCCAGTTGTTCATCAATGGCGAGAAGACCGCGGCGCTGTCCCCTCGCTGGCCACTGTCCACCCCCATCAACTGGACGTTCGACCCGGCCAGGCCGCCGATGTGCCGGGGGCCGTCCCGACAATCGCCGGCATCAATGTCGTCATCACCTACGAGAACGGCGACCAGCGCCCGGGCCTGCTGGCTTCCGGCGTCATCGCCGAGGCTTCGCTCACCTGGCTTGAGACACCCGCCGATGCGTCCGGGTGGGCAGACCGAAGGGCAGTCGCTGGATGACCCTCGAAGACAGGGTCGGCCTCATGGCCCATGAGTACGGCCATGTCATGGGACTGGGCCATAGCAGTGATCCGCTCTCGGTGATGTTCATGTACTGGCTCGCAGGCCGCGGCGACTACACCGCGTCGGATCGCCTGGCGCTGGTTGACCTGTCCAGGCAATCCCGTTCATGAACTATCGACCGCCGCGTGTGCCCGCGGCGCTGGGCAGGCATGGACCTGACTAGCCGGGCGCAGGCTTTGCGGAGGCCGCCGCCCTCGCCATCACGCTCGCACCGCTCACGAGTCCCTTGCGCCACGGTGGCACCCCGTCCATCTCGATCTCGAGGCTGAAGCTCAGGAACGTGCGGATGAGGACGATGATGCCGAGCACGAGCACATTGTCGAGCGTCGGCGCGACGGCCACCGTGCGGATCAAGTCGCCGGCAACGAGGATCTCGAGGCCGAGCAGGATCGCGCCGCCGAAGGACTGCCGCATGACCCGGTAGGCCAGGCCACCGTCCCTTCGCCGCCGGTAGTCCCGAAGCGAGATCCACAATGACCACAGCAGGCCCGCGAAGAGAACGCCGGCGGCAATGACCTCGAAGACCTGCGCGACGACGAGCATCACCTGGGTGTACGTCTCCTCGTTCATGAGTGCTGTCTACACCAGAACCGGCCCGCGAGTGCCGCACCACGTCGCTCAGCGGATTCTGGCAGACCGATCTCGTGACGACGTGGCAATTCGCTACCAGGCCAGCGGGTTTACCCACCGGACGTCCGGGAACCGCGCGAAATCCGAGTCGGCCGAATGGACTGTCCCGCCGTATTCAAGGGCCAGCGCGACGAGGTCCAGGGCCTTCGCCAGGTCGATGCCCTCGCGCAGCCAGGCATTGACGACCTCCTTGAAGGGCCGGCCCGTGGTGCGGGCCTTGTCCTGCAGCGCCATGGCGAGATCATCGTCCAATGTCAATGTCGTCCGCATATCCCAAGCGGTGCTTGCGAACATCAATACATCACCTCTGACGCATCATGATGACTTCTGGCCTCGGCATTCGTTCGGGGGGTGACCCACCGACCATCGCTACCGTGGGGTCATGGAACTTCCAGACCTCGGCTGGCTGCCGTGGCGGCAGGCGCTCGTCATCGCGGCCGTCGTCGCCTTCTGCTCCCTCGCCCTCAGCCTTGTCCGCCGGCGCTCGGCCCAGACCCGTCCCCGCCTGGACGCAACGATCCTCGTCTTGAGGGAACTCGCCCTCATCCTCGGCCTCTACGCCGCTTGGCAGTACGTCGGTTCGCTGTCGATCGGCGGCCTCGAGCAGGCCGATGCCGCCGGCCTGTGGCTCGCCGACCTCGAGGCCGCCCTGCGCTGGCCGAGCGAGGCCGCCATCCAGCAGGCGGTCCTCGGCAACGACGCGATCATCCACCTCGCAGACGTCTACTACACCGGCCTGCACATCCCGGTCTTCGTCATCACGCTCATCTGGGTGCTCCTCATGCGCCGCGATCACTGGGCCTTCACCCGAACGACAGTCGCCTTCCTGATGGCGATGTGCCTGCTCATCCAGCTCAAGCCCGTGGCACCCCCCAGGCTCCTGCCCAGCCTCGGAATCGTCGATACCGCGCTCGAGAACGGCCGGTCGGTGTACGCGCTCGTGCCGGGCGCCAACGAGTATGCGGCCATGCCATCGGTCCACATCGCCTGGGCGGCGGTCGTCGCCATGATTGTCATCATCGCGGTCCGCAGCCCGTGGCGCTGGCTCGTGCTTCTGTACCCCCTCGCCACGCTGTGGGTCGTCATCGTGACCGGCAACCACTTCATCATCGACGGCGTCGTCTCAGTCATCCTGCTCGGCCTCGCAGCGGGCCTCGCCCTCCTCATCCCCTCGCAGCGGCCGCCTTTCCCCCGCTAGGCAATCGCCACGACCTGATTCCGCCCGGCCCGCTTCGCCGCGTACAGCGCCTTGTCCGCGTGGGCGATGAGGTCACCGATGCTCTCGCCCTGGCGCACCAGCGCCACGCCGATGCTGAGCGACGTGACGACCTGCGTATGGTCCACGGACACGGATACGGCGGCCGCGTCACGGATCTTCTCCGCGACGGCGACCGCCTCATCGAGACTGTGGGTGCCCGTGAGGACGACGAGGAACTCATCCCCGCCGATGCGGGCGGCCGCATCATCGCTGCGCACTGAGGCGCTGATCCGCTCCGCCAGCCTGCGCAGCACCTCATCGCCGGCTGCGTGGCCGTAGGCATCGTTGACGTCCTTGAACCGATCGATGTCGCAGAAGAGCATCGCCGTCACGTCGCCCGGTTCGCGATTGCCGCTCGAGATGCCCCGCAATTTGTGGAAGATCTCCCTGCGGTTCATGAGGCCGGTGAGCGCATCGAACCACGCGTAGTAGGCCAGCTCCTCCTCGGCAGCGACGAGATCGTCGACGACTCGGAAGGAGGCAATCACGCCGTCCTCCTCGCCTTGCGCATTGATGAAAGACCCCGTGTTCGCGTCGATCCAGTGGTACGTGCCGTCGCTCGCCCGGAGCCTGGCTCGCACGACGCTCGCGGAGCCCGGGGCCGCCTCGGACAGGCTCGCGAGGTGAGCGGGCAGGTCGTCGGGATGCAGGATCTTGGCAATGTCCACGCCGATCCACTCCGCTGGCTCGCCGCCGAGCACGGCGCTCACTGATGGCGAGATCCAGGCGATCTGGCCGTTGCGGGCGTGCCAGACGACGTCGGTCGAATTCTGGGCTATGAGCCGGAACTCCTCCTCGGCCGCTGCCAGCGCCTCGCGTGCGGCGACCTCCCGGTCGACGACTCGAAAGGATGCGACGAAGCCATGGCTGCTCCCTTGGTCGTCCGCGTAGCGCCCGGCATGGATCTCGACCCAGTGGTAGGTGCCGTTCTTGCCACGCAGGCGCAGGGTCGTGATCGTCGACTCGCTCGCCTCGGTACGTGGTTGGATCTCATCGAAGCGCCCGGCATCGCCGGGATGAGCGAACCCCCTGACCGATCGACCAATCCAGTCGGACGAATCCCAGCCAAGGCAGGCGGTCAGGGAGGGCGACACCCATTGAACGATGCCCCCGAGATCCTGCAGCACGACGTCAGTCGAGTTCTCGGCGAGCAGCCTGAAGTGCTCCTCCGACCGCGCGATGAGCTCGCTCACGGCAAAGCGCTCGCTCACGTCGCGCCATGTCTGGCTCACCGCCTCTCCGGCCTTGACGGCACGCACGTCGAAGCGCATGACCTGCCCCCCTCGCGGCTCCCACGGGTACGCCAAGTCATTGAGGGAGAGCGGCTCGCCCCCATCGACGACGGCCGCGTACATCGCGAACAGGCCGGTCGTCATGGCGGCCGGGTGCAGGACGCTGAACCGCTGCCCGACCAGCTCGTCATGCGTCATTTCGTACACGTCGAGGGCGGAGTGGTTGGCTTCCGCGATCACGAAGTCCACGATCGTCCCTGAGTCGTCCCGCTCAGCGGCGAGCAGCGTGAACGGCTCGAGCATCGTGTCGAGCAGCGACTGGATCCGCTCCTCATCGGCCTGGGCGCGAAGGCGTTGCTCCATGAGGTCGTCGACGAGGGTGAGCCCGCCGACGATGCCCAACGGGTCGCCGGGTTCGCCAGCCCATCGGGTGAGCTTCACCGACATCCAGCGATACTCGTTCGACCTCGTTCGGACCCGCGCGACAACGTCGCCTTCGGTGATCGGCGTGTCATCGCCCGCCAGCACATGGGCGATGACACGCTCAGACGCTCCCCTGTCGTCGGGATGCAGTAGATCAATGAGATCGACTCCGAGGAGCTCGTCGGGCGACCAGCCGAGAGTCTGCGTGACGGCGGGCGCCACCCACGTCACGCGCCTATCACCACCAGCGGAGTAGACGACATCACTGGCGTTCTCCACCATTATGCGGAACCGGCGCTCGGAGGCCTCGAGTTCCTCGCGGGCCTCGTGCTCGCTCTGAACATCGCGCCAACGGGCAATGCACCCGATGACGTCTGGGCCGTCCCCGAGAATCGGAGTGAGCACGACATTCACCCATCGATCGCCGCGCTCGCGGGTCCGCATCCGCACCTCGAACCTCGCCGCCTCGCCCTTGAGTACCCGATCATGGGCAGCTGCCACGAGCGGGTGGTCCTCCGCATGCAGGTACGCGAGGAAGGAGGTGCCGATCAAGTCGCCGGCCGGCCATCCCAGCAGCTGCTCGACCGACGGGGACAGCCACTCCATCATGCAGTCGTGGGCGCTCGTCGACACCACGTCGGTGCCATGCTCGGCGAGGAGCCGGTACCGCTCCGCGCTCGTCACCTTCTCCGTGACGTCGATGATCTGGGAGATGAAGCAGCTCACCTTCCCGACCGAATCGCGTACCGCGGCGACGGACAGGTCGCCCCAAACGACCGAGCCGTCGGGGCACAGGTAGCGCTTGCGCAGCCGGTACGAATCGCGATCGCCTGCGAGCAGTTCGTTCACGAGGCCCTGATCGACGTCGACATCCTGCGGATGGGTGAAGTCCTGCCATCTGCTGGACAGCAACGTGGCGGGATCTCGTTTCAGCATTTCGCACAGGGCGTCGTTCACGGTGAGGAAGTCTCCCTCGGGAGCGACGGTGGCGATGCCGACGGCGGAGTGCTCCATGGCCAGCATGAAGTGCTGCTCCGCCTCGATCGCCTGCCGCTGCCACTCGACGTCTGCGGTCACATCGCGGATGGACGCGACGATCCAGGTCACCGTCCCGCTGGGATCGCGGACGAGCCGCGAGTGGGTGTCAGTCCAGATGATCGTCCCGTCGGCGCGGCGTGACCTCAGCCGAGCGCGCGCCGTCTGCGCCCCGGATGACATGGCCTCGGCAGTAATCTCCGCTGCTTTAGCCGCGTCCTCATCCGTCGCGATTCTCAGGCGCGTTCCGATGACCTTCGCCGGGTCCCAGCCGAGCACTGGCGTGAGCGACGGCGATGCCCAGGCGATCGTGCCGTCCGGCTCGTAGGCGATGACGGCGTCGGCGACCGACTCCGCCACGGCGGCGGCAAGCATCAGCGAAGTGGCCTCGGCTGGCGCGGAAGATTCCGGCATTCCACAACGGTGCCACAGCAATCAATTTGAGTCCTGCCCATCGGACGGGGCATGACGACCGGTCGAAGTCGGCGGCCGACCGATTGCGGTAGCTATCTGCCAAGCGCCACCACCCACGTCATTTCACCCGGATTCCGGGGCAGACGCACGAATCCGATGCCGTTTGACCGATATTCATTCACCTGACCCGGATTCGGGGCCGGATGAAACGGGGGGTGGGGTTGGGTTGGTCGATTGGGCCTTGCGCTGCCTTCGCTTGCGCAGGGCTGCCCTCGCGGTTCCGGCAAGGGCCAGGGCGATGACCACCGCCGCCGTGAACAGGGCGGCTGCGATGGCCGCCGCGATCCACGGGTTGAAGATCGCGGTGATGACGACGCCGACGATCGCGGCGTCCTCCGCGACGGACACCACCACATTGCTCGCAGGCTCCGGCGAGGCGTTCACCGCCAGCCGCGTCGTCGCCTTCGCGAAGTGGGTGATGAGCGCGACGATGCCGCCGCCCGCCGCGATCACCGCACTCGGCAGGTCCACGGTCGGCGAGGCGATGAGCAGCGCCACGACGCCGCCGGCGACCGGGCGGATTGCCGTGTTGAAGACATCCCACGCCGAGTCGAGCCACATGATCTTGTCCGCGATCGCATCGATGACGACGAGGACCCCGAAGACGAGGAGGACGTCGGCCCGCTCGAACGCGACGGGGACGTCGAGCTCGGTGACCCTCCCGAGGATGCCCATGAGGAAGACAAGCAGGTACGGATTCATACCGCTTGCCCAGGCTGCCGTGAATGCCAGGGGAATCGCCGCTTCCACGATGGCATTCTCCCCCGGCAGGCACGCCTAGGTCAGCCCGACGCCCCAACCGGCCGGCGGAGCAGGTCGATGACGACTTCGGAGGCCATGCCGGCCGATTCGTAGAGCGCAGTCGCGCCGGTCGTGTTGTCGCTGTCGACCGTGAGGCATGCCTGCTCGCGGCCACGCCGGGCCGCTTCGGCGAATGCGCACTGCAGGAGCCATCGGCCGATACCGAGCCCCCGGGCACTCGGGGCCACGCCGAGGCTTCGCACGTACGCGGCATTCACTCCATCGCGGGAGTGATCCTGCGTTATCTCGGCGACCGGCTCGCCGTCGAGCCAGGCCAGCCACCACAGGTCGGGCGCTGCGTCCTGCCGGTCCTTGTGCCAGGCCAGCCACTGCTCATAGGGGCGCGCAACGGACCCGAAATGCTCGGCGAAGGCCGACTCATGGATCGAATGGAGCAGCCGCCGATCACCCTCGCTCGCGGCGACAGACCTCGTCACCCCCGGCGGCGCCGCGGGCTCCCCCAACGGGTAACCAGCGAGGCCGATGCCCATCTGCCAGAATCGACGCACCGGGCGATAGCCGCTCGCCTCGAGCACGGCGCACGCGGCAACGTCCTTCGCGAGCACCCCGGCCTCCATCTGCCAGCCCGGCTCCCCCTGGCTCAGCCGGCCACCTGCAGCGATCCCCATCGCGGCGAGCGGGGCGAGCACATCGGCCTCCAGGCCCGGAAGGCAGTAGGCATCGGCGAACACCAGCCTCGCTGCGGCATCGCGCTCGATCACGAGCACGCCGACGGGCTCGCCGTCCTCGCCCTCGACCAGCCGGTGCTCGTCCTGCGCGGCATCGGGGCTGGCGATCTGGAATCGCAGGCTCTCCCTGCTGCTCTCGACCCGGCCGATCATCGCGTAGTCCGACTCCGACACGACCTCGTACGCGCGGTCCACGTCAGGGCCGTCGAGGAAGCCATCGACCATCGTCAGCCCCATCGGCCGGCACCGCATCGGGGCCTTGATCAGCATGTCGTCCTCGCCCACCATTCCTCCTGCCTGCAGCTCGATCCGGCCGTTCGGCTCGATTCAGCGGACTCAACCCTAGGAGTGCCGCGCCCCCATCGGGGGATGGTGCCCCAATCGGACGAAGGCGGCCCCATTGGATGATGTACCCGTGAAGACTGACAGATCGGCCCCGGCTCGATGAGCCGTTACGCCGTCCTCATCCTCCCCTCCGCCAACCGGGTCTACGCCGATGCCGCCATCGCCCTGACCCAGGCCGAGCTGGCCGCCTTCAATGATTCGGTCCTCGGCGGGCGCATCGACGCGATCGCAGCCGAGATCATCGGCGGCGTGCCCTACGTGACCTTCGAGTGCGACGACCTCGGCGACCGGGATATCGCGCACCTTGCCAACCTCTCGTCGCTGTACGCCCTGTTCGCGGTCGAGGACGGCCTGCTGCGCCCGGTCACCGCGCAAGGCCTCGACCGCCTCGACGACGACCTCATCACCATCCAGAAGTATTCCGGCAAGACGAATGAGCAGTTCACGAAGCTCCTCCTCAACGTGACGGTCCTCGCCTCCGACTTCGCGGCCCGCATGCTCGACCGCAGCCTCACCGTGCTCGACCCGCTCTGCGGCAGGGGAACGACGCTCAACCAGGCGCTCATGTACGGCTGGGACGCCTACGGCATCGAGATCGACGAGCGTGATGTCGATGCCTACGCGGTGTTCATCCAGCGCTGGATGAAGGAGAAGCGGCTCAAGCACCGAGTGGAGTACGGGCCCGTTCGGCGCGACCGCCGCGTCGTCGCACGCCGGCTGGAGCTCTCGTTCGCCGCGAGCAAGGACGACTACAGGGCCGGGATCGTCCAGCGGCTCGACGTCGTGAACGCCGACACCTCCTCGCTCCCCGAGTTCTTCCGACCGGCGTCCGTCGATCTCGTCGTGACGGATGCGCCATACGGCGTGCAGCACGGCAGCCGCACGAAGGGCCGTGAGCTCTCGAGGAGCCCGCTCGAGCTCATCGCCGACAACGCACCCGCCTGGGCCCGGGTGCTGAGGCCGGGCGGGGCGGTCGGCATCGCCTGGAATACCCACGTGGCCAGGCGCGACGATGCCGCGGCCGCCCTCGAGTCCGCCGGCCTGCGGGTGGTCGAGCCCGGCCCGCAGGGGGGCTTCAGTCATCGCGTCGACCAGGCGATCCAGCGCGACATCATCGTCGCCCGCAAGGCGCGCGATTGAGCGATGGGATTCGCGCGATTTCGACGTAGGATCGAATCGCCATGAATCCGCCGCACCCATTCCCGTCCGCACGCCCATACCGATTCGTCACCGCGTTCATCGCAGCAGCCGGCCTCGCAGTCGTCGCGCTCAGCACCGGCATCGCCCCAGCCCCGCCCGCGAGCGCCCGCGTGCCACAGGTCGAGCTCCCCGCACCCGGCGCCTGCCCGGTCGACCCCCGATTCAAGAAGCACGACTTCCGGGCGATGTGGATCGCCAGCGTCGCGAACGTCGACTGGCCCTCCCGTCCGGGCCTTTCCGCCGAGACCCAGCAGGCCGAGCTGCGCGCCTGGCTCGACCTCGCCGTCAAGAACAACTTCAATGCGGTCGTCCTTCAGGTGAGGCCAGCGGCCGACGCCATCTGGCCATCGTCATTCGAGCCCTGGTCCACCTGGCTCACCGGCAAGCAGGGCAACGATCCGGGCTACGACCCGCTTCGCTTCGCCGTCGACGAGGCCCACAAGCGAAACCTCGACCTGCACGCCTGGTTCAACCCCTATCGGGTGAGCATGAACGCCAAGCTGGGGAAGCTCGCACCGAGCCACCCCGCGCGCGCCCACCCGGACTGGATCGTGCGCAAGGACGGAAAGCTCTACTACAACCCGGGGATCCCGGAAGTCCGCGAGTTCGTCACGAACGCGATCATGGATGCCGTCACTCGCTATGACGTCGACGGCGTCCACTTCGACGACTACTTCTACCCGTACCCCGGGTCGGGCCGGCCCTTCCGCGACGCCAAGGCCTTCGCCGCCTACGGCGGTGCCTTCCCATCGAAGGCCGACTGGCGGCGGGCGAACATCGATGCCCTGATCAAGGGACTCCACGACCGCATCAACGCGGTCAAGCCGTGGGTGCAGTTCGGGGTGTCGCCCTTCGCGGTCTGGCGCAACGACTCGACCCATGCCGAGGGATCCAAGACGAAGGCCGGCATCGAGACCTACGACGACCTCTACGCCGATTCCCGCCTTTGGGTGCGCGAGGGCTGGATCGACTACGTGGCGCCGCAGATCTACTGGACCCGGGGATTCAAGATCGCGCGGTACGGGACGATCGCACGCTGGTGGGCGCGCGAGGTCGCGTCGGCGGCCGCACTCGGGCACAACGTGGGCCTCTACATCGGCGAGGCCACCTACCGGGCCGGCACGAGCACCAATCGACAGTGGCGCAAGCGCCAGGAATTGAGCCGCCACCTTGGCGTCACGGCCCAGATTCCCGAGGTCGTCGGCAACATCTACTTCTCGGCCAAGGACGTTCTCGCCGATCGGCGCGGCACCACGACCGCACTCGTCAAGCGCTGGTACACCCGACCCGCACTGCTCCCCGTCGTCGGCGACTCGCAGGGATCGGCGCCGCAGGAGGTCACGGCGGTGAGCCGAAACGGAGGATCGCTGCGCTGGACGGGGTCCGACCCGTCCGCGGCCTCGTACGCGATCTACCGAATCCCCGGATCGTCACCGGGCGCCTGCGACCTCGCCGATGCGCGCAACCTCGTCGCGACCGTGCGCCGGACGGGCGAGGCGATGACCTGGACCGATCCGGGCAGGGCCGACGCCGTGTCGACGGACTCCTCCTACGTCGTGACCGCGGTCGACCGCAACGGGCGTGAGAGCGCGGGAGCGGTTGCCCAGCCCTAGGAACGCCCCGAACGGTCGGGCCGGCGCCGACCGCGGACCGGGCGATCAGTCGTGGCTGGCCCAGAACTGGAGCGCCGACACGAGGAGGACGACGGAGCCGACACCGATGTAGATCGATGTCGCGGCCGGCGTGAACGACCACAGGTTCGTGAGCAGGCCCATGCTGCTGACGACGAGCAGGGTCGAGAGCGGCTGGCGCATCGCAAGGAGCGGGCCGGACTTCATGATGCGAAAGGCCCGCGAGTTCGCGATGGCCTCGAGCTCCTCCGGTAGTTCGAGCACCTCATCGCGGAGCTTGTCTCGCTGCGCGCGGAGGTCATCCCGGTCGGCGGCGATCTCGGCGAGCCTGCTCTCGAGTTCGGCGAGCCGCGCCTGCGGATCTGCCTCGGGCACCTCCTCGGCCGCTGCAGCAGGGGCCTCGGCGACCGGTGGCTCGACGCCCGCCGGCACGGGGGCGAATCCCGGCGCGTTGTCATTGGCACTCGCGCCGGGCAGGTAGGCGATCGACTCGCTGGACTTCTCAGGACTGGACATCATGTGCTCCCTGTCGATTGGCTGATCCGAAGACTGCGCGTGCTGAACGTGAAGGAGTGGGCCCCTGTGCAGGCCTCGATGGTACCTATCACCGTCGCACGAGGACAGCCTCGAGTCCACCGGGCCGAGCACGCAGCGATGGGCCCGATGTCGCCCGGACGAGGGTCGTCGTCCACGTCCGCTTCACCACCTTGCCGCCGGGCAGGCGCACGCCTGAGACCGTGACAGTCACCGGATAGTCGACGTCGGGGGCCGACCGGTAGGAACTCGGCAGCGCCGCCTCCCACACGATGGTGTTGTCCGCGTAGCCGCTTCGGATCGGATTCACGCGCACCTTGATCGACGTGCCGTCAGGTCCGGTCATCTTGATCCGGGCACGACTGAAGTCGGCGTTCGGGTAGGAGAGCGACCAGCGCCCGCTCGGCTCGAGCTCGCGGGGGAAGGCGCCGGCTGACGGCCACGGCACCCAGGCCGTGCCTCGGTGGGCCGCGAAGTCCTCGGGGATCACGACGATCGTGTTCGAGACGTCGGTGTCGCCCGTGCCGATCTCCGCGAGCCCCTGCCAGAGCAGCCAGCGCCGGTGGCCGGCGAAGTCATTCGAGGCGCCCGGATCCTCCATGTAGCCGAGGACAGCGCGGGGTCCGGTCGACTGCGGTACCGCGGCGGGGGGATCCGACCAGCCGAGGGAGAGATTGCCATGGCTTGCTCCGTCGTACCCGGCCTTCGTCCAGCATCTTGCGTCCTTCTCGGGGGCATGCGTGAGCGAGCCGTTCGCGGCCATGATGAGCGCGGATGCCTGGGCTTCTGCGCTCCTTCTCGGGTTGAGGACCACGGGTGGCAGTTGGGCCAGGCCGCGCACGTAGTTCACCGCCGCCAGCGTGGCATCGGCATTCGCCTGCGAGATGGTCCCGGGGTCGCAGCCCGCGACATTGCCCGAGAATCCGGTCGGGATCCGCAGGAGCGGCTCCAGCACCGACCGGTACCGTTCGATGACCTGCGCCCGGTCGCCGGGCTCCGTCGCCACGACAGGGCTGGCTGCCGCCCCAGGAGCGGCGGCAATCAGCACGGCGGCAATCAGCAGGGCTGCAAGGAGCACGACGCCCATCGAAACCGCGGAAAGCACCAGCCTGCTGGCCGGCGCAGTAGCGCCCACCCTTCGGCGTCGCATCATCGTCACTCCTCAACCCACGGGGCGGCAGACGCCCGCCGTCCCAACGAGTATCGGCTGACCAGGTGGTGACCGGCCACTGACCTGCTAGTGAATGAGGATGCGGTCGCCTCTCACGCGGGTCCGGCAGCGACAGGGCTCCGGTCGCGAAGCCACTCGATGAGCTCATCACGGGGCATCGGCATGGCGATCGCGTATCCCTGGACGAGATCGGCGCCGATCTCGCGGACCGTATGCAACTGATCGTCGGTCTCGATCCCCTCTGCGATGACAATGGACTGGAGCGCATGCCCCATGTCGACGGCGGCGGTGATCAGCTCCCTGCCGTTGCGCGAACCGGCCCGCGTCCCGAGGAACGACTTGTCGAGCTTGATGCACTTCGGCGACAGCGCCTCTAGGAGCATGAGATTGGAGTATCCGGAACCGAAATCGTCGACGCTGATCTCTGCTCCGAGCCTGCTGAGCAGCTCGATTGCGTTGAAGGAGCGCTGGTGATCCGGCAGGAAGATGGACTCGGTGATCTCCATGACGACCCCGGAGAGCCCTGTCGGGGACGGCCACCATTTCATGAGGGAGGTGAAGTCCTTGTCCTCGAGCTGCGAGACCGAGACGTTCACGCAGGCCCGGCCGACCTCGCTTCCGCTCGCCCGGAATACCTCGAGGTCCTCCCGCAGCCTGCGGAAGGTGAGAGGTGCGAGGGCCCGGATCTGCCCGGTTGACTCGCAGAAGGCAATGAACTCCTCTGCCGCGACGATCTCGCCGTCGCGATGCCAGCGCATGAGCGCCTCAACGCCCCACACCTCGCCGCTGACCGCCGAGACGATGGGCTGGTAGTGGAGGGAGAAGGCCTCATCGCGGATCGCGTCGCCGAGGTCCGAGCGCAGGTGACGGCGGATCTCCGCCTCCCGGGTGAGGTCCGCGCGAAAGTACTCGTACCCGTCGCCGGTTCGCTTCTTGATGGCGTACATCGCTGCGTCGGCCGACCTCATGAGATCCTCGGGGGTGAGTCCGTCCTCGGGGTACACCGCCACTCCCATGCTGCCTGAGATGACGACGTCTGCCTCTCCGACGGAGATCGGCAACCGAAGGGCCATGAGCATCCGCTCGAGCACCACCTCGAGCTCTGAAGCCGACTCGAAGTGGGCGAGGATGACCCCGAATTCATCCCCGCCGAGCCGGCCGACGATGTCATTGGATCGCACCGTGGATTCCATCCGCTCGGCGCTGCAGCGCAGCACCTCATCGCCTGCGGCATGACCGTAGCGGTCGTTGACGTCCTTGAACTGGTCGATGTCGACCCAGACGAGTGCAACTGATGTTCCCTGGGTCTCGCACCTGGCCATGTGGCGGGCAAGGGTCTGCTGGAAGTGGTCACGGTTGAGCAGGCCGGTCCCGGCATCGGTGCTCGCACGCCGCGAAAGCTCAACGGTCTGCTCGCGCAGTTCAGTGACGTCGCGGACGATGAACATCGATGAGGCCTTGCCCACTCCGCCATTGAGGACGTGAACCTCGACATTCGCCCAGCACGAGGATCCGTCGCGGCGGATGAGCTGGCGCGCCGGGAGCCCGCCCACGTTCTGATGCTGCCAGCCGTTCCCGTTCGCGTTCCCGTTCGCGTTCCCGTTCGCGTTCTCCGCCGCGCCCGCACCGACGGAGGGAGCGTCGTCGACTGCATTCTCCGCGGCGACATAGCCGAGGGCAGCTAGGGGCACGCCCAGGATGGAGTCGGCGGCGTAGCCCAGCAGCTCACACAGCTGATCATTGGCCAGGAGGATGCGCTCATCACTGTCGATGATGGCCACCCCGACGAACGGGGCTCGGAAGACCGCCTCGAAGACGATGCGCTGATCGTGCTCGCTCTCCATACTGCGCACCTGCTCGGTGATGTCGACCATCGTTGCGACGACTCGGTCGCCGCCGGTGACATCGGTGACGAGCGATGCCCGCTCAGTGACCCATCGGACCGTGCCATCGGTCGCCTGCACGCGGAATTCGACCGACCACGGCCGGCGTCCGTCCCCCCTCGCCGACATGACCCGATCACGGTCCTCCTCGACGATGAATTCATCGATTCGGTCCGCGTCACTTCCAAGGCTTTCGACGGTCACCCCCAAAAGATGCTCGACTCCCTTGCTCACATACAGGAGCCTGCCGAGCGTGGGATCGCGCTGCCAGACGACCTCCTCTAGTGCATCGGTGACCCGCTCGAAATCCAAGAGCTGCGCATCGGACTGACGGCGGCTGCGGTCAAGCTCATCGGCCCGGCTGCGGAGCTCGATGTTCGCAGTCGAGAGCTCTTCATTGCTCGCCTGCAGCTCCTCATTCGAGGTCGCGAGTTCCTCGTAAGAGGATTGCAGTTCCTCCGACGACGCCTGGAGCTCCTCATTCGACGCGAGCAATTCCTCATGCGCCGTCTCGAGATCCGACAGCGATCCCTCGAGCGACTCCTGGCTCTTCACGAGTTCCTGCTCGAGCCGGGCCAGCTCCGCGTCGAACTCAGGCCCACGATCGCCTATCTGGACAGGTAGAGCGACCTCGATGTCCTCGGCGACGAACTCCAGCACGGTCATGACACGCTCCCCGACGATGAGCGGGGCGGCGACCATCCGCGTGGCGTGCTCGGCGCCGGCGACCAGCAGGGGCCGACTCGACACCCGTTCGCCCTTCGACCGAAGCACGAGGAGGAGCGCCCGAGCCTCGGATTCGAACTCCGGACGCAGGAGCGATGCGACGGCGACAGACGGCCTGCCCTGCGGGATCCGACAGAACTGCTGGACGTCGCCGACGACCTCCACGACCTCGTGCCGCTCGTTCAGCACGAGGCACGGCGCATTCCGGGTCCAGGCCAGCGCCTCTAGCACCGAAAGGTGGGTGTCGAGGGGCAGGATGGTGTCCGCAGTGAGCCTCAGCGGCTGCCGTGCTGCCTCACGAATCCGCGGGACTGGGCCGGGGAGGTACGCCCTGCGCGGCGTCACCATCTCGCGCGTGCGCACGAAGATGCGATGCACGGCGTCGATCGTGTCGAATCCGGCCGCGTCAGCGGCGAGTGCCTCGGAGGCGCCGAGGAAGAGCAGGCCCCCGGGTCGAAGGGCGTAGGCGAACATCTGCAGCACCCGGTGCTGGAGCGGCGCGGTGAAGTAGATGAGGGTGTTGCGGCACGAGATGACGTCGAGCCGGGCGAACGGGGGATCCTGGGCGACGTTGTGCCGGGCGAAGACGACGACATCACGAAGCTCGGACGTGACCTCGACGCCCTGCTGTGAAGCAATGAGGTAGCGGGGCCTCAATTCCTCGGGGACGCTCGACAGGGAGACAATCGGATAGGCGCCGCGGCGCGCCACCCCGAGCGCCGCCTCATCGAGATCGGTGCCAAAGATCTTCAGTCGATTGGCCAGGTCGATGGGATCCCCGAGCAGCGAGCTCACGATCATCGCGATGGAGTAGACCTCCTCGCCCGTCGCGCATCCCGGGACCCAGATCCTCATCTGCTGGGTTGGGGGGAACTCGCTGACCAGCGGGCGCAGCTGCTCCCGGAGTGCGGCGAAGGCGTCGGCATCCCTGAAGAACGAGGTCACCGTGACGAGCATCCCGTTCATCAGTGCAAGGGACTCGGATTGATCGGCGAGGAGCAGCGGAAGGTAGTCGTCGATGTCGGCCACCTGCAGGATCGTCATCCGCCGCTGGATCTGCCGTTGGAGCGTCGACTCCTTGTAGCGAGAGAAGTCGACTCCGGTCGATCTCCTGACCTCGGCGATGATGCTTGTCATGACGTCGGGTCCCGGAACCAACAGGATCTCACCGACCCAGTCGGCTTCGGCGGAACCGAGACGGCTGATCCGCTCGCCAATCTCCGAGGGCGTGATCACGAGGTCTCCCACGCCGAACGCGAGGGAGGCCCGAGGCATGCCCTCGAACTTCGCAGTCTGCGGCGACTGCACGATCGTGAGGCCGTCGGCCGCCTTGATGGCGCGCATGCCATAGGCGCCGTCGGTGCCGGTGCCGGAGAGGATGACGCCGACCCCGCGCTCGCCCCAGGTCTGGGCGATCGAATCGAGGAAGCGATCGATGTTCGGTTTCGGCCCGATCTCGGACTCGTTATCGACCACCCTGATCGTGCTTTCGGTCACGAGGATGTCGTGGCCGGGCGGAGCGATGGCGATCACGCCCGCCTCCAGGGGGGTGTCATCAACCGCCGTGACGACCTTCAGCGACGTGTTGCGCGCGAGGAGGTCGGTGAGCAAGCTCGGGTGCTGCGGCGCGAGATGCTGCGCGATGACGATCGATGCGCGGTGCCCGGGCTCAAGTGCGGACACGAGCCCCTCGAGGGCCTCGAGGCCTCCTGCGGAGGACCCGATTCCCACGACGTAGTCAGGGCCCGAACTGCGCGCTTCCGCTGACATGTCCGCCCCCGCCCCAGTCCCGAATCCACGAGGCCCGGCGCCCGACGGCCCCGGATCAACGTCCGTCCAACGGTAGCCTCGGCCGACGCTCGTTGACGGGTCAGGCGAAGGGCGGACGTGCTTGCGCGATCACGTGCGTCCGGTCATGATCGGTCAGCGCGGTGCGAGCTCCTGCGTCGTAGGGAAGACCTCACGTGCCGGATTGATCCACGCACCGATGGCAACGCTCACGAGCTCATTGCTCCCGGCGCACTCGTCAACGGCGAGGTCAACGATCACCTGCCCACCCGAAGACACGCGCACCCGCTCCCCTGTCCCGCCCACGCACCCCTCCTGCGCCTCGTCGATCGGTAGCGCCGCCAGTGGTGCAAGCCCGTCGATGAGGGCACTCCAGACCTCGGGAGGGGTGGGCCGCGACTCGTCCGCGAGCACGTCGCCGTAGCTGTCGATGACGAGCCGCGACTGGGACTCATCGACGGTGAGCTCCAGGCTCCGGTGATAGGGAGGCGGCACGGACGAGTCATAGAAGTCGTAGACGATCACCGCGTCGTCAAAGACCGCGGGGCCCGCGGTCGCGCTGGCAGTCGGGACCCCGGTGGGACCCTTCCCCGAGCATGCAGTCACGAGCCCGCTGCAGGCAAGCACCACGATCAGTTGCAGCGCGATGCCCCTTCCGTGCGACGCGATGGGCCACCCATGCCGACCTGCGCAGTCAACCCTCATCCCCTCATTCTGCCTCCAATCACGCGTCATAACCGTGCTTTCACGCGCGCGGCCATGGTGACGGCGCTGGGCCCGATAGCGTGTGGTCCCGTCCGCACCTGCCCGACCTTTGCGACAGAACCTGAGGAATCCGAACCCCATGAACGCATTCCTCCTGAGCTTCGTCGTCATCTTCGTCGCGGAGCTCGGCGACAAGTCCCAGCTCATGGCCATGACATTCGCGACGCGCTATCGATTCTGGACGGTCATCGGCGCCATCACCGCAGCGACCGCGGTCGTCCACCTGTTCTCGGTGGCACTCGGCAACGTCGTCGGCCTCGCCCTGCCAACAGGGCCCATCAGCATCCTTGCCGGCGTCGCCTTCATCGCCTTCGGCCTGTGGACCCTTCGCGGGGACAAGCTCAGCGAGGAGGAGGAGACCAAGGCCCAGCGCAGCACCCGGTCGGCGTTCTTCGCCGTCGCGATCGCGTTCTTCCTCGCCGAGCTCGGCGACAAGACGATGCTCGCAACCGTCACGCTCGCCACGACAGAGGGCTGGTTCGGCACCTGGATCGGTTCGACACTGGGCATGGTCGCCGCCGATGCGCTCGCCATCGGCGTGGGAGCCCTGCTGGGCAAGGCGCTGCCGGAGCGGGTCATCCGGATCGGCGCTGCCGTGCTGTTCTTCGCCTTCGGAGCCTGGCTCCTCTTCGAAGGCCTCCAGGCCACCATGGGGTAGGTTCCAAGGGTGACCGGGACATCGCTCGCATCAGACACCGCTTTCACCGACATCCCTGTCGTCTCGCTCACCGAGTGGCGGCAAGGGCCCGACGGCCGGCAGTCGTTCGCCGAGCAGGTCGTCGGCGCCTGCCACGAGGTGGGCTTCTTCACCCTCATCGATCACGGCATCGACGATTCGTTCATCGCCGCCTACTTCGCAGCCCTCGAATCCTTCTTCGCTCTGCCGGGCTCGGCCAAGGCCCTCATCGACAAGCGCCAGTCGCCGCACTTTCGCGGCTGGGAGCAGGTCGGCGCAGAGCTCACCGACAACCGGGTCGACTACCGGGAGCAGCTCGACCTGTCCACCGAGCATTCGCCCTACGCACCCGACGCACTGCCGGCGTACCTGCGACTCGACGGACCCAATCAGTGGCTTCCCGAATCGGTGCTCCCCGGCTTCCACTCGATCGTCAGCGAGTTCCTCGAGCGAATGGGCGCCCTCGCCGATGAGCTCATGGAGGTGCTCGCCGTGGGCCTGGGCCTCGAGCCCCGCGCATTTCGCACCGTCTTCGGGGAGCGGCCGCTCTCCTTCGCCAAGCTCATCTCATACCCGCCGACACCAGATGGCCAGGCCGGCGTCAACGGGCACCACGATGCGGGCTTTCTCACCATCCTGCTCCAGCACGGGGTCGGCGGGCTGCAGGCCCTGAACCCCGACGGCGACTGGATCGATGTCCCGCCCACGCCCGGCGCCTTCGTCATCAACCTCGGCGAGATGCTGCAGTCCATGACCGGCAACTACCTCGTCGCGACCACCCATCGGGTCATCACGTCATCCCAGCGCTACTCGTCGGCGTACTTCCACGGCCCCGACCTGCGCACGAGCCTGGACCCCATCGCCCTCGACCCGAGATTCGCCGAGGCTGTTCAGGCGAGCCCCCGCCACCGCGATGCCGCCTTCATGGCAAAGCGCGATGAGCTGCTCGCTGGCGGGTCGGGCACGACGAGCACGCCGGCACCGGTTTTCGGCGAGCAGATGTGGAACTACTACGTGCGCAGCTATCCGGAGGTCGTGCGGTTGCATTACCCGGACATGGTCTGACGGGGCAGAGATGAGGGGTTGTCAGAGCCGCTCGAGCACGCACTCGGCGGTGCTGTTCATGATCGACAGCCCGTTCTCCTCCTCGAGCAGCGTCGTCACGACGCCCTCGCTGATGACCATGGCGTAGCGCTTCGATCGCACGCCCAGGCCGAAGCCCGACGCGTCGATCTCCATCCCGATCGCCCTCGTGAACGCGGCATCGGGGTCGGCGAGCATCGTGAACGTCTCGGCGACGCCGTGCGCCTTGCCCCACGCGTCCATGACGAAGACGTCATTCACCGAGATGCAGGCGATCACGTCGACGCCCCTCGCGGAGATCTCCGCCGCCCGCTCGATGTAGCCGGGCAGGTGGCGAGTCGAGCACCCGGGCGTGAATGCCCCGGGCACAGCGAACAGGACGACCTGGCCATGGCCGAGCACCTCTGCCGCAGACGCAACGGCGGGGACCCCATCGATCATGAGGCGGATGTCGACTGAAGGGATGCGGTCTCCGGTGGCGATGGGCATGCGGTGAGGCTAGTCGACCTGCTTCGTGTCGTCGACCTGCGTCCCCTCGTCGGCCGGCTTCTCGCCATCGGCCGGGACCGGCGCTGGCGATGCGCTCCGGCGCCGAAGGAACAGTAGGAGCGCGAGGGCGCCGATGACGACGATGAACCCGACGAGGAGGATCCAGATCGGGCTCATGCCACCCGCGCCGGCGCCCAGCGCCGACGCTGTCACGGTGAAGTCCAAGGTCTCGTCGATCGACCCCTTCGCGACGATGGTGTCGGGCGCCGTCTTCGTGACCCCGTTGCCCTCGACGCTGACGACGTCGCCGGGGAACGTCACTGTGATCGTGACCTCCCCGAGGTCGACGGTGGGCTCCTCCCCCGTCGCTCCGCTGTCGGTCCGCACGTGCATGACGAGCGTGTCGCCCTCGCGGACCAGGCTCCAGCCATCGTCAATGTCGGTGAGTGGTGCGTTCGTGACGCCGCAGTCCAAGACGATGTAGGTCTCAGACGACCCCGGCACGCAGTTGTCGAGGACCTTGGAGTCTCCTGCGTCGGTGAGTTCCCCCGATTGCAGTTGGGTGGCGAGGTCCTCGGCCGTGGCGATGCCGAGCATTGAGGCAGCCTCCTTGGCAACCTGCAGCTGCAGGGTTCCGCTGACCGTCGCGTCAGGGTTCGCCACGAGCGAGTAGTTGATGTTCATGCACGACGACAGGACGGCGACGGCGAGCGCCGCAACAGCGATCGTCCCGCCCGATCGGCGAACGGATTGGGCGCGACGGGACATTGCTCCTCCTGTGGGACTATCGTCGGAACACCGCCCCAGGTGTGCCGGGCAGGCGGGCTTCCAGCATAAGGCTGCTGCGCGAGCATGGCACGCACTCGCGGATCAAGCACTCGCGGATCAAGCACGCAAGCGCACGCGGATCAAGCCGGCATCACCGAAGGGATGCGCCATGACCGTCGGCCGGACCATCGTGTTCGTGCATGGCAAGGGCGGGTTCGAGTCGCGGCAGTCCTGGCTCGGCCCGCTCAACTCGGGCCTGAGCGCCCTGGGATATCCGGTCATCGGCGCGCACGGCGACCGGATCATCGAGGCCGACTATCTCGTCGCCTTGCTCGAGGGCGCTGAGGGCCACACCCCGGCGATCGAGTGGATCGAGCCCGAGCCGCGAACCCGGCACGCGAACTGGGCCGACTACCTCGTGCGGCGCGAGGCCCTCGCCGAGGCGATCGAACGGTCGCGAAACAACCCGCGGCCGCTGCACGCGGGCCTCGTGAGCGACACCCCCCTTCCCGATGCCATTGCCGGCACCATGGAGGCGGTCGCGACGTACCGGGGGTCAAGCCGACACCGGCATGCCGCATGGCGGGCAGTCCTCGGCGCCCTGCCCGAGACCGGGCGGATTACCGTCGTCGCCCACAGCCTCGGGTCGATCCTCATGATCGACCTCCTCACGCGACTGCCTCCGGGCCTGCAGATCGACCTCCTCGTGACCATCGGGTCGCCCATGGGAGTGAAGGCGTTGCGGGCACATCATCACGGCATCGACACAGCCGCAGGCTTCCCATCCGACCGGGTCCTGTCCTGGCTCAATGTCTACGATCCGGGCGACATCATCACGATCGGGCGCGGCGCGAGCCCCTTCTTCAAGGCCGCCCTCGATGCCCCGGTCAACACGGGTGCGTCGCACAGCCTCACCGGCTACATGAGCCACCCGGTCGTCGCTGCCGCCGTGGGCTTCAAGATGTTCGGCGACCGCGCCGGGGAGCGATCGGTGGGGGTGCCGTCCCGCCGGCTCGACCCACGCTGGGATCCGCTCCTCCTGCGATTCGCCTACACCCAGCAGCTATGGGCCACCTGCGACACGGGCAAGTGGGGGTTCCGCCGGAATCTGGATGCGGCGCGCCGGGTCCTCGCGCGGCGGACGGTCGACGACATCCGAAGAAGGCACGACACCCTCGCCGGTGAGGTGAGCGAGCTCAGCCCGCTCAATCCGTCGAGGGCTCCGACGGAAGCCGATCTGCTCATCCACGCGGCCGGGCTCGTGCGCGGCCAGATGTCGGACTCCCAGCTCGTCGTCGCAGGCGTCGACTTCCTCCTCGCCCCGGCCCTGCCCCCCTTCGACCTCGACATCGCCGGCTCACATGGCCACGAGGCACTCGAGGCCCTGTTCGAGCAGGTGAGGCGCCCGTCATCGGAGCACTCCGGGCCAGATCTGGCGCAGGCCGTGATTGCGGCGGTGAAGGAGGCCAAGGCAGCGCTTCAGGAATCCGGCTTCCGCTGGGGTCCGGTCCTCATCACGGCCGGCATCGGAATGCTGGCCGCCACCGGAGTTGGCCTCGCCATTGCCGTTCCCGCGGGCCTGGCCGGCGCCGCGGCGATCGCGAGCACCCTCGCGACCTTCGGCCCCGGAGGCATGGTCGGGGGGATCGCGACGCTCACCGCCCTCACCGGCGCGGCCTCCGTGATGACGGGCGTCGGGGTCGCGGTCGAGCTGAGCCCGCAGGACCCCCGCTACGAGCTGGTTCGCGAGGCAATGGCCACGCAGCTGGCCGACCAGACAGCGGCCCAGCTGAGGACCTCGGTCGCCGGAATGCTCGCGGTGCTGTCGGCCCAGGGCCGGCTCGGGCTCGCCTCCGACGCCGACAGCATCGAGGGGCTCCTCCTTCGGACCGACGCCCTCGTCCAGCACGAGCGGGGCCTGCACGCCGAGATCGCACCGGGGCGGCCCGGCACGAAGGCATGGAACGCCAAGGCCAGGGTGATCAGCCGAGCGCTCGCGTCGCTCGAGCGCCACGCCGGCGGATCCGATCCGGCTGTCGTCCAGCGTGCCGTCATCCGGCGGGAGATCGAGGAGGGCTGAGGCCTACTGCCGGAGGTAGCGCAGGATTTCGGTGTCCTGCGCGTACAGGGCCAGTTCATCGCCGGTGACGCGGTACCCGGTGACCGTGTCGAGCGCAGCGAGGTACGCCTGCTCGGCTTTCATCGCTGCCGGCGGCCCCGCCATCATCGTCGAGCCGATCGGGCCGAAGGCCAAGGCGCCCTCCGCGGTCGCGGTGATCGTCGACATGTAGCGGTTGACGCCTGCGGATCCCGACGCACTGGCCGCGGCGATCTCCAAGGTCACCGGAGCAGAGGACGGATCGGTGAGACCACTTGGGCCTGCGGTCCCGGCCCCGACGAACGACCACGATCCATCGAGGCCGTCACCTCCGGTGGGTCCCGATCCGCCGGAGCCATCGATGACCGAGCACCCGACGAGGATCGGGAGGAGGATCGGAAGGAGGATCACGGCCGAGATGATCCGGAGGGTGTTGACGGGCTTCATTCAGCGACGGTACCAGCGTTGCGCGTCGATGGCATCGCGAGCGCGGCGACGATGACGAGCAGGATGACGGCGCCTGCCGGGAGGTACGGGAGGCCCTTCACGACTCGGATCTCAAGTGACGAGCCGACCCCGGACTCACTGACGAGCAGGAGTGTCAGGCCTGCCACGCCTGCGAGTGCCAGCCACGCTCGAGCCGGAGCCCGGCCAGCGGACGCGACGAACGTTCGGGGCAGGAGTCGCCGCGCAGTCGCAGCGACACGGCTCCCGGCCGTGATGAGGGTCGGCGCGAGCCACCAGGCCATACCCGCTGCGACGCCCAGCACGCCCGCGTGCAGGAGCCACCACGCGAGGGAGAGCGGGGTCGGGTGGAGGCCGGCGCTGAGGACCACACCGATGCAGGCGGCGAGGAAGAGCATGTGAAGCAGGTACATGCCCATTGCCCGCGATGAGAACACGGCGACCGGCACCCACAGGGAGTCGCGGGCGAGCGACCTCGCTAGGAGCGGCCAGGCCAGCAGGAGGAGGGATGCCTGCGCGATCCCGACGAGGACGAGGACGATGGTGGGCGGCGCGAGATTGCTGATCCCGGGTAGCGCATCGGTCGAGATGAGCGCCGCGGAGTAGGGGCCGATCACGACGAGGGCGATGGCCCCGGCCAGCCCGGCGATGGCACTCGCGGCGAGCAGGCCGCGCCCGACCTGGCGCAGCCGCGGCAGTTGCATCCCGAGGGCGACGAAGAAGAGCCATGCCAGCAGCAGGTTCACCCACCCGATCGAATCCCAGAGCCGAACTCGAGCGAGGTCGACGGCGCCGATCGCGAGGAGCATGGCGGCGAAGTGCCATGGCCTGCGGATCCGGACGAGGATGGGGCACAGCGCGATCGCTGCGAGGTAGACCCCGAGGAACCACAGCAGTTGCACCGGGATGACGCCCGCGGCCGATGCGATCGCGTTGTCGGCGAAGAGAGGGATCACCGCTGCAGCGACGATGGTCACGAGGAGCAGTGGCAGGGTCGGGGTCACGAGTCGCGCGACCCGGCGCGGAACCCCGTCGGTGCTCGGATCAAGGGCCACCGACCGCATTCGGTCGCCGGAGACGAGAAAGAAGAGCGGGAGGATCTGCAGGAGCCAGGTGAGCGGGAACAGCCACGGTGCGGCCTCGAGGGTATTGACGGCAGTCCCGCTCGCGGTGGTCGTCCACGCGAGACCGTGGCCGAGGATGACGAGCCCGAGGGCCAGCGCCTTCACGGCATCGCTCACCCGGTCACGCGATGCGGACGCGTCGAGCACCTGATCGCGAAGGGAGGGCACGACCCTCAACCTACCGAGGCCAGCGGCTCGATACGAGGGCTCAGCCTCGGTCGCGGACGACCACCTGGCCCTGGAGCCACATCCGAACGGCGAGCACCCGGGCATTCACGTTCGGGTCATTCGACAGTCCAAGGGTGGCGAAGGTCCGTGCGACGAGGCTCTCGGTCGATCGCAGGGTTGTCTCACGCCGGGCTGCGATGGCCGCGTTCGACAGGCCCTCGGACATGAGGCGCAGGATCTCGCCCTGGGAGGCGCTCAACTCGAACCGGCCATCGGCAGGATCCGGCGCGACGGAGTCATCGGACGTAGTGCGCGTGATCGAATCGAAGATCGCCTCCTCGACATCTGCCAGCGAGGTGATGCGAGACTTCACGAGGTAGACCGCCCGCTCTGGGATCCGCCGATTGATGCCGAGGGCGACCTGAACGGACGTGTGCGAGGTGAGCACGACCTGCCCAACCCACGGCAGGTCTCGGTTGAGGCGCTCGAGCAGGTCTACGCCGTCAGGGCCCGGGCCCAGATGAAGATCGGTCACCACGGCGTTCGGCTCGAAATCCAGGAGGACATCGAGGGCTTCGGCAACCGAGACGGCAGACCGCACGGTCATCCCAGAGGCTGCCAGCGAGTCGGCGAGGATCGTGCGCGTGAACTCCTCGTCCTCGACGATGAGCACCTTCGTCCGAAACCCCGTCACGCCATCATTCGCTGTCATGCACCCCCCTTTCTGTCCCTGATTCGCGATCCTGGTTCCCCGGATTCGTGCGACGATCCCGCATCTCCCCGCTCCTTGCATGGCATCAAGACGCCCATCGTCGGTTATCTCGCACACCTGCCCATCCATCCGCGGCCCATCACCGTTCATCCCCTTGCAGCGAGACTCCTCGTTCTGAGGGGATTGGGAGCGTCACGGTCATGCGTGACCCGCCCTCCATTCTGGACTCAAGCACCCAGGATCCGCCGCGGGCCCTCACCCGTTCGGTGCCCAGACCCTCGCGGAGGTCAGCCGGCGGTCCGATGCCATCGTCGGTCGCGCTGATGACGAGCATGGTGCCCGTCTCATGGTCGACGTCGATTCGCAGGTGGACCGAGCCTGCCTTTCCATGTCGGCTGGCATTCGTGATGGCCTCACCGAGGATCTCAAACACCCAGGCGGCACATTCGGGATCGGCGCCGAGGACCTCCGCTGCCCTCGGCGACTCCCCCCAGGTGATGTCGAGAAGCCCAAGCCACTGACCTCGAAGGGCCTTCATTCGCGTTTCAAGGCTCGCGGGAGGCGGCTCCTCGGCGAACACCGACTGCACGTCGGCCACTGCCAGTTCGAGCAGCACGGTCACGCGCATGAGCAGTTGTCGCTGATCGGGGTGGCCCCCTGCCCTCACCTCATCCATGTGCACGCGCAGGGCGAGCGCCACGGCGGTCAGGCGGCTTTGAACGGATCCGTGCAGCACGAGTGACACCTGATCGCGCAGTCTCTCACCAGCGCGATCCAGCTCCGCCGCCATCGCCTCCCCAACCCGACTGCGAGAGGCAAGCTTCGAGGCGTCAGCCCGTGAACGCCCGCTCACTTCGAACGCCATGGAGATCAGCGCCAGGCATGTCACCCCAATACTCACCACCGCGAGCAATTGAGGGTTTGAGCCTTCCCATTCGCAGGCAACGATCTGCGTACGGGCGCTCCACGCGAATGACGCGCCGATCGCCGGATAGACCAAGATGTTGACCAACCCTGCCCCCCGGAGCGAGCAGGTCGATACCAATCGGCACATCAGGTGGCCGATAGCGGCCACAATCGTGCAGCTCGCCAAAGCCAACGCATCACGCGGGAGGCATGAGGGCACGACCTGGGTCCACAGGACGACCCCCATGAAGGCCGCGGACGGAAGGATCCGCACCCTCGCCGCCATGAGTAGGTCCAGCAGCCCTCGAACGGTGAAGCCGATTCCCGGCTCCTTCGCCGGCATCGGCTCCGGCCACTGGGGGGTAATGCCCGAGACCTCCCGGCTAAGGGAACGGACGATCGTCTCGGAGTAAAAGGCGACCCGAGCCTGCAACGGCTCCAAGTCGCTTTGGGAAGCCCGATTGAGTTCCTCTGCCTCCTCTGCGAGTTGCTCGAGGACGGGGATCACCATTGCGTCGAGTGCATCAGCGAGGAGGAGTCGCTGGTCTTCAGCGAAGCGTTGCGATGCAGCCCCGAGCTGCATGATTCGATCGTTCGCTCGACGCAGGCGCACGATGTCAGCCTGCCGCTCCACGACACCCGCCCCAACCATGGTGGCACCACCGAACAAGGCGAACGTGCTTCCTGTCGTCCACAGCAGTCGGGCGCCAGGTCCGAGCCCCCCTCCCCCGATGAGCAGATCGACGCCAAGTTCCATGATGAGCGTGAGAAGCACCCCGCACCCGGCCCAGACGATGAGCACCTCA
The DNA here is from genome assembly GCA_009699015.1 of Actinomycetota bacterium. Taxonomy (GTDB): domain Bacteria; phylum Actinomycetota; class Actinomycetes; order S36-B12; family S36-B12; genus WLND01. The sequence goes on along the minus strand of WLOY01000005.1, from coordinate 24,266 downwards.
CCGGAGGTCATCGACTGGAGCCGGGCCCGCGACGAGCGCTGCCGGGCCACGAGCATGAGCAGGAGCAGCACCGCGAGTTCTGCGATCACAGCGAGCACGACGAGTGCCGCGACGTGATCTGGATGGAGGGGGGAGTTTCGGATGACGATTCCGCAGATCTGCACCGGAGCGGCAACAAGCCACATCAGCGGCGAAGTCGACCATCGACTTCTCAGCGCATCACGCCAGGAGTACTCGACCACCGCCGTTTTCACCGCAACCTCCAGCTACCCCTTCGGCAGAGCCTACGGCCGCATGGCCATCGGTCCGCGAGAAGTGTGCCGATTGTTAGGCGTAGTGGTCGCTTGCTAGGCGTAGTGGTCGCTCGACCATCGCCTTCCCGGCAAGTCCACGGTGAGCTCGGCTCCTCCGACCGCTCGGCCGCGCAGAGCCCAGGAGCCTTGGCGCTCCGCGACTGATCGAGCACCCGACCCACCCAGCTCCTCGTCATGCAAGGGCCCGCATCCGTTGTCCTGCACCCGAATTCTGAGCCACCCGACCGCCACCCCCGAGGTGCTCACGTGAACCGTCAGTGCTGTCGCCGCCCCGTGCCTGCTCGAGTTGCTCACCGAATGGTCAATGACCTCGCTCGCCCATCGGAGCAGGATCACGTCATCGTCAAGCAGCACTTGTGCCGCAGGTTCAATGCCCCAGCCGACGGTGAGCAGTCCGGACCACCGGCTCCGGAGTTGGCCCAGCACCTCGTCGAGTCGAAGCGGCGGCACCGGCTCAGTGACGAGCTCCGCGATATCCCGGTCCGCGAGGCGCAGCAGTGCAGTCACCTGCTCGACCAGTCGCACGGTGCTCGGGTGCCCGCCCCGACCGAGATCGTCGATATGGGCCTGGAGGGCTATCGCCACCGCTGCAAGCCTTCCCTGGAGATCCCCGTTCAGGACATGTGCGACCTGATCACGGAGCATGCGGCCTGTCTCGTTCATGGCTGCGATTGCCGCGCGAGAGGCATCGTTGGCGTCGCGGAGCTCGTCCTTCACGATCCTCAACTGACGATCCGTCTCAAGTGACACCCCGGCGAATGCGAGAGTGCCCACGAGCGTGCAGCCTGAGGTGATGATGAGCCCGGTTGATCCTGACCACACGCAGCCGGCAATCTCAAGGCGAGTCACCCCCCAGAACACCAGAAGGAGTGCTCCAAGTGTTGCCATGCCCACCGCTAGGCGAGTGCCCGGCGGCTCACCGGAGGTATGCCGGCGTACGGCGGCCCCAGTCAGGACGACGAGCACCATCCCAACCGCCATGACAACCGACATGCTCGCGCAGCCGCGAACCCGTTCTGTGATGGCGAAGGCGACCACGATGAGGCACCCCATGCGTGGAGGGACCGACGTATTGAGGACGATGCTCCGCCATCCCTCGTCTGTCCGCCGACCCTGAGCGATACGGCGCAGCCGCTTCGCTCGCTGATTATCGACCGCACGATCGATTCCGTCCTCCACCCGACGAACCAGTGTCTGCGAGGTGATGATGACCCGAAGCCGCAACTGCACGAGCTCCTCTTGCATCGGTCGGTAGCTGAGGGCCTCGACCCGCTCGACGAGGTCGCGGAATTCGGGAAGGACTGCGTCATCCAGCGCAGCGCGCAAGAGTCGCTGCTGGTCCTCGACGAATGCACCCGACTCCTGACTGCGAAGGACAAGCACATCCCGATATGCACGGAGTCGACCGACCTCCTCCCGGTGGCCACGAACCACTCCAATGGTGAAGGAGACGAGTGCGTAGGTCAGCACCGTCGTCGCGGCCATCGTGAGCAGGGCCAGGGGTACCTGAGCATGCACCTGAATGATGTTGAACAAACCCGCGAGCCATCCGGTGACAGCACCCGCCGCTCCTCCTGCGAGGACCCAGATCCCGATCACGGCGATCAGGGTGCGGGCTCCTGCATCCGGCCGGCGGACACCGACGCGCCGCGCCGCGAGGAGGACGAGGAGCGCCGCAACCTGTCCGAGAAAGCTAAACGCGAGCAGTTGTGGGGTCGCCCACTCGGAGTACTCCTGGAGGCGAGCGTTCTGCACGAGGATGATGAAGGGGAAGGCGAGGAGCCAGAGCTTCGGAGAGGTCGACCATTCACCGGCAATCAAGTCGCGGGCCGACCACCGCTCCGGCCCCGTTCGCCGGACCCCGATCGACTCGATGCTCACCACCCGCGAATCCTGCCACGTTCGCCGCGCATGTCACGGGATCGTCCGGTGGCCCATCGGTTTTTGCAACGCATCGGAGGTCAGCCCGTCACGTCGTAGGCTGGCGCCGTGATCCCTAAATTCGATCTGCAGGTGGACGCCGTGAGCGACTTCGCGCGCGACGGTGCAGTCATCGTGCGATCGGCCTTTACCCCCGAGCAGGTGGCCCTCGTCGAGCGCGGTATCGAGCGCAACCTCGCCGACCCGAGCCCGCTCGCCCTCGTTGCCAGCGACCCCGATGACCCCGGCAGGTTCGTCGAGGACTTCCGCAACTGGACCCGGATCGACGAGTACGAGCGGTTCATCCGAGAGTCGGCCGCGGCCTCGATCGCCCGGCAGCTCATGGCGAGCACGACGGTGCGGCTCCACCACGATCACATGCTCACCAAGACCGCGAACACCCGGCAGCGCACGCCCTGGCACCAGGACCAGCCCTATTACAACATCGACGGCCTCCAGAACGTGTCGATGTGGATGCCGGTGGATCCGGTGCCCCTCGGGTCGACCCTTGAGTTCGTCGCCGGCACTCACCGCGGGCCGTGGCTCATGCCCAGGACCTTCAAGGACAACCAGGCGAAATGGTTCCCCGAGGGCACCCTCGGGGAACTCCCCGAGGTCGAAGCCGACCGCGATTCCTTCCCGATCCTTGGGTGGGCCCTCGAGCCCGGTGACGCCCTCTTCTTCCACATGCTCACGCTGCACGGCTCCGCCGGGTCGCTAGGCAGGCGCCGCGCGTACTCCGTGCGCTTCGTCGGCGACGATGCGAGGCATGCGCTGAGGCCGTGGCGCACCTCGCCGCCCTTCGAGGACCTCGACCCGCCTCTCGCCGACGGGGCTGCGTTCGACCATCCGCTGTTCCCGCTGCTCATCGGCTAGTCGCCAGGCGCGGGGGTCTGGCTCACCGGGTAGCCGTCGCCTGCAAGCCACATCACCGCAGCGTCGAGATCCTGCTCGCGCACGAGGACGTAGTCGGTGTCGTACGTGGAGATGACGAATACGCTCACCCCGGCCCGCGCGAGGCAACCGGTGATTCCGGCCATCACGCCGACCATCCCGAAATCGAGGGGCCCGGCGACCTCCAGGGATCTCCAGCCCGGCTCGACGACCGCACCCGCAGGCTCCTCGCCCGCGGCGCACACCACCGACAACTCGTGCGCGGTCCTGGTCACCGAGAACAACGACGACGAACCCACCCGATTCGGCCAGGGAGCCTCAGCCGGCAGGCGACAGACACTGAGCCGTCCGGCGAGCACCCGAAGGGCAACGACCGCCCGCTCGGCACCTGCCCCGGCGAAGCCTCCCGGATCCCCACTCAAAGCCATGCGGTCTCGCGCGATCAGCGAGTGATGATCGTGATCAGTCGCGCGCGGCGAGCCGGGCCCGAAGCGCCTCGCGACGCTCCTCGAACCGATTGACCGCGACGTCCATGTCGGCGAGGATCGCGGCGAGCTCATCGCGCGCCGCCTCGCCCTCGGGCCCGAAGTCGTTGCGCTCGAAGATCTGCCACTTGCGCAGGACCGGCATGATGACCTCGTCGCGATGCTGCTTGAGGTCGTAGATCCCGGCGACCGCGATCTCGACCGCCTTGCGCCCGAAGCCCTCGATGCCGTGGCCGGGCATCGCGAAGTCCCGGACATTGTCTGTCACGGACCGCATCGCGAGATCCGGCGCAAGGTCGAGGGCTGCGGCATAGGTGTTGCGGTAGAAGATCATGTGGAGGTTCTCGTCGAGCGCGATGCGAGCGAGGAGCTGCTCCGCGATCGGATCCTGGGTCGCGGCACCCGTGTTCCGGTGCGAGACCCGGGTGGCGAGCTCCTGGAATGACACGTAGGCGAGGCCGCCAAGGAGGCCCGGATGGATGGCCGCGAAGCCCGCCTCCATGTGGATCATCCGTGCCCGCTCGAGCTCGATCGGGTCGACCGACCGAGTCACGAGCAGGTAGTCGCGGATCGCCGTGCCGTGCCGGCCCTCCTCGGCGGTCCACCGGCCCACCCAGGTGCCCCACGCACCGTCACGACCCATGTGGGTGGCGATCTCGTAGTGGTAGCTCGGCAGGTTGTCCTCGGTGAGAAGGTTGATGACCAGGCTCGTGCGGGCCGCCTCGCTGAAGCGTCGCTCCTGCGGGGTCCACTCACGGCCGCCGAGGGGGCCGCTGAAGTTCTCGGCCTCGTCCCACGGAATGTACTCGTGCGGAAACCATTCCTTCGCAGTCGACAGGTGCCGGTTGAGCTCGACCTCGACAACGGGTTCGAGGTCGATCAGCAGTCGCTGGGCGGTGAGGTCATCAGCAAGGGCGGTCATGGGAACACTCTAATGAACTGCCGGGTCAAAACATCGCTTCGCTGCCTTCCGGCGCCTAGCCTGAAGGAACGGACAACCAGCCACCGGGAGGTGGGCACGATGACCGACACTTCACGATCAAGCGAGCATCTCGCCAGCGAGCGCCTGCGACCATCAGGGCCGCAGGACGTCATCCGCGAGACAGCCGGCGACCTCAACTCGCCGGGGGACGCGGCGGACCAGGCCGAGCGATTGCGGCTCATCATGGAGGCCGAGGCGGTCTACCGCGGTCTCACCGGCGACGAGGTCGACGGCTCAGTCGAGGGCAGGCCCTATCCACTCGAGGACGCCGAGACCCTGCTCGCGATGGAGGACGCCGAGGATTCGAGCGACGACCCGATGCACGCAGGCGGTCTCACTCCCGAGCGGTGGGTGAACCCGGAGGAGGCGGCGATGCACGTCGTTGATCCCCAGCGCCCGGAGGAGATCGGCTACCTCGACGATGAGACTCCGCAGGAGCGAGCGGACGTCGACCGTGACCAGTTCGACGGACCGGTGGGTGACCTGACGCCGGAGGACGAGACCCTGCTCGGCGTCGACCCGTACGACGACTAGGCGCCGTACGGGTCGAGTCGATCCATCAACAGATCTACTTCGGGGCCTTCTCCACGCCACGGAGCTTGCGGACGCCCGCGCGCACGGCGCCACCGAGGAACATGCCGAGCAGGAAGACGACGAGGATGAGTGCCCACAGCCAAACCTCGAAGCTGTAGCCGATGACCTTGATGGTCACGTCAGTGGTGTTCTGCGCCATGAAGACCACTGCGATGATGAGAATGATGATGGCGATGACGCCGCGCGCTGAGATTCGCTTGCCCTCAGTCGCCGCCTTGCCGAATTCACTCATGTTCAACCTTCCCGGGGCAGTTCCCCGACCCCACGCCAAGTGCCCCCGACGAGGGCAGCATCACGCAGACTATGGGAGGAGTCCGCAATGTGCGAGGCCCATCCGCACGAGTCGTCCCTGGCCACCGGACATTTCTCCCTGGAACTCGACGGTGGACGCCTCCTCCGGAGTGACCCACACGAGGTCGAGGGCGTCCTGCGACGGCGCGCAGTCGCCGGCAATCGGGACGATGAAGGCAAGGGACACGGCATGCTGTCTCGGGTCGACGAAGCCCGTCACCGTCGGGTCCGGGAAGTACTCGACGACAGTGAATGGCTGGGGCGACGGCGGTACCTGCGGCAGGGCCATTGCCCCGAGGTCCTTCTCGATGTGGCGTAGCAGGGCATCGCGCACGCGCTCGCCGTGCAGGATCCGGCCGGAGACCACCGCCCGGCTGATCGTGCCGTCGGGCATGGCGCGGAGCAGCAGGCCGACCTCGGTGACCGCGCCCTGGGAGTCAGTGCGCACTGGGATCGCATCGACGTACACGATCGGCAGCCGTTCGCGTGCCGTGGCCATCTCCTGCGAGCTCAGCCACGAGGTCATGGTGTCAAGGGTGTCGCTCATGGAGCCCATGCTCCCATGCAGGCCGCACTTCCCGCCGGCCCGGGACAGGGCTTAGCGTTTGCCCATGAGCAACAACACCCCCGTGACAAGCAAGAACCTCCAGCCTGACGGCACTCCCTACCCGGTCTCGAAGCCGGAGTCCGAGTGGCGGGAGGAGCTGACCCCGCTCGAGTACCACGTCCTGCGCGAGGCTGGCACCGAACGGCCGTTCGTCGGCGAGTACACCGACACCTTGACCGAGGGCGTCTACTCCTGCCGCGCATGCGGCGAGGAACTGTTCCGCAGCGACACGAAATTCGACTCGCACTGCGGGTGGCCGAGTTTCTTCTCCCCCCTCGCACAGGATCGGATCGTCACCATCGAGGACCGATCGCTCGGATCGGTGCGCACCGAGGTCCGGTGCGCCGCCTGCGGCGGCCATCTGGGCCACGTGTTCCAGGGCGAGGGCTACGCCACCCCGACCGACCTGCGCTACTGCATCAACTCCATCTCGCTCCGGCTCGCCCCTGCCGAGTCGTAGTCGCGGCGCACGCCGCGGCGTCAGTCCGTCGGTTGGCCAGTCCGTCGGCTGGCCAGTCCGTAAGCTGGCCAGTCCGTCAGCCCGCCGGGACCTACACTCCGCCCGCACTCACTAGGAAGACCCCGAGCATCGTCACGCACACTCCCGCGTACTGCACCGGGCGTAGCCGCTCCTTCAGCACCACCGCCGCGAGGATCGCGGTCACGACCGGGTACAGCGACCCCAGCACCGCGGTGGTCGACAGCAGGCCAAGGGTCGTCGCAACGCCGTACGTCACGTTCGCGGCAGCATCAAGGAGCCCGACGAACGCAAGCACCGGCAAGTCCCGGGGGGTGAGGCCGCCCTTCGAGCGGAACACGAGAACCGCGATGACGACGAGGACCATCGACGTCGTGCGCATGCCCGTCATCGTCATGAGCGCGCTCGTCTTGCTGCCCTCGGCGATCGTGATGAACATGACGCCGAAGAACACGAGGGCAACGGCGGCATAGCCGAGGGGCTTGGCGGACTCGGCTCCGCTGAGCTCAGGACCCGACGCGAGCAGGACGCCGATGATGGCCGCGATGATCCCGACGCCCTGGAGGGACGAGGGAGTCTCGCCCTGGATGAGCCCGAACGTCACGGGGATGACCACCGCCAGTGCGACGAGCGGTGACACGATCCCCATCGGACCGATCGCGAGCGCCTGATAGAACGCGTACATGCCGATCACCCCGGCAATCGAGCCCGCAATCGCCCACGGCCAGTACGCCGGTGCCGTGCCCCACGCGCCGGTGACCGTCGCAGCCACGATGAGGCCGAGGAACCCGAAGACCTGCGACCCGAGGTACACGGCGAGCGCGGGGCGCCTGCGGCTCGTCATCCCGCCGACGAAGTCGCCCGCACCCCACATGAGCGATGACGCCAGTGCCAGGAGAGCCCCCATGCCTGCTGACTGTAGGTGAGAGCGTCGGGGTCGGTGACCGCGAGGCCCGACCCCCGAGCCGACCCCCGGACCCGACCCCTGGACCCGCCCCCCGGACCCGACCCCCGGACCCGGCGCGCCGATCTCCGTCCCGCACCCAAGTGCGCGTAGCCTGCGGAGGTGAGGACAGTGACAGCGGGCGCGGAGTCGTTCATGCAGGCTGCGGCCCGCGTGCGCGAGGCCCGGATCCGGCCGGAGTTTCGGGTTGACGAGGCCCCGGCCCCGCAGCGCCTTGCGCCGTTCGCCCTTGCACTCACCGTCGAATCGGCCATCGACGACCGCGACCCGGTGTCCGGTCGCTTCGTCCTCCTCCACGATCCCGATGGCGTCGACGAGTGGGACGGGGACTTTCGCGCGGTCGTCTTCGCCAGGGCAGCGCTCGAGCCGGATCTCGTCGCCGACCCCATGCTCCATGAGGTCGGCTGGAGTTGGCTCGTCGAGTCCCTCGCCGAGACCGCAGCCCACGCAGTGCAGCTCGGCGGCACGGTGACCGCGACAGCCGGCCAGTCATTCGGCTCGCTCAGCGATCGGCCGCGCGATGGCTTCGTCGAGATACGGGCCTCATGGACCCCTGCCCCCGTTGGCTCGACACCCGTTTACGATGTGATGGAGCGCCACGTCGAAGCATGGATCGAGCTCCTTCGGCATGCGACCGGGCTCGTGCCCATGGCGCCAGGCGTCCGGCATGTCCAGCAGTCCCAGATCCACCCATCGCCGGTGCACTCCTGAGGATGCGCCGGTTCAGACGAAGGATGACGTGACGATCCCCGAGGAATCAGTCCCAGACGAGACTGCATCCGAGACAGCATCCGAGACAGGGCCCCTTGAGTTGGCGCCCCTGGAGCCGCGCGATGGCGTCCCCGAGGTCATCACGACCCGCGAGGCCCTCGCGGAATACGCCTCCCGGCTCGCCGCCGGGTCCGGCCCGCTCGCGCTCGACGCCGAGCGTGCATCAGGATACCGCTACAGCCAGCGCGCCTACCTCGTGCAACTGCGCCGCGAGGGCGCAGGCACAGCACTCATCGACCCGATCGACCTGCCCGATCTCTCCGTCATCCAGGCAGCGACGGCGGGTGTCGAATGGATCCTCCATGCAGCGACCCAGGACCTCGCCTGCCTCGCCGAGATCGGCCTGCGCCCGACAGTCCTGTTCGACACCGAGCTGGCCGGCCGACTCCTCGGCAGGGAGAAGGTGGGCCTCGCCGCTCTCGTCGCGGCTGAGCTCGGCGAGGTACTCGAGAAGGGCCACGGGTCCGCCGACTGGTCCCTTCGGCCGCTCACCCCCAATCAGTTGCGGTATGCCGCCCTCGACGTCGAGCTGCTCGTCGAACTGCGTGACCGCATGCACGACGAGCTCGAGGCCTCGGGCAAGCTCGACTGGGCGCACGAGGAGTTCGCGGCGCTCGTCCACTTCGCCCCCCGCGAGCGGGGCGACGACGCATGGCGGCGCACGTCGGGAATCCACCGGCTGCGCAAGGCACGAGCCCTCGGGGTGGTGCGATCGCTGTGGTTCGCTCGCGATGAGGTGGCGCGCCGCAGCGACATCGCCCAGGGCCGCATCCTTCCCGATGCGGCGATCGTGGCGGCCGCCACTGCGCTGCCCATCTCCAAGGATGCCCTCGGTGCACTGAAGGAGTTCAGCGGCCGCGGTCAGCAGCGCCGGCTGCCCGCCTGGTGGAACGCGGTCTCAGCTGCGATGGCGCTGCCGGAATCCGAGCTGCCCGAAGTGAGCCCGCCACCCACCGGCCCGCCGCCGCCGCGCAACTGGCCCGAGCGCAACCCCGAGGCATTCGCGCGCCTCGAGGCCGCGAAGGAGGCGCTCGCGGTCATCCTCGATCGCATCGAGATGCCCGCCGAGAACCTCCTCACCCCCGATCTCGTGCGGCGGCTCTGCTGGGAGCCGCCCGAGCCGGCCACGCAGGCTGCGATCGAGGATTTCCTCCGGGATGGCGGCGCACGGGAGTGGCAGGTGCGACTTACCTCGGTGGCCCTTGCCGGTGCCGTGTCGGTGGCGCCGTAGCCGCGCTTGTTACTGACCGGTAATATGAGGCAACCGAGTCGGCAACCCAAGGGGACAGTCATGGCAGAGGCACGCGATGTTGTGTTCGTCGACGGGGTTCGCACCCCCTTCGGCAAGGCCGGAGGGGCCTACCGCGAAACACGGTCCGACGACCTCGTCGTCAAGGCCATGCGCGAACTGCTTCGCCGTAACCCGAATGTTCCGCCGGCGCGCATCGACGAGGTCGCCATTGCCGCCACGACACAGACCGGCGATCAGGGCATGACCATCGGACGCTCGGCTGCGCTCCTCGCGGGCCTGCCGAGCTCGGTGCCCGGATACGCGATCGATCGCATGTGCGCCGGTGCCATGACCGCCGTCACGACCGTCTCATCGGCGATCATGGCCGGGCAGATTGACCTGGCCCTCGCCGGCGGCGTCGAGAACATGTCCCGGCACCCAATGGGCGAGGGCGTCGACCCCAATCCAAGATTCCTCGCCGAGAGGCTCGTCGACCCTGAGGCACTCCTCATGGGCAAGACCGCCGAGAACTTGCACGATCGCTTCCCTTCGATCACGAAGGAGCGGGCCGATGCCTACGCCGTCTCGTCCCAGTCAAAGACGGCCAAGGCCTATTCCGAGGGTCGCATCCAGGTCGATCTCGTCCCCGTCGCCGTCCGCGACGGCGAGCAGGGCTGGGGCCTGGTCACCGTCGACGAGGTGCCTCGTGCCGACACCACCCTCGCAGGTCTGGCCGGCCTCAAGACACCATTTCGCCCGCACGGCCGGGTGACCGCTGGCAATAGCTCCGGACTCACCGATGGCGCCACGGCAGCACTGCTCGCCGGGGCCGATATCGCCACCGAACTCGGCCTCACAGCGAAGATGCGCATGGTCGGGTTCGCCTTCGCCGGCGTCGAGCCGGAGGTCATGGGCGTCGGGCCGGTGCCGAGCACCGAGAAGGCCCTGCGACGGGCCGGGCTCACCATCACCGACATCGACCTGTTCGAGATCAACGAGGCATTCGCGGTGCAGGTCCTCGCATTCCTCGACCACTTCGGGATCGACGACGAGGATCCGCGAGTGAATCCGATGGGCGGTGCGATCGCCGTTGGGCATCCCCTCGCATCGAGCGGCATCCGGCTCATGAACTACCTCGCTCGAGACTTCGAGCACGACCCATCAGCCCGCTACGGCATCACGACGATGTGCATCGGGCTGGGCATGGGCGGGACCGTCATCTGGGAGAACCTCAACAACGGGAGTGCAGCATGACCGCGACTCAGACCGAAGGCGCCCTTCCCGGCGAGGTCGTCACCCATGCGCGGGTACGGCTCGTCGACCTGCCCCTGGGGGCCGGGTCCATGGCGCTCATCACCTTGGACAACGACCGCGACCACACCCGGCCCTCGACCTTCGGCCCGGCTGGCCTGGCCTCGCTCGACGCGGCGCTCGACCAGATCATCGCCACGCCCGGAATCGTCGCGGTGGGCGTCACCGGCAAGCCATTCATCTTCGCAGTCGGCGCAGACCTGTCTGGCATCTCGCACGTGCGGGTCCGCGAGCAGGCCATTGAGATCGCACAACTCGGCCACAACGTGTTCCGCCGGTTCGGCGAACTCGATGTCCCGACCTTTGCGTTCGTCAACGGTGCCGCCATCGGCGGCGGGTTCGAACTTCCCCTGCACTGCACCTACCGCACGGTGTCGAGCGGCGCCGCTGCCCTGTCGCTGCCCGAGGTCTTCCTCGGCCTTGTCCCCGGCTGGGGCGGCGCCTGGCTCCTGCCGAACCTCATCGGGCCCGCCGACGCCATGCAGGTGATCCTCACGAACGCCATGACCATGAATCGTCAGCTCAAGCCCGCCGAGGGCCGAAAGCTCGGCATCTTCGACGCCATGTTCGAACCGGCTGATTTCCTCGAGCAGTCCCTCACCTGGGCCGCGCGCGTCCTCACCGGCGAGATCGTCATCACCCGTAAGGATCCCGACCGCGGCCTTTGGGACACCGTCATCGGATTCGCGCGATCAACCCTCGATGCCCGAACCCACGGCGCGTTCAAGTCGCCGTACGCGGCGCTCGATCTCATTGCGGCGGCCAAGACCTCAACGCGCGACGAGGGTTTTGCTGCCGAGGACGAGTCCCTCGCCGATCTCGTCATGGGCGATGAGCTCCGCGCCTCCCTGTATGCCTTCGATCTCGTCCAGAAGCGGGCGAAGTCGCCGGTCGGCGCACCTGATCGCTCGCTCGCCCGTCCCGTCACCTTGGTGGGCGTCGTTGGCGCCGGACTCATGGCCAGCCAGCTCGCGCTCCTGTTCGCCAAGCGGCTCCAGGTCCCCGTCATCATGACCGACCTCGACCAGGACCGGATCGACAAGGGCCTCGCGTTCGTCCGGGAGGAGCTTGAGCAGCAGGTAGCCAAGGGCCGGATGAAGCCCGACATGGCCAACCGGCTCGGCGCGCTCATCAGCGCAAGCACCTCGAAGGACGGGTTCGCCGATGCGAGCTTCGTCATCGAGGCTGTCTTCGAGAACATGGCCGTCAAGCAGCAGGTGTTCGCCGAGCTCGAAGCCATCGTCTCCGACACGTGCGTCATCGCCTCGAACACCTCATCGCTTTCCCTGTCTGAGATGTCGAGCGCGATGTCGCATCCGGAGCGGGTGGTCGGGTTCCACTTCTTCAACCCGGTGGCCGTCATGCCGCTGCTCGAGATCATCCCGTCCGCGAGCACCGATGACGCCACGCTCGCTACGGCCTTCGCGGTGGGCCGCACGCTCAAGAAGTCCACGGTCCTGGTGCAGGACACTCCCGGCTTCGTCGTCAACCGGCTCCTCAACCTCGTCATGGCTGAGGTCTTCCGCGCAGTCGACGAGGGCACCGATCTCGCCGTCGCCGACCGTGCCCTGCGGCCGCTCGGCATGCCGATGTCGCCCTTCACGCTCATGCAACTCGTCGGACCTGCGGTCGCCTTCCACGTCATGGAGGTCCTGCACGACGCCTTCCCGGAGCGCTACCCGCTCTCCGACAACCTGCGCCGCATCGTCGAGGCGGGCAAGCCGGGCATCTTCGTGCCCGGGGGCAAGGGCAATCCGAAGCTCGATCCCGAGGTCGTCGCACTTCTCGAGCAGGGCGATACCGCGCTCGACGAGGCACAGGTGCTCGAGAGGGTTGCAGATGCGCTCGCCCGCGAGGCACGCATCATGCTCGACGATGGCGTCGTAACCGGGCCGCAGGACCTCGACCTGTGCATGATCCTCGGGGCAGGGATGCCGTTCGCACTCGGCGGACTCACCCCCTACCTCGATCGAAGCGGGGCGTCTTCTAGGGCCACCGGGAAGCGCTTCCTGGCACCGGGCATCGCATCCCTGCCCGAGTAGCTCACCGTCAAACACTCACCCATACCGTCTCGCCACTGACGACAGATGCCATCCCTGCCCGCCGATCTAAGGGAGCATCCCCTCATTCCTCGCCACGGTGTTCAGTTCCATCTTGGTGCGTGATGCGATACCCGCGGCCGTGTACTTCGCCCGAACCCGGTCGATGTAGTGCTTCGCCGTGTTCGGACTGACATCCATTCGTCTGGCGACCATGTCGAGGGTGAGTCCTGAGGCATACAGGGTCAAGGCTCGCCTCTCCTGAGCCGACAGGTCAACACTGCCAGATCCCTGAAGGAGCACACCTGCCATATCGGCCGGAAACCACGTGCCGCCCCTAAGCACTTCCTTGATCGCAGTCGTGAGGAACTTCGCGCTCGACCTCTTCGTCACGAATGCACTGACTTCGACTGCGAGAGCGGCCTTGATGACCTCCGGTCGACCGAGGGCACTTACGACAACGACGGGGATCCCGCGCAATGTGAACGAGGTCACGAGTTGAGCGACCGTTGCGCCATCACCGAGGTCAAGGTCGACGATGGCACAGTCGCAATGCATCGTGCGCGTTGAATTCACCGCGTCCTTGAGCGAGCCACCAGAGTAGGTGATCGTGCACCCCGGGAAATCGGCACGCAACCGCTGGCCGATCGCCTCAAGGACGAGCTCGTGATCATCAAGGACGAGGAACGCCAGCCCAGCACTCTTCATCGTGGAAGTCCCTCCATGTCAGCAGCAGGTGAGTGTGAGGAGAACCGTTCGGGATCGGGTCTTGCCTGGATCTGACTTCGTCGCACTCGTCACTGTAAGGATCAGGTGAGCCGGAAGATAGGTGCTGTCCGCGGTCGTCTGCGCAGTGAAGGTGTCGCCCGTCCGAGAGATGGTAGCGAGATCGAGGTCTGCGGGACTCGGAGTCGAGGATGCGCACAGGAGACGGAACTCCTCATCCGACCAGCACTCATCCTTGATCGCCACCTCGCTGACTACCTCGCCGAGATCATTTTGGAAGATGACCTCAGAGTCGGAATCAACATTGATCCCTTCATCCTCGTTCGAGGCGTCAGCCGTCTCAAAATCGGCTGGAACAATCACTTGAGCATGAACTGCCGCAGCATTCCGATCCGCACTGTCCGCTGAGCAGGCGGTAACCACGGGTGCCGCCAGCAGGGCCGTGCAGACCGCAACGACTGCCCAGCGGGTTCGTGAACGCACCATTCGCCACCTCAGGTAAAGCGCATCGCGCAGAATCGGCTTCGATTCAGGATCGGATTCAATTCAAGGGACCAGTTTCATCGGATATTCAAAGGTCATCGTCAGGTCCCCCTGGCAATTGATTCGGGCCTGCATAGCGACTCCCCTGTATGCAAATTGCCAGGTGTCCTGCAGTGAGCAGTCATACCTCCTCCTGTCCGCGCGTTGGATGTACTGTCGACCAACCTGGTCGACCACCTCAACGGCGTACTTGAAGGAGGTGATCTTCATACCCGCACTCGAGAGGTTCAGAGGGAACGCCCCGGGCCGCCCGGTTGCCTGCGCTGGAGGCCCGGGGTTTGGAGTGAGCGTGAACTCCCGGCTCTGCCCTGGTGGCAGTTCAGCCTCATTCCACAGACTTGGATCCTCACCGCACAGCCAGTCATCCGCCGCGAAGGAGCCCTGCGGGACATGGAAGGTGATCGGCAGGTTCAGATTATTCCGCACCTTCACCGCAACCTGCGTTGCTCCGGTGGCTTGTCGGCACGAACCCGCGGCAAACCTGGACGGGGCGCTGCACCCGGCCAACATCACGCCGAGCAAGGCCGACGCCGCCACCAAGAACAAGGCAGAGCGACGGTCACCGAACATCCCAGCGATCACTCAACTTCTCGTCGAGGGCGCGAATAGTCGGGCGCTGCTCCTTCGTGCAACCGACCTTGTGCTTCGTGGTCGATGCGCAGAACTCCCTGCCGCACAGTTCGACCGCTTGAGCCGGAACGGCGAAGGACGCCGGGTCTGCTCCCCTCGCAGCCGCGCCAAGGACTGTTGGATGATCGGCCAGGGTGAGCATCTGGCCAGCGTAGCCAGACCGCGGAGGCTCACCGGGTCAGTCGCCCCCTCTGTTCAGGGGTCCCCGCGGCCGTTCTGCGCCTCGCGCTCTTCTCCGCCGTCAGCGACCGGGACAAGATCCTTGGCTTATTGAGCGCTGGCCGGCACGTCCGACATGTCGGCATGCCTTGCCACGGCCTCGACAATCCACCGGGAGATCTCCTGGGCGGTGAGGCCGATCTCGGCGAGGACCTGCGCACGCTTGGCCTGCTCGAGGAACGCGACCGGAACCCCGAGGTTGCGAAGGGGCACGTCGATGTCGTGATCGCGGAGCAGCTGGCTTACTGCGGAGCCCACGCCTCCCTGCCGGACACCGTCTTCGAGGACAACGACCAGGCGCGCAGCAGAGGCGAGCTCGAGGAGTTCGACGGGCAGCGGCTTGACCCATCGTGGATCGATCACGAGAACGCCGATGCCCTGCGCCTTGAGCCGATCGGCCACCTCGAGGGCAATCGTCGCAAAGGCGCCGACGCTCACGAGGAGCACATCGCCATCGCCCGACTCGGCGATGACATCGAGGGGGCCGATGGTCCGCAGCGCGGGGACCTCGGGCCCGAGGGCACCCTTCGGGAATCGGACGACTGTCGGGGCATCCGAGACGGCGACCGCCTCGCGCAGCTCCGCGCGCAAGGTGACCGCGTCCCGAGGGGCGGCCATCCGCAGGCCCGGCACCACCTGAAGCATCGACATGTCCCACATGCCGTTGTGGCTGGCACCGTCATCGCCCGTGACGCCCGCCCGGTCCAGGACGAAGGTCACGCCGGCCCGATGGAGCGCGCAGTCCATGAGCACCTGGTCGAAGGCCCGGTTGAGGAAGGTCGCGTACAGGGCCACGACCGGGTGCATCCCGCCGTAGGCGAGCCCCGCCGCGCTCGTCACCGCATGCTGCTCCGCGATGCCGACGTCGTAGGTGCGCGACGGGAACGCAGCGGCAAACCGGTCTAGGCCCGTCGGGCCGAGCATCGCCGCGGTTATCGCCACGATGTCACGGCGCTCATGCCCAAGCGCCACGAGCTCATCGGCGAACGCCCCCGTCCACGACGGGCCGCCCTCGGTGAGCGGCTTGCCGGTATCGGGATCAATGATGCCGACGCCGTGGAAGCGATCTGCCTCGTCCTCCTCCGCCGGGGCGTAGCCGCGACCCTTCTCGGTGATGACATGGACGATGACCGGGCCGCCGAACTCCTTCGCCCGACCGAGCGCGTGCTCGAGTTCGGCGATGTCATGGCCATCGACCGGGCCGACGTACTTCAGCCCGAGGTCCTCGAACATTCCCTGCGGGGCGACGATGTCCTTCAGCCCCTTCTTCATCCCATGGAGGGTGCCGTAGATCGGATCGCCCACGACCGGGGTTCGCTTGAGGATCTGCTTGCCCCATGACATGAACCGCTCGTAGTTGCCGGTGGTCCGCAGGGTCGACAGGTGATGGGCAAGGCCGCCGATGGTCGGCGAGTACGACCGCGCATTGTCATTCACGACGATCACCACCGGCCGGTCAGAGCCCGCGATGTTGTTGAGCGCCTCCCATGCCATGCCGCCGGTGAGGCCGCCATCGCCGATCACCGCTACGACATGGTGCTGGCCGAGCAGTCCGCGCTGCTCCCACGCCTTCGCGATGCCATCCGCGTAGGACAGCGAAGTCGATGCGTGCGAGTTCTCGACGACATCGTGGATGCTCTCGGCGCGACTCGGATACCCGGACAGGCCGTCCTTCTGGCGCAGCTGGTCGAAGTCGTCGATGCGCCCGGTGAGGATCTTGTGGACGTACGCCTGATGGCCGGTATCCCAGACCATGACGTCGTCGGGCGACTCGAACACGCGGTGGAGGGCGATCGTGAGTTCGACGACGCCGAGATTTGGCCCGAGGTGGCCGCCGGTGGCCGACACCTTCTCGACGAGGAATGATCGAATCTCCCCCGCCAGCTCAGGGATCTGCTCGACTGGCAAGGCGCGAACATCCTTGGGATCGCGGATCCCTCGCAGAAGACTCACGTCCGCATTCTACGGGTCAACGACCCATCCGGCCCCCTGTATCCGGTGGGGGGACACGCATGGCCACGAGCACGAGCCGGACCTCGCGCTGCACCTGGAGCAGGCGCGCGCCCTCCGACTCGAGGGCCCGCTGCGCACGCGCGAGCTCGTCTGCCGGCATGGCTGACCCAAGGTCGGTTCGGGCCTGCCCGTAGGCCCGCCTGGCACCTTCGAGGCAGCCGTCAATGTGATGCTCGAGATAGGTGGCCAGGGCAAGGGGCAGGTGCCGCAGCTCTGAGGTGCGCAGGTCTGCGGGCCCTTGGTCCAGGAGCCATCCGACGACCCGCTCATCGAATTCGGGCGTTCCACCGGGCGGCAGGCCTCGCGGCCAGCCCGGTGGAACGAAGCGCGTCATGCGACGAGCAGTGACCGAAGCACGTACTGGAGGATCCCGCCGTGCCGGTAGTAGTCGGCCTCCCCCGGGGTGTCGATGCGAACCGGTGCGCTGAACGCCACGGTCCGGCCATCGGCCGCCACCGCCTCGACCTCGACGGTCGACGGGGTGACCCCGTCGTTGAGCGCGGTGATCCCGCGGACCGTGAACACCTCGTCGCCCTCGAGCCCGAGTGACTCGGCGCTCGCTCCGGCCGGGAACTGCAGGGGCAGCACGCCCATGCCGATGAGGTTCGAGCGGTGGATCCGCTCATAGGACTCCGCGATGACCACCCGCACGCCGAGGAGCGCCGTGCCCTTGGCTGCCCAATCGCGGCTCGAGCCCGACCCGTACTCCTTGCCGGCGAGGATCACGAGCTTGGTGCCATGCGCCGCGTAGGCCATCGCCGCGTCGTACACCGGCACAACCGGCTGATCGGTGGTGGTGAAGTCGACGGTGAAGCCGCCCTCGACGTCGTTGAGCATCTGGTTGCGGAGCCTGATGTTCGCGAAGGTGCCGCGGATCATGACCTCGTGGTTGCCCCGGCGCGAGCCGTAGGAGTTGAAGTCCAGCCGGTCGACGCCGTGGGCAAGCAGGTAGGCGCCCGCCGGGCTGTCGGCCTTGATGGACCCGGCCGGCGAGATGTGGTCGGTGGTGACGGAGTCCCCGAGCTTGAGGAGCACCCGGGCACCAGTGATAT
Organism: Actinomycetota bacterium; assembly: GCA_009699015.1. GTDB lineage: Bacteria > Actinomycetota > Actinomycetes > S36-B12 > S36-B12 > WLND01. Next base: position 6,202 of record WLOY01000005.1, on the reverse strand, counting down.
CGGTCACCGGCGAGGGGGTGGGAGACATGCCCTCGAAGTACGGGGGCTTGCGCACATAGGTGCTCGTGGGATCCCAGTCGAACACGTTGCCGCTCGGGGTCTGGAGCGACTGCCAGCGCTCGTCGCCGAGGAAGACGTCGGCGTATCGCGAGGAGTACATCTGGGAGTCGATCGATGCGTCGATGATCGCCTGCACCTCGGTCGCGCTCGGCCAGATATCGGCGAGGAACACAGGGCGGCCATCGGCATCGGTGCCGAGGGGCTCGGTCGCGAGGTCGATGTCCATGGTGCCCGCGATGGCGTAGGCCACGACGAGCGGCGGCGAGGCCAGGTAGTTCATCTTGATGTCGGGGCTGATCCGGCCCTCGAAGTTGCGGTTGCCGCTGAGGACGGACACGACCGCGAGGTTCGCGGCGTTCACGGCATTGCTCACCGCAGGGATCAGGGGCCCCGAGTTGCCGATGCAGGTCGTGCAGCCGTAGCCCACGACGTCGAACCCGAGCTTGTCGAGGTACGGGGTGAGGCCCGACTTGTCGTAGTAGTCGGTGACGACCTTCGACCCGGGGGCAAGGGTGGTCTTCACCCACGGCTTGCTCTGCAGCCCGCGCTCGACGGCATTTCGGGCGAGCAGGCCCGCCGCCATCATCACCGATGGGTTCGAGGTGTTCGTGCACGAGGTGATCGAGGCGATCGCGACGATGCCGTGACCCAGTCGAACCGACTCGCCGTCGAGCAGCGCCTCGGCCGCGGCCTCAGGCTCCTTCGTGTAGTCGGCGAGGGCCGTGCGGAAGGACTCCTTGGACTCGGAGAGCAGGACGCGATCCTGCGGCCGCTTGGGGCCGGCCAGCGACGGCACGACGCTCGACAGGTCGAGCTCGAGGTACTCGGAGTAGACCGGCTCATTCGCCGGGTCATGCCACAGGCCCTGCTCCTTGGAGTAGGCCTCGACTAGCGCGATCTGCTCCTCGCTGCGTCCGGTCAGCCGGAGGTAGCCGATCGTCGCCTCGTCGACCGGGAAGATCGCGACCGTGCTCCCGTACTCGGGGCTCATGTTGCCGATCGTCGCGCGGTTGGCGAGCGGCACGGCGCCGACGCCGGCGCCGTAGAACTCCACGAACTTGCCGACGACCCCGTGGCGACGCAGCATCTCGGTGATCGTCAGGACGAGATCGGTCGCCGTAGCCCCCTGCGGCAGCTCGCCGGTGAGCTTGAAGCCGACGACCCTGGGGATGAGCATCGAAACCGGCTGTCCGAGCATCGCGGCCTCCGCCTCGATGCCGCCGACTCCCCAGCCGAGCACGCCCAGTCCGTTCACCATGGTTGTGTGCGAGTCGGTGCCGACGACGGTGTCCGGGTAGGCCTGGCCCCCACGGGCCATGATGACGCGCGCAAGGTGCTCGATGTTCACCTGGTGGACGATCCCGGTGCCGGGCGGCACGACCTTGAACTCCTCGAATGCGCCCTGACCCCAGCGCAGGAACTGGTAGCGCTCGCGGTTGCGCTCGTACTCGAGCTCGACGTTTCGCTGCTCGGCGTCCGGGGTGCCGAAGAAGTCGGCGATGACCGAGTGGTCGATGACGAGCTCTGACGGCGCGAGGGGCTCGATCCTCGACGGATCCCCGCCGAGCTCGGCGACCGCCTCGCGCATGGTCGCGAGATCGACGACGACCGGAACCCCGGTGAAGTCCTGCATCACGACGCGGGCGGGGGTGAACTGGATCTCGTCAGCGGGCTCGGCCGTCGGGTCCCACGAGGCGATCGCGCTGATCGTGTCGCGGGTGACGTTCGCGCCGTCCTCGGTCCGCAGCAGGTTCTCGAGGAGCACCTTGTGCGTGAACGGCAGTCGCTCGGAGCCCGGAACCGCCGACAGCCGGAACACCTCGTACTCCTCGGTGCCGACCTGCAGGGTGCCCTTGGCACCGAAGCTATTGACGCTCACAACGACTCATCCTCTCGCAACGAAGTATCTCGACGTCAAGATATCGGATGCGCCGGCGTGATAGGAATCAGGGCGGCGACGGTCTCGACGTGGTGGGTCATGGGAAACGTATCGAACGAGCGGAGTCCCGCAAGTCGGTACCCGGCCGATGCGAAGAGCGCCACATCCCTCGCCAGGGCCACCGGATCGCAGGCGACGTACACGACAACCCTCGGCCCGGCACGCGCGATCGCCTGCACGACTTCGCGTCCGGCACCGGCGCGAGGGGGGTCGAGCACGACCCCGTCCGGCCGCTCGTCGGCCACGCGAAGCCAGCGCAGCGCATTGTCATGGTGGAGGGTCACCTGCCCGAGGTCGTGAAGGCTGCGGCGGGCATCGCGCACCGCGCTCGGCCCGCTCTCGACGGCGTGCACGACGCCCGTCACGCCGACCTCCTCCGCGAGGAAGGCGCTGAAGAGCCCCACCCCCGAGTAGAGGTCCCACCAGTGCTCCCCCGGCGCCGGGCGCCCCGCCTCGAGAACGGCTGACACCAAGGTCTCGGCTGCCCGCGGATGCACCTGCCAGAAGCTCGCCACGTCGACCCGCCAGTCGCGATCGCGCACCCGCTGGTCGATTCGCTGCTTGCCCGATGCGAGGCGTCCGTCGACGACGACGCTGACCCGACCCCCATCGCCCTCGATCGTGCTCACCTCGGCGGCACCTGCGCGACGGGTCCGCGGGATGCCGAGCTCGGCGATCGCCGGACTCACAAGCAGGCAGTCGTCGACCGGCACGACGTCGTGCGTGCGGTAGGCCAGCAGGCCGGGCCGTCCGTCGCCGTTGACGGACCAGCGCACCCGGGTGCGCCAGTGCAGCCCGCTGCCATCATCGTCCAGCTCCTCGACGCGGACATCGATGCCGGGCAGGCCGGCATGACGCTCGAGGGCGTCGCGAACGACCTGCGCCTTGAGAGCCAGCTGAGCGGAGCGCTCGACATGCTGAAAGTCGCAGCCCCCGCATCCGCCCGGCCGCGCCCAGGCACACGGAGCAGGCACCCGGTCCGGGGATGGCTCGAGGATCTCGACGGCATCGGCGCGGACGATCTTCGACGACACGTCGGTGATCGAAATTCGCGCACGCTCGCCGGGCAATGCGTGCCGAACGAACACCGTGTGGCCTGACAGGTGGGCGATGAAGTGCCCGCCGTGCGCGATCGGCCCGATGTCGACGATGGCCTCGTCGCCGACGTGCACAGGGGTCTTGGCAGGTCTGGAGCCTGCCCGGGAGCCAATCGTCATCTAGATGTCCTTGTCAATAACGGCTTCACTGGACTCGAGCTGCCACGGAACGCTCGTGACCATGACACCGGTGCTGAAGAGCAGCCTGCTCTTGAGCCGGAGGGCCGACTGGTTGTGGAGGAGGGTCTCCCACCAGTGGCCCACCACGTACTCGGGGATGTACACGGTGACGAGGTCATTCGGGCTGTCCGTGCGAAGTTCCTTCACGTAGCTGAGGATGGGCCGGGTGATCTCACGGTAGGGCGAGTCGAGCACCCGGAGCTGGACCGGAATCGACCTGCGCTCCCATTCGTCCTGCAGAGCCTTCGTCTCGTCGTCGTCTACGTTCACCATGATCGCCTCGAGCACGGTCGGGCGGGTCGCGCGGGCGTACGCAAGTGCCCGCAACGTCGGCTTGTGGATCCTTGAGACGAGGACGAGCGCGTGCACCCTTGCCGGGAGGATCATCTTGTCGCGATCTGTCGTCGCAAGCTCCTGACGGACTTTCGCATAGTGGCGAGAGATGGCCCGCATGAGCAGGAAGATGAGCGGCATCGCGAGTACGACGAGCCATGCTCCCTTCGTGAACTTCGTGACGAGCACGATGACGAGCACCGAGCCGGTCATGACGAGGCCGAAGGAGTTGATGAGCCGCGATCGCTGCATCCTGCGCCGCTCCGACGGATCGGTCTCAGAGCGGAGATGACGGTTCCAGTGGCGGACCATGCCGATCTGGCTCAGGGTGAACGAGACGAACACGCCGATGATGTAGAGCTGGATGAGCGCTGTCACGTCCGCCTGATAGATGACGACGAGGACGATCGCGAGCCCCGACAGGGTGAGAATCCCATTGCTGAAAGCGAGGCGGTCACCGCGCGTGTGCAACTGCTTGGGCAGAAACCCATCACGAGCGAGGATCGAGCCGAGCACCGGGAATCCGTTGAACGCCGTATTGGCAGCCAACGCCAGGATGAGGGCGGTGGCGAAGGTGATGACGATGACCGGCGCGTACGCATTGTCGAAGACCGCGTTGGCAACTTGCACGATCACGGTCTTCTGCTCCTGCCCCGCAGGCAGACCGATGAGGTCCCTGTTGAATTCCGTGATGCGGACGCCTGTCTGGAGCGCGAGCCAGGTGATCCCGGTGAACATGGCCATCGAGATCACGCCGAGCAGCAGGAGCGTGGTGGCGGCGTTCTTCGACTTCGGAGGGCGAAATGCCGGAACTCCGTTCGAGACCGCCTCGATCCCGGTGAGCGCGGTCGTGCCCGAGGAGAAGGCTCGTGCGACGACGAAGACGAGTGCCAGCCCTGCGAACGTCTCCTCGGGGATCACATCCCAGTTGGCGCTCTCCGCCTGCAGATCGCTGCCCATCGCCATTCTCACGACCGCGACCCCGATCATCACGAAGATCGACAGCATGAAGAAGTAGACGGGCACCGCGAAAAGGGCACCCGACTCCTTGATCCCCCGGAGATTGAGCAGCGTGATGACGATGATGATGGCGACCGCCCACCAAGTGCCATGCAGTCCGATGAACGGAAGCGCGGATGACAGGTTCGCAACAGCCGCGGAGATCGATACCGCGACGGTGAGCACGTAATCGATGAGGAGCGCGCTCGCAACGAGCACGCCCCAGTTGGGCCCGAGGTTCCTGGAGACCACCTCGTAGTCCCCGCCTCCGCTCGGGTAGGCGTGCACGTTCTGGCGGTAGGAGGCGACCACGGTGAAGTAGATGACGATGACGGCAGCCGCCACCCACGGACCGAAGGAATACAGCGATAGGCCGCCGAGCGAGAGCACGAGGAGAATCTCCTGCGTCGCATAGGCATTCGACGACAGGGCGTCGCTCGCGAACACCGGGAGCGCAATCCGCTTTGGCAGGAGGGTGTCATGGAGGCGGTCGCTGCGAAGCGCTCGGCCGACAAGCAGGCGCTTGGCGCCGTCCGATAGTGGCACGTCTGCAGAGCCTACGCCCCCCGCCTGCGTGTACGGTTACCCCGTGCACATAGTGATCCTCGGGTGCGGACGCGTCGGTGCACTCCTCGCCCGCGATCTGGATGCACTCGGCCATGCGGTCGCGGTCGTCGACATGGACTCCAAGTCATTTCGCCGCCTCCCCGCGGATTTCAGCGGACTCACCGTCACCGGAGTCGGCTTCGACCGCGAGACATTGGAGAACGCCGGCATCGAGCGGGCCCACGCATTCGCCGCGGTGAGCAGCGGCGACAACACGAACATCCTCGCCGCCCGTGTCGCCCGCGAGACATACGGCGTCGACCGCGTCGTCGCCCGAATCTACGATCAGCGTCGTGCGGAGGTCTACGAACGCCTAGGGATCCCAACCGTGGCGACCGTCGCCTGGACCGCCGGACAGATCATGCGTCAGATGCTCCCGATGGGCGCCCAGGACGAGTATCGAGACCCGAGCGGCACCATCGCGCTCGCCGAGGTGCACGTTGGACCAGCGTGGATAGGCCAACTCGTCTCCGCACTCGAGCGGGCCTCGGGAGCGCGCGTCGCGTTCATCACCCGCTACGGATCGGCCCTGCTTCCCGCCGACGACAGCGTCGTCCAGGAGGGCGACCTCGTGCATGCGGTCTACTCCTCCGACGATCGGCTCGCCGTGGAGTCTGCGTTCGAGTCCGGCCCCAAGGAGATCTGATGCGCGTCGCCATCGCAGGAGCCGGCAAGGTAGGACGGGCAATCGCTCGCGAACTGATCGGCAACGGCCATCAGGTCCTGCTCATCGACCGTGACGTTCAGCTAGCGCGCCCGGGCGTCGTCGAGGGTGCCGACATGCTCCTTGCCGATGCATGCGAGATCTCCGCCCTCGAGGAGGCCCGGCTCTCCGAGTGCCAGGTCGTGGTCGCGGCGACAGGCGACGACAAGGTCAACCTCGTCGTGTCCCTCCTCGCAAAGACCGAGTACGGCGTGCCCCGGGTCGTCGCGCGCGTCAACCACCCGAAGAACGAGTGGATGTTCGACGAGTCGTGGGGTGTCGACG
>WLOY01000049.1 GCA_009699015.1 Actinomycetota bacterium | reverse complement strand
GGGTCGAGTGAGAATCCGTGATCGGGGCCCTGGCGGGTGGTGTCGTCGGTGAAGTGCTTCTCGATGACGCGGGCTCCGAGCGCAATGGCGCCGAGGGTCGTGACGTGGCCGGGCGTGTGGTCGGAGAGGCCGAGGACGACGCCGGGGAACTCCGCGGCGAACTGGGTGAGCACCCGGAGGTTCACGAATCCGAGGTTCTCGATCGAGCCCGTGTAATTCGTATTGCACTGCATGAGCACGATCGGGACACCGGCAGCGGTGAGCAAGGACATCGCGCGGTGGACATCGTCCATCGTCGAAGCACCCGTCGCGATGATGACGGGCTTGCCCATCGACGCGATGAACGACAACTCCTCGAGCCAGTTCACGTCGCCGGAACCCACCTTGTAGGCGTTGACGAAGGGGTCGAGGTGCGTGACCGCCTCGACGTCGTAGGGCGATGACATGAACTCGATGCCGATGGCCGCACAGTGCTCGGCGAGAACCGGGGTCCACTCCCACGGGAGGGACGCATCCTGGTAGGTCTCGAAGACCGACTTCGACCATGAGGCCTGGTGGTCGAGCTGTTCGCCGAGGCTGCGGAAGCCGAAGTCGCTCACGATATGGGCGGCCCGGAAGTGCTGGAACTTCGCGGCGTCGGCGCCCGCGGCAGCAGCGAGGGTGATGAGCTCGAGGGCGCGATCGAGGTCGCCGTCGTGGTTCGCGGCGATGTCGGCGATGAAGTAGGTCGACTCATCCAAGCCGAGGAGCCGGTTGCCGATTCGGACTGTGTTCATTGGGCTGCCTCCGCCGATTGCCTGACCGTCACGCGTATCCGGTCATCCTAGGAGGTGCCTGCTGCGAGGACGTCGCTCGCGAGCAACCTCCCGGTCCCCCACTTCGTTTCACCCCGAATCCGGGGCGGATGAACGAATCCCGCTCCGAAAGGGCCTGATTCATTCGTCTCGCCCGCAATCCGGTTGAAACGCCGAGCAGGGGTGCTGGACCTTAGACTCTCCTCCATGAGCGTGCGCGTGTACACGGGCCCGCACTCCGATAGGGGCGGCCCGCCCTCCGCCTGGCTCGTCTACGTGCCGTGGGGCCTCGCCGCCGTCACCATCATCGGCCAGATCGCCTGGATCCTCGTCGCCGGCGATTCACGCGCCGTCCTCACCTCCATCACCGTCACGGGGTTCTTCCTCACGAGCACCACCCACGCGTTCGCGACCCGCGGCCTCGCCTGGACCTCCGGCTTCCTCGGGATCTCGCTCACGCTTGGCTGGGGCATCGAGGCCCTCGGGGTCGCGACCCAGTTCCCATTCGGCGACTACGCGTATTCCGATGCCCTCGGCCCCGCCCTGCTCGGCGTGCCGCTCGTCATCCCGATGGCCTGGGCGATGATGGCCTACCCCTGCCTGCTTGCCACGCAGCGCATGGTCGGCCAGGGTCTGGCGACCGCCCTCATCGGCGGCTTCCTGTTTGCCTCATGGGACCTCTTCCTCGACCCGCAGATGGTCGGCGAGGGCTACTGGGTGTGGAACACGGTGAACTGGACCCTGCCGGGGATCGACCGGATCCCGCTGCAGAACTTCCTGGGCTGGCTCCTCACCGCATGCGTCCTCATGTATCTCCTGGACCGCCTCCCCCGAAAGACCGCGAAGGACGGCGTGCCCACCCTCATGCTGTCGTGGGTCTATGCCTCGAATGTGCTGGCAGCCCTCGTCTTCTTCGGCGAGCCCGCGGTGGCGCTCTGGGGCGGCATCTGCATGGGCGCGGTCGTCATCCCGTGGTGGTGGCGCAGCTGGAGCCAGCCTCAGTGGTGATCCGGGCCCTGACCGCGGTCGGGGCTGGGATCGCGGTCGCGATCACCGGGCACACCGTCGTGAACCTGCGGGCCCTGCGCACGCCCCGCCGTGACTCGACTCCCCGATCTGAACGGGTGAGCCTGCTCATCCCCGCGCGAAACGAGCAGGCACATATCGAGCAGACGGTTCGAAGCGCGCTCGCCCAGGAAGGCGTCGACGAGTTCGAGGTCCTCGTCCTCGACGACGGGTCCACCGACGCCACCGGCGAGATCCTCGCATCGATCGACGACCCCCGGCTCACCATCATGACCGGCGGCCAGGGGTCACTGCCCCCCGGCTGGCTCGGCAAGCCGTGGGCGTGCGCCCGGCTGGCCCGCCGCGCCGAAGGGTCGGTCCTCGTCTTCGTCGATGCCGACGTCCGACTCGAGCCGTGGGCCGCCCGAGCAGCGCTCGCCGAGATGCGCGCAGGTTCCTTCGCGCTCGTCGCGCCCTATCCCCGGCAGGTCGCGTCGTCATGGCTCGAGCGGCTCGTCCAGCCGCTCGTGACCTGGTCCTGGGCCTCGACCCTCCCCCTCGGCTGGGCCGAGCGATCCCATCGCCCCTCGCTCTCCGCCGCGAACGGGCAATTCATCGCGGTCGATGCCGGCGCCTACCGTTCCGTGGGCGGCCATGCCTGCGTCCGCGGTGAGATCGTCGAGGACGTCGCGCTCATGCGGGCCTTCAAGAACGCGGGGCACCTCACCGCGACGGTCGACGGCTCCTCACTGGCGCAGTGCCGCATGTACGAGGGGGCGGGACAGGTGGCCGATGGATACGCGAAGAGCCTGTGGTCCGCGTTCGGCGGGCCGGCCGGGTCCGTTGCCGTGAACGCCATCCTCCTCACCGCCTATGTCGTGCCACCCGCAGCGATGTTCGCCTCTCGGGATCGGCGCACGCGCGCCCTCGGGTTCGCCGGCTACGCGGCAGGAGTTTCGAGCCGCGCCCTGGTCGCCCGCCGCACGGGCGAGCGGGTCTGGCCCGATGCCGCGGCGCAACCAGCGTCGATCCTGGCCTTCGCCGCCCTGAACGCCGTTTCGTGGAGTCGCCACCTTCGCGGGACGAACTCATGGAAGGGGCGGCCCGTCTAGCGGGCGGCCTCGTTCCTCTCGCCTGAGTCCGTGGCGTCCACGATCGCATCGATGCGATCGGCGAGGAGCAGGTCGAGGTCAGTGAGCCCCCCGGCCGAGTGAGTCGTGAGCCGAAACGTGAGCGTGCACCAGCGGATGTCGATGTCCGGATGATGATCGAGCTCCTCGGCCGCCTCGGCGATTTCGTTCACCCAGGCAATGGCGGCGGTGAAGCTCACCGCCGTGGCAGCGCAGACCAGGTGCTGGCCGATCTGCTCCCAGCGGCCGTGAGCAGCGCAGAAGCCGTCGATCTCCCGATCACCGAGCAGGTCGCGCATCCATGCCTCCTCACGGTGGCGGCTCCGGCTTGCCGACATCCGGCCACCCCACCCCGGATCCTAGGCTGGCCCCATGAGCACGGTGGTGGTGATCGGCGCAGGGGTCGGGGGACTCGCGACCGCGGCACGACTCGCGGCGAAGGGTCACACCGTCACGATCCTCGAGCAGGGCGATCAGGTCGGCGGCAAGTTGCGCACCTACCGCCGCGACGGATTCGCATTCGATACCGGACCCTCGCTCTTCACCCTCCCCGCCGTCTACCGCGACCTGTTCCTCAAGACCGGCGGCCCGTTCGAGGAGGCCGTAGACCTGCAGCCGCTCGAGCCCGCCTTCCGCTACCGGTTCTCAGACCGCTCAACGGTCGTCATGCCGGGGGTCGACCCGGCACGGTGCGCGGCAGCGCTGGGTGCCGCCTTCGGCGGGACGGCAGAGGCGGACTGGCGGGCACTCATGCAGCGTGGCGGGGCCATGTGGCAGATCACTCGCGAGCCGTTCCTCCAGTCGCCGCTCAGCGGGCTCAAGAGCGTCCTGTCGCTCGCGAGGAACCCCCAGGACATCCGCACCGTCGCGCCGTTCACGTCACTTCGGGCACTCGGCGGGCAGTACCTGCACGATGCCAGGCTCGTCACGCTCCTCGACCGCTACGCGACCTACACCGGCTCCGATCCTCGCCTCGCTCCCGCCGTCCTCGCGACTGTGCCGTACGTCGAGCAGACCTTCGGCGCATGGCACCTCGGGGGCGGGCTCGGCACCCTCGCCGACGCCCTCGCGGCCCGGTGCACCGAGCGCGGGGTCACCGTGCGACTCGGCACCTCCGTGGCGTCGATTGACCTCTCGGACGGCAGGGCCTGCGGGGTCACCCTTGATGACGGCACGAGCATGCCAGCCGACATCGTCGTCGCGAACGCCGATGCCGGGCAGGTGTACGGCACGCTGCTCGCCGGTGATCCGCGGGCCGCCCGGCTGGCGAAGGATCTCGCGAAGTCGCCGGCATCGCTCGCCGGCTTCGTCCTGCTCCTCGCCGTCAAGGGCCGAACCCCGGGAATCGAGCATCACAACGTGTGGTTCCCGGAGCGGTATGACGCGGAGTTCGACGACATCTTCGGATCCCGGCCCCGGCCGGTTCAGGATCCGACGGTCTACGCCTGCGTGCCCGATGATCCGCTCATGCGGCCTGACGCGAATCACGAGTCGTGGTTCGTGCTCGTGAATGCTCCTCGCCACGGTGATGGCCGGGATCGCACCGTCGACTGGTCAAGGCCCGGCGTCGCCGATGCCTACGCCGATCACGTGCTCGCGGTGCTCGCCGAGCGCGGAACCGACCTGCGCGACCGGATCCTGTGGCGCGAGATTCGCACCCCGGCAGACTACGAGCGCGACGTCTGGGCCCCCGGAGGCTCGATATACGGCACCTCGAGCAATGGGTCGCGGGCCGCCTTCCAGCGTCCGGCGAACGCATCGCCGATCCCCGGGCTCTTCCTCGTCGGGGGATCGGCACATCCGGGGGGCGGGCTGCCACTGGTCGGGATGAGCGCCGAGATCGTTGCCACGCTCGTCGGCCGAGCCCCGTCCGAATCCGAGTAGCCGATCAGCGACTCGGGCCAGATGAACGAATACACCCCGGGGTCGTGGTTATTCGTTCAGGCTGCCCGGATTCCGGGTCGGATGCGAAGGGGTTGGGCGCTTGTTGGCTTTGGGCTGGGGCGGCCTAGGACGGAGCCATGACGCGAGGCGGCCATCGCGCCCCACCGCCCGCAAGCGTTCCTCGGTCGCATCGCGGCCCTCCTCCGTCGACACGATCAAGAGCTGGTCGCCCGCCCGGATCCGCGAATGCTCGTCGACCGCCTGCGCCTGTCCGCCCCGGACGATCAATGACACCACCGATCCACGGGGCAGCCCGAGCTCGCTCACGAAGGTACCGACGAGGCCGGATCCCTGCGGCACGTCGACGCCGAGCACGAGGGCGCTCATGCCATCGAGCGGCGCGCTTTCCAACTCCAGCTCCGTCACGCCGGTCGGGGTGTCCAGGCCCAGGCGCCGTGCCAGCAGCGGCAGGAGCGGCGTCTGGACGAGGAGCAGGACCAGCACGATGATGAGCGTCGCGTCGAATACCAGCTCAGACCCCGTCAGGCCCAGGCCGAGCGGGATGGCCGCGAAGACGATCGGCACCGCGCCTCGAAGGCCGGCTGAGCCGGCAAAGGCGATCTCCTGCCATGCCCACCTGAAGGGCGCCAATGACAGCAGCGCCGAGAGGGGCCGGGCAAGGACAACGAGGGTCACGCCGGCAATCGCTGCGACACCCAGCGCCTGCGGCAGCCTCGAGACATCCGCGAACAGCCCGAGCATGACGAACAGGCCGATCTCGGCTACCCACGCCAGCCCGTCGGCGAACCCCATGATCGAACGGCGGTGCGGCAGCCTCCTCGCCGAGCCGATGAGCACGCCTGCCAGGTACACCGCCATGAAGCCGGACACGTGCAGCACGTCCGCCAGGGCGTAGGCACCGATGAGCAGCGCCAGGGCCGCAATCGGGTAGAGGCCGACCGCAGGCAATGCCAGCCGAGGGAGCAGCCACTTGGCCATGAAACCCGCGGCGATGCCGACCACCACCCCACCGGCGATTTCGGCCGCGATCAACCCTGCCACCTGCCACCACGGGGCGGTGCCGAACTGGCCGCTCGCCACGATGCTCACGAGAACGACCACCGGGGCATCGTTGAAGCCCGCCTCGGCTTCGAGCAGGGACCGCAGCCGGGGCGAGACCTGCAGGCCGCGCATGACGGTGAAGACGGCTGCCGCATCCGTAGCCGCGAGCACGGCCCCGAGGAGCACCGCCAGCTGGACATCGAGCCCGGCGAGCAGGACGAGCGGGAGGGCGACGACCGCGATGCTCACGAGGACGCCTAGGGAGGCGAGGACGATCGCCGGCCCGAGCACTGGCCGCAGCTGGGATGCCCGTGTCGTGAGGCCGCCGTGGGCGAGGATGAGCGCGAGGGCCGAATAGCCGAGCACGGTCGCCAGCTCGGCATCGCTCACGCGGATATCGGGGAATGCGAAGCCAAGGCCGAGGCCCAGGACGAGATACAGCAGGAGTCCCGGCACGCCGAGCCGCCCGGCGAGCCGGACCCCGAGGATCGACACGAGGACGATCGCCGAGCCGATCAGGAGCGCCGGGGCCAGGCCTTCCAGCGACATGCTTCGCTAGTCCGAGCCGAGGCCCAGGGCCTCGTACACCTCACGCGTCGAGGTCGAGCGATTGAGCGTGTAGAAGTGCAGGCCGGGTGCTCCGAGGTCGAGCAACTCCTGCGCGAGCGCCGCCGCGACCTCCACGCCGAGGGCATGGACGGCGTCAGGGTCATCCTTGACGAGGGCGAACCGGGCGGCCAGCTCCGCGGGGAAGGCGGCGCCTGACAGCGCGGCGAAGCGCTCGATCTGCGCGACATTCGTCACGGGGAGCAGGCCGGGCAGGATCGGCATCGTGCAGCCATGGCGGCGCGCATCGCTCACGAGCCGCTCATAGTCACGGGCCTCGAAGAAGAACTGGGTGATCGCGAACTCGGCTCCGGCATCCTGTTTACGCGCCAGCACCAATGCGTCAGCGTCGAGATCGGGCGATTCGGGATGACCCTCGGGGAATGCGGCGACGCCCACGCTGAACCCGCCCATCGATGCGATGAGCTCGACGAGCTCATCGGCATGCGCGAATCCGTCGGGATGCTGGGCCCACGGCGCCCCTGGGCCGCCCGGCGGATCCCCGCGCAACGCAAGGATGGCGCGAACCCCCGCGGCTGCGAACTCATCGATGACCGAACGGACCTCGTCTCGGCTCGCGCCCACGCACGTCAGGTGCGCGAGCGGTGTGAGCGCCGGCTCCGCGGCAATGCCCGCGACGATCCGGACGGTTCGATCCCGGGTTGACCCTCCAGCCCCGTAGGTCACCGAGATCAAGGTCGGATTGAGGGCCTCGAGATCGCGGATGGTCTGCCAGAGCGCTCGTTCGCCGTCATCGGTCTTCGGCGGAAACAGCTCGAACGAGAAGGAGCGCTCGCCGCTCGCGAGCACCTCGCCCAGCGAGGGGCCGGGCGCGGCACTGACCGGGCCGCCGACGAACGACCCCTCTTTTCGCATGGGACGATCGTAGCCGAGCGAGGATGAGAAGCCGGAATGCTCGATTACCCATAGGCTCTGTGGCGTGTCAGCATCCGGTCTCGACCAAGCGGAGTTTCGGTCTCGGGTCCAGTCCGTCGTCTCCTCCGTCCTCGAGCAGGAGGAGGGCCTCCTCGCACGGATCAGCCCCGACCTCGTCCCGCTAGGAGAGGCCCTCGACGAGTTCCTGTCCGGGGGCAAGCGCCTGCGGCCGGCCTTTTGCTACTGGGGCTGGCGGGGAGCAGGCGGCGATGCCAGCGACCCGGCGCTCGACGAGGCCGCGATCCGCGCAGCAGCGTCGCTTGAGTTCCTCCAGGGCTGTGCGCTCATCCACGACGACGTCATGGACGGATCCGACACCCGCCGCGGGCGCCCCGCCGTCCATCACCGTTTCGCCAGCCTGCACCGTGGATCGGCGTGGCTCGGCTCCCCCGAGACCTTCGGGGTCGGCGCGGCAATCCTCCTCGGGGACCTGTGCCTGTCGTGGGCCGATCAGGTGCTCCTCACCTCGGGGATGCCAGCCGGTGCGCTCAGCCGGGCGAAGGTCGTCTACGACGAAATGCGCACGGAGCTCATGGCCGGGCAGTACCTCGACCTCCTCGAGCAGGCTCGGGGCGGCGGATCGATCGAGCGGGCCCTTCGCGTCGTCCAGTACAAATCCGCGAAGTACACCATCGAGCGTCCCCTGCACATCGGCGCCGCGCTCGCCGGAGCGAGCGGGGAGCTCACCGCCGCCTACACCGCCTACGGGCTCCCGCTCGGCGAGGCGTTCCAGATGCGCGACGACGTCCTCGGGGTGTTCGGCGACCCGACGGAGACCGGGAAGCCCGCCGGTGACGACCTGCGCGAGGGCAAGCGCACCGTCCTCATCGCGACTGCGCTTGATCGCGCGAGCGATGCCCAGGCTGCCGTCGTCCGGACCCATCTCGGCGACCCTGCCCTCGACACAGCCGGGCTCGAGGCGCTGAGAACCATCATCTGCGACACGGGTGCGCTTGCCTACGTCGAGCAGCAGATCCAGTCTCGACTCGACGATGCACTCGAGGCGGCTGCCAGTCCGCTCATCGAGGTGGTCGCACAGGGGTTCCTCACCGATCTCGCTCACGCGGCGACCAGTCGCAGCCTGTGAACCGCCTTCCTTCACCCGCCATACCCAACTGAGGAGTCCAGATGAGCCCGCGAGCGACCGACATCACCAGATGGCTGCCGGGCAGCCAGATGAGGACTGTCACCGGGCCAACCGATCACGTGGTCGTCGTCGGCGCCGGCCTCGCTGGCCTCTCAGCGGCCATGCGCCTCGCTGGAGCAGGCAGAACCGTCACGGTCCTCGAGCGCGAGTCCGTCCCGGGCGGACGGGCCGGGCGACTGGATATCACCTCCGCTGACGGCACCTACCGGTTCGACACCGGCCCGACTGTCCTCACCATGCCCGATCTCATCGCCGACTGCTTCGACGCGCTCGGCGAGACCATGGAGGACTGGCTGACCCTCGAGCCCGTTGCGCCCCTCTACCGCGCCTTCTACCCGGATGGCTCGGTCCTCAACGTCCACGCTGACGTCGACGAGATGACCGAGGAGATTCGCGAGGTCATCGGCCCGGACGAGGCCGCTGGCTACCGCCGCTACGTCGACTTCGTCTCACAGCTCTACCGCTACGAGATGAAGGACTTCATCGACCGCAATATCGACTCCCCGTTCGACCTCGTGACCCCGGATCTTGCGAAGCTCATCTCGATCGGCGGGTTCCGCAAGCTCGCGCCGAAGGTCCGCGAGTACATGACCGATCCCCGTACCGAGCGGGTCTACTCCTTCCAGGCGATGTACGCCGGGCTGTCGCCGTACGACGCCCTCGCGATATACGCGGTGATCGCCTACATGGACTCGGTGGCCGGCGTCTTCTTCCCCAAGGGCGGAATGCACGCCCTGCCGACCGCCATGGCCGCTGCTGCGGAGAAGCATGGCGTCACGTTCCGCTACGACACCGAGGTCACGAAGGTCGAGACTGTCGGTTCGCGTGCGGTCGCGGTCCTCACGTCGACCGGCGAGCGCATCGAGTGCGACACCGTCGTGCTCAACCCCGATCTGCCCGTTGCCTACCGCGATCTCCTCGGCCGCGAACCCCTCTCGGTCAAGCGGCTGGACTACTCGCCCTCGTGCTTCCTGCTGCTCGCGGGGTCATCGGCGTCCTACTCGAAGATCGCCCATCACAACATCCATTTCGGACACAGCTGGCGGGGCGTCTTCGAGGACCTCATCGACAAGCGCCAGCTCATGAGCGATCCCAGCCTGCTCGTGACGAACCCGTCGCGCTCGGATCCCAGCCTTGCCCCCGATGGCAAGGAGATCTACTACGTGCTGTTCCCCACGCCGAATATGGACGCCGACATCGACTGGCGGACGGAGGGCCCTCGCTATCGCGACGAGGTCGTGCGAGTCCTCGAGGAGCGCGGATACGTCGGGTTCGGCGATGCGATCGAGGTCGAGAACGTCACGACTCCCCTTGACTGGCAGGATCGAGGGATGGAGCGCGGTGCCCCATTCGCGTCAGCCCACTCGTTCATGCAGACCGGCCCATTTCGACCCGGGAACCTGTGGGGCGAGAACGTCGTCTTCGCGGGTTCGGGGACCCAGCCCGGCGTCGGTGTCCCGATGGTCCTCATCTCCGGACGCCTCGCTGCGGAGCGGATCCTCGGCAAGGACCCGGGGTACGCCTCTCGCGCTCGACGGTGATCGCACCGGTGAGGGCAAGCCGTGATGCCATCCTGCGGCATGGGCTGCCGGGGTTCGCGGGCACCGGACTTCTCGCCATCGGCGCGCTGGGGGTCGGCTGGCTGCCCCTCGAGACGAATCTGCTGACCAACCCGCTCGTGGATCTCCTGCGTGGATCGGCCGGCGGCTCGCTCGTCGCTCGCGGGTTCGTCTTCCTCGGCCTCGCGATCCTCCTCCAGGCGTGGCTGGTGCTCGGCGCCGACCTCTTGGAGGAGCGACGCCCATCGCTGAGATCGCTCACCTGGATCCTGGCGATCTGGTCGGCGCCGCTTATCCTGGCGCCGCCGATGTTCAGCCGCGACGTCTACTCGTACTACGTGCAGGGCCGGCTCCTGGACTCCGGCTCCGATCCGACGACCATGGGCGTGGGCAGCATCCCCGGCTGGTTTCAGGACGGAGCCGACCCGATGTGGGCCGAGTCGCCGACACCCTACGGTCCGGCCTTCCTCATCATCGAGCGCGCGATCGCGTCGTTCGCCCACCCGAACGCCTACCTTGCCGCGCTGCTGCTGCGGGTCGCATCGCTCGCGGGCGTCGTCCTGCTCGTGGTGTTCGTCCCGAAGCTTGCCGCCGTGCACGGCGTTGACCCGGTTCGCGCCACCTGGCTGGCCGTCCTCAATCCCCTCGTCATCATGCACTTCGTCTCCGGGGCGCACAACGACTCCCTCATGGTGGGGCTCATCGTTGCCGCGTTCTGGCTCGCGGCGACCTGCCGGTGCGTCTGGGGCGCGGCCCTCGTCGGCATCGCATTCGCGGTGAAGCCCATCGCGATCGTCGCGCTGCCATTCATCGGGCTGCTGTGGGCCGGATCCGGGGCCTCGTGGCCGCAGCGGACTCGGGCGTGGCTCCTCGCCGCCCTCGTCTTTGCTCTCACGACCGCATCCCTCTTCCTCGCGGTCGATTCCGGCTACGGCGTGCTCTCGGCGGCGTTCGGCACGCCCTCCGGCGTCCTCACCTGGCTCTCCCCGACGACCGCCGTCGGCCAGGTGATCGGATACCTCACCACCGCCATCGGGGTCACCGCCGACAGCGCGCCCGCCGTTTTCATCGTCAGGGCGATCGGCAGTGCCGCTGCCCTCGCCGTCATCGCGGTGCTCATCCTGCGGCCATCCGGCCGAAGCCCGGTTCGCGGCGCCGCGCTCGCGATCGGCGCCCTCGTCGTCCTCGGCCCGGTGATCCAGCCGTGGTACCTGCTCTGGGCGCTTCCGCTCTTCGCGGTCAGCGGCCTGGCCCATCGCGGCATGCAGGTGGCAGTCCTCATCACGACGGCCTTCACGGTTCATGGCATGGTCGAGAGCAGCACCACGTCGGACAACTTCCTCGACATCACGGACGGGATCACCTTCATCATCGCCGTCGCGATCGTGGGCCTCGTCGCACTCGCGAGCCCGCGTGAACGTCGCCTGCTGCTCGGTGCGCCGACAAGCGACATCGCGGAAGGCAGGATGCACGCGTGAGCTCACGAGACCTCGACGCGGCCGGCATCCACGAACCCCTCATGCGGGAGTCCTATGAGCGCTGCCGGGAGCTCAACGCCGCCCACGGCAAGACCTATTACCTCGCCACCTTGCTCCTGCCGCCGGGGAAGCGGCCGTACGTCCATGCCCTGTACGGGTTCGCGCGTTACGCCGACGAGATCGTCGATGACCTCGGCTCCACCCTCACCGATGCCGAGAAGAGCGAGTGGCTCGTCGGCTGGGGCCAGCAGTTCCTCGACGACCTCGCCCGCGGCCGCTCCGATGACGCAGTCTGCCGGGCCGTCGTCGACACCGTCTTGCGATGGGACATCCCGGTCGACTACTTCACGGCCTTCCTCCACTCGATGCGGATGGACCTCACCGTCACCGAGTACGCCGACTACCCGGCGCTGTACGAGTATGTCTACGGGTCGGCCGCGGTCATCGGCCTGCAGATGATCCCGATCCTCGAGCCTTCGGCGCCGGAGGCATTCGAGCGCGCGAAGGACCTCGGAGTCGCGTTCCAGCTCGCGAACTTCGTGCGCGACGTCGGCGAGGATCTCGATCGCGGACGCGTCTACCTGCCCCTCGACGAGCTCGCCGCTTGCGGCGTCACCCGCGAGAATCTCCAGGCTCGCGTGGCGACTCCAGCGGTGAAGGACGCCCTTCGCTTCCAGATCGCCCGCGTGCGCGAGCTCGAGGAGCAGTCGCGTGGAGGCATCGAGCTCCTCCACCCATCGTCGCGCGACTGCATCGAGGCCGCGAGGGTCCTGTACTGCGGCATCGTCGACGAGGTCGAGCGCATCGACTACGAGGTGTTCACGAAGCGGGCGAGCGTGCCGATCCGGCGTCGCCTGCAGGTCGCCCTGCCTGCGTGGGCACGGGCCAGGCGGGCCAGGCGCCGCTACGGACCCGGTCAGGTCAAGGGCCTTCATCCGGTTCAGTAGGAGCACGACGCCAGATGGGCGGGCCGGCGAGCGGGGTTCGCTGGAGGCCACGGCGTCCGAGCCAGATCCAGCAGGAGAGCGACAGCAGGACGAGCGCGAACCCGAACAGCAGGTCCTCGATGGGAGCGAA
This sequence comes from Actinomycetota bacterium, assembly GCA_009699015.1. GTDB lineage: Bacteria > Actinomycetota > Actinomycetes > S36-B12 > S36-B12 > WLND01. The sequence goes on along the minus strand of WLOY01000049.1, from coordinate 9,956 downwards.
GGCGAGCCGGCCATCACCGATGAATGGCGGCGGGCCGGCGTCCGGCGACGAACCGCCGATGATGGCATCGCCTGAGTAGCGGACGATGCCGAAGCCGGTGAACATCCCGTTCGTGATGAGCTGGAAGAACACGATGATCGCGTACGACACCCAAAAGAGCCGACGGGTGACGAGCCTTGTCCGGGCCGCCCACAGGTCGAAGGCGACGACGAGGATGACCGCGAGAACGCCGAGTTGCGTGTAGGTCACGGCTCGTCACCCGCCTTCCAGCCGCGCACCGATCGGACCGCCTCGAGTGTGAGGATCGACGCGAGCGGGATCACGAGGAAGAAGAGCACCTCGTCGATAGGGACTCCGCCGGGGAGTCGGATCCCGAGGATCCGGTCCGGGTCGAAGGTCCAGTGGCCCGAGGCCACGGCATAGGCGTCCCAGGCGTAGAAGACGAGGACAGGAACGATCATGCTCGCGAGCAGGCGCCGTGTCCGCACGAGCACGCGGGTCCGCAGGGCGAGCTCGAGCCAAAGGCAGCCGATGAGCACGAAGCCGAGGACGGCAACGTACGACCAGCGTCCGGGATCCATCTCGATATCCTCTCCTATGCGCTTGCCCTGCTCCGCTTCGTGGGACACGGCGCGGATCGGACTGATCGGCGGGGAATGCACGGGCAAGTCAACGATCGCAGCAATGCTCGCCGAGCGCCTGCCGGGGTCAGTCGCGAGCGAGGTGCTCCGCGAGTTCGTCGCGACGCGGGGCCGGGTGCCGCGGATGGACGAGCAGCGGCAGGTCATGCTCGACCAGGTCGCCCGCGAGGAGGCGCTCGCGGTCGAGGTAAGCAGCCATTCAGCGGGCGGCCGTCGCGTCGTCATCGGCGATCCGGCACCGGCCATGACCGCCCTGTATTCGGACGTCTACTACGGCGACGACTCACTGCTCGGTGATGCCGTCCAGCACGCCGGATGCTACGACCTCGTGCTGTGGTGCCGGCCCGACCTCCCGTGGGTCCCGGACCCGGGCCAGCGAGACGGCCCCGAGTACCGGGCCCTCGTCGACGAGCGCATCGGCCGCTTCGTCCGCGACCACCTCGCGCCCGCCGGCATCGGCGTGATTGAACTCACCGGCGACGTCAGTGCCCGGCTCACCACGGCGGTCGCGGCCTTCCACGCGCGCATGGCGGCTGCCTCCCGCGCGTGGCAGCCGCCCGCCAGCGCGCCTGCGACCTAGGATCACGACTGTGGTGACGTTTGCGCAGGAGGCACTCGTCGGTCAGACGATCGACGGGCGCTATCAGGTGCTCGCCCTCCTCGCCCGTGGCGGCATGGCCACCGTCTACCAGGCACTCGACCTCCGCCTCGACCGGACCGTCGCACTCAAGGTCATGCACCGCCACCTCGCCGAGGACCCCGACTTCGTCGCGAGGTTCCACCGCGAGGCGAAGTCGGCAGCCCGCCTCACCCACCCCCACGTCGTCGCGGTCTACGACCAGGGCACCGCAGCGGGGCTCATCTACCTCGCCATGGAGTACGTCCCGGGCCGCAACCTGCGCGATGTGATCCACCAGTTCGGGCCGCTCTCCGGCGAGCAGGCGCTCGTCATGCTCGAGCCCGTCCTCGAGGGCCTCGCAGCGGCCCATGCCGCGGGCTTCGTCCACCGGGACATCAAGCCGGAGAATGTCCTCATCTCCGACGATGGCCGCGTGAAGGTCGCCGACTTCGGCCTCGCACGAGCGCTCTCGTCGAACAACACGAGCGCGACCACCGGCCTCATCATCGGGACCGTCGCCTACCTCTCGCCGGAGCAGGTCGAGCACGGCGACGCCGACGGCCGATCCGATGTCTACGCCGCCGGGATCCTCCTGTACGAGATGGTGACGGGCGATGTTCCGCATGACGGCGACAGCCCGCTGGCAGTCGCCTACCAGCATGTGAACAGCGACGTTCCGGCGCCATCGCGCAGCCGGTCGGGGATCCCTCCCGAGATCGACGCGCTCGTCGTCACCGCGACCCGCCGCGACCCGAAACTGCGCTACCAGCGTGCGATCGACTTCCTCGCCGACGTCCGCCGGGTGCGCACCGTCCTGCCGGCAGCTCGGCCCTTCACCGACTCGCGCGCCACCCTCGTCGTCGATTCCACTGGGGCGGCAGGTAGTGCGGGGCGCCGACGGAGGGCCGGCCCGGCATCGCCCGGCCGCAATCAGCCGCCCGTCCCCCCAAGCCGCGCCTCGGGGCCGCTTCCGCAGGAGCGCCCCCGCCGGCGGGGGCGGCTCACGGTGACCGCCCTGGTCCTGCTCACCGTCGCGGTTGCCGCCTTCGCCGGCTGGTACCTCGCGGTCGGGAGAGCCGGGTCCGTGCCGACGCCCAGCATCGTGGGGATGACGCAGGCCGAAGCCGAGCAGGTGCTCGGGGCAGCCGGCCTCACCCTCGCCATCACCGACACGGCCTTCAGCGAGGACGTCCCCGCAGACCTCATCCTCACCAGCGATCCCGCCGCCGGCTTCGACATCCGCGAGCAGGGATCGGTCGGGGTCGTCATCTCACGCGGCCCGGAGCGATTCACGATCCCTGACGTGAGCGGCCTGTCGGCCGCCGATGCCGAGTCGGAGATCACCGGGGCAGGCCTCACGGTCGGCTCCTCCAAGGAGGCGTTCGACGACACCGTCGCTGCCGGCAAGGTGACCCAGACCGATCCCAAGATCGGGTCAGAGGCCAAGCGCGACACTGTCGTCGACCTCATCGTGTCGAAGGGCGCCAAGCCGGTGCCGCTGCCCGATGTCGTCGGGCGCAAGGCAGCGGGGGCGAAGAGGACCCTGGCGGGACTCGGGCTCGATGTCGTCGCGGACTCGAAGTTCTCCGAGGACGTCCAGAAGGGGGATGTCATCTCCATGACGCCGAAGGCGGGCACCGTCGTCAGCTCCGGGAGCCGGGTATCGCTCGTCACCTCGAAGGGCCCGCCCCCCGTGACCGTCCCCAACCTCATCGACTCGCCGAAGAGCAAGGCGATCAGCGAGCTCAAGCGCCTCGGCCTCAAGGCCCGCGTGCTCGAGGCGGAGGCCACTCCCCTCGATCGCGTCTACTCCCAGGATCCCGCCGCAGGGACCCAGATTCCCAAGGGCAGCGCAGTCACGATCCGCATCATCTAGCCCCGCCGGAGGGCACCTCCCGCCCGCTCCGGGGAAACCCGGCAGACTGACCGCATGCGATCCAACGAAGACCTCGAGACCATCGCCCGACGAGCCCTCGCCGCCTGCAGCGCGCAGGCGCCTGCCGGCGCCGGATTGATGGCGCGCTCCCCCATTACCGGCCAGGACCTCTTCGGCCTCGCAACGGCGAGCGTGGGCGATGTCGACGAGGTCATTGCCCGCGCGCACGCGGCATTCACCCTGTGGCGACCAGTTCCGGCACCCCAGCGCGGGGCCCTCGTCAAGTCCTTCGGCCGGCTCCTCGAGGATCACAAGGAGGATCTGGCGGAACTCGTGACCGTCGAGGTCGGGAAGATTCGGGCCGAGGCCCTCGGCGAGATCCAGGAGATGATCGATATCTGCGATTTCGCAGTCGGGCTGTCCCGTCAGCTCGACGGACGGACGATGCCCTCGGAGCGGCCGGGCCACCGCCTCATGGAGACGTGGCATCCCCGCGGCGTCGTGACCGTGATCTCGGCCTTCAACTTCCCTGCCGCAGTATGGGCCTGGAATACCGCGATCGCCCTCGTCTGCGGCGACAGCGTCATCTGGAAGCCCTCCGAGCTGACACCGCTCACATCGATCGCCTGCTCGGCGATCCTCGACCAGGCGATCGCGCAGGCTGGCGCTCCAGCCGACGTGCACCAGGTCGTCATCACCGACCGATCATGCGCTGCGGCCCTCATCGACGACCCGCGCATCGCGCTCGTGAGCGCAACGGGATCGGAGCGGATGGGCGCGGAGATCGCGCCTCGCGTGGCCGCCCGCTTCGGCAGCACCCTTCTCGAGCTCGGCGGGAACAACGCGGCGATCGTCGCCCCCTCGGCCGATCTCGACCTCGCCGTGCGTGGCATCGTCTTCGCGGCTGCGGGCACGGCGGGCCAGCGCTGCACGACGATGCGACGCGTCATCGTGCATGAGTCCATCGCCGACGAGCTCGTCAGCCGCATCGAGACCGCCTACCGCGGCCTCGCCGTGGGCGACCCGTTCGAGCCGGGCACGCTTGTCGGCCCCCTCATCAACCCTGCATCCCACGCCCGCATGGAGGCGTCGATCGCCAGGGCCGTCTCCGATGGCGGAACCCTCATCGTCGGAGGCGATCGAGTCGACTCGGGGTCCGCCGGCGTCTACGTGCGGCCGGCCCTCGTGCGCATGCCCGGGCAGACCGCCGTCGTCCGCGAGGAGACTTTCGCACCCCTGCTGTATCTCATGACCTACTCGGCAATGGACGATGCGATCGCCATGCACAACGACGTCCCGCAGGGCCTGTCATCGAGCATCTTCACGCTCAACCAGCGCGAGGCCGAGGCATTCATGTCCGCCTCAGGGTCCGATTGCGGCATCGTCAACGTGAACATCGGCACATCGGGGGCGGAGATCGGCGGCGCATTCGGCGGGGAGAAGACCACCGGGGGCGGACGCGAATCCGGCTCGGACTCCTGGCGTGCCTACATGCGCAGGGCCACGAACACCATCAACTACTCCACCAGCCTGCCCCTCGCGCAGGGCGTCAACTTCGGATGACCGCCGCCTCGGACTGCCCGTTGCCCGAGAGCGCCAGCGTCGTCGTCATAGGCGGCGGCGTCATGGGCGCCAGCGCCGCATTTCACCTGGCCGAGGCGGGCGTGCGCGATGTCCTCCTGCTCGAGCGCGACCAGCTCGCGAGCGGCTCGACCTCGAAGGCGGCCGGCGGGGTGCGAGCCCAGTTCTCCGATCCGGTGAACATCGCGCTCGGCGCGCGCGGCCTCGCCGCCTTCGAGCAGTTCCACGAGCGCCCGGGCTGGGCGATCGACCTGCACCAGGTCGGCTACCTGTTCGTCATCACCGAACCGGGCGATCTCGCCGCATACGAGGAGTCGGTCGGCCTTCAGCAGCGGATGGGCGTCGAAAGCCGCCTCCTCACCGCGCGCGAGGCGAGCGAGCTCGCTCCGGGCATCATCGTCGACGACGTCCTCGCAGCGGCCTTCCATGCGCGCGACGGATACTGCAGCCCTGAATCGGTCGTGCACGGCTACGCGGCCGGCGCCCGGCGGCACGGCGCCATCGTGCGAACCGGGGTATCCGTCGAGGGGATCGAGATCGAGGGCACCGAGATCGTTGCGGTGCAGACGAGCGCGGGTCGGGTTCGCACGGGCGCCGTCGTGTGCACCGCCGGCGCCTGGTCCAAGGAGGTCGGCGCCATGGCCGGCGTACGGCTCCCCGTCGAGCCGCTGCGCCGGCAGATCCTCATCACCGAGCCGCTCAGCGACTCCCTCGCATCGGTGCTCCCGCAGACCATGCCGATGACCATCGATGCCGCAACGACCTTCTACCTCCACCGGGAGGGCCCGGGCGTGCTCCTTGGGATGTCGTACGCGGGTGAAACCCCGGGATTCGCCCATGACTTCAGCGAGGACTGGATGCCGGACCTCGTCGCTGCCATGGAACGACGATGCCCGAGCCTGCTCGATGTCGGCATCGCGCACCGATGGTCCGGCCTGTACGAGGTCACGCCCGACAACAATGCGCTCATCGGCGAGGCACCCGGCATCGAGCGATTCCTCTACGCGACCGGGTTCTCCGGGCACGGGTTCCTCCAGGGGCCTGCCGTGGGCGAGGTGCTCCGAGACCTCTACCTGCGCCGGGAGCCCGTCATCGACGTCGGCCCGTTCACCGCAGACCGGTTCGCGGGCGGCGCCCTGCGGGCCGAGCGCAACATCGTCTGACCGAACACGTACTGACCGACCATCTTCTGACCACCTATCGAGGAGGAAGCGGCATGGCACCCATGGATGAGGGGACGAGGCAGTCGCTTGACATTCCGAGCGACATCCTCGCAATCGACCCCGAGACGATGCGCCGGCTCGGCTACTGGATCGTCGATCGGGTGATCGAGCGCACCGTCTCCATCGGCGACGAGCGCGCGATCACCGAGACCGACCCCGCGAGCCTGCTCGCCCTTCTCGGCGGAGCCGCGCCGGTCGCCCCGTCCGCACTCGACGACGACCTCGCGCTCCTCGCCGATGTCGCCCTGCGAAACCAGCAGCACGGCGACCACCCCCGATACTTCGCCCGGGTGCCGGGTCCGTCCTCCTACCCGGCTGTCCTCGGGGAGTGGCTCGCCACCGGCATGCAGTCCGTCGCGTCGTCGTGGGGCGGCGGGTCCGGGCCCACAGCAGTCGAGATCATCGCCTGCGACTGGCTGCGCGACGCGATAGGCCTCGCACCGTCCTGCGAGGGGGTGCTGCTCTCCGGCGGATCCATGGCGAATATCACCGGCGCCATCACGGCACGGCACCTGCGCGGCGAGGGCGTCATCTACCTCACCGACCAGACCCATGCGTCGATCAAGCGGGGCCTCGTGGCCATGGGGCAGCCGGCTGATGCCATCCGCATCCTGCCGGCCGATGCGCGGTTCCGGCTCTCCCCCGAGATCCTGCGCGCAGCGATCGCCGACGACCTCGCCCGGGGATTGCGGCCGCTCATGGTCGTCGCGACTGTCGGCACGACGAACACCGGCGCGGTCGATGACCTCCCCGCGATCGCGGACATCTGCGACGAGCACGGCATCTGGCTCCATGTCGATGGCGCGTACGGCGGCCCCGCAGCACTGTGCGAGCGGGGTCGCGCCGTCATGCCCGGCCTCGAGCGCGCCGACTCCTTCGTCGTCGATCCGCACAAGTGGCTCTTCCAGCCCTACGACATCGCCTGCCTGTTCGTCCGCGAGCCCGGCTCACTCGAGCAGACCTTCGCGATGTACCCCGAGTACCTCGCCGATGTCACCGGCAGTGCCGTCGACATGCATAATCGCAGCCTCGAACTCACCCGCCGCGGTCGTGGGATCAAGCTCTGGCTCACCCTGCGCGCATACGGCCTCGACACCCTCGCGAGGGCGATCGATCGCGGGATCGGCCTCGCCGAGTACGCGCAGCAGGTCATCGAGGCCGACGGCCGGCTCGAGATCGTCACCCCCGCCCAGCTCGGCATCGTGACCTTCGCGAGCCCGAGCGCCTCAGACGCGGAGCACGCACAGGCGGCAGCGCGCCTGACCGCCGACGGATTCGCCGCCGCAACGAGCACCGTGCTCGCAGGGCGTACCGTGCTGCGCCTGTGCATCATCAACCCGCAGACCACGACAGCCGACATCGACGGCACGATCGAGCGGCTCGCCGGCTACCTCGGCTGATCGGGGTCGGCATCCTCGTGGGCCAGCAGCGCCCGCTTGACGTCGAGGCCATACCCGTAGCCGCCGATGCCATTGGCCGCGACCACCCGGTGGCAGGGGACGAACAGGGCGACGAGGTTCGACGAGCACGCAGTGCCCACGGCACGCGCTGCGCGGGGCCGGCCGGCGCGCCTGGCGAGGCCGCCGTAGGAGTCGATCGTGCCCGGGCTGATGGTGCGCATGGCGGTCCACGTCTGCTGCTGGAAGGGCCCGCCCTGCTGACGCACCGACACCGCATCCAAGGCGGTGAGGTCCTGGTCGAGGTACCCGGCAATGGCGCCGGCCACCGACCCGAGATCGGCCCGACGGGGCCGCGCTGCCTCATCGAGCCGGTCCATCGCATCGGCGAGGCCGCGGTAGGTCGCTGCGACGACCGCGCCGTACTCCTGCTCGCCACGATCACCGAGCTGCCGTAGATCGCAGACGACTGTCAGCTCCCCGCCTGGGATGGCGAAGACCGAGTAGATCAGGGCCGGCACCTACCGCTTGATGAGCATGTCGGCGACGAGGAAGGCGAGCTCCAGGCTCTGCTCGCGGTTCAGCCGCGGGTCGCACGCGGTCTCATAGCGGTCACCGAGGTTGCCCTCGAGGACGCCCCCGGTTCCGCCGACGCACTCGGTGACGTCATCGCCGGTGAGCTCGATGTGGATGCCGCCCGGGAAGGTGCCGAGGTTTCGGTGCACCTCGAAGAAGCCCAGAACCTCATCGATGACGTCGTCGAACAGCCGGGTCTTGTGACCGGTCGTCGCCTCGCGGGTGTTGCCGTGCATGGGGTCGCAGATCCACACGACCGGAACACCGCAGGCATCCACCTTCTGGACGATGCCGGGAAGCACGTCGCGTACCGCACCCGCGCCCATGCGGGTGATGAGGGTGAGTCGGCCGGGGATCCGCTCGGGGTTGAGGATCTCGGCCAGCTCGACGATCTCGTCGGGAGACGCCGTCGGCCCGACCTTGACGCCGACCGGGTTGCGGATCTGGGAGGCGAAGTGCACGTGCGCCGCATCGAGTTGCCGGGTGCGCTCGCCGATCCACAGGAAGTGGCCGGAGACGTCGTAGGGCAGGCCGGTGCGGGAGTCGATGCGGGTGAGCGCGCGCTCGTAGTCGATCGAGAGCGCCTCGTGCGCGGCGTAGAACTCGACACGCTGGAACTCATCAGGGTTCGCCCCGCATGCATGCATGAACGACAGCGCCCGGTCGATGTCGGCGGCCATCGCCTCGTACCGCTGGCCGGCGAGGGACTCGCGGACGAAATCCTGGTTCCACGCGTGAACCTGGCGAAGGTCTGCGTAGCCCCCCTGCGTGAACGCACGCACGAGGTTCAATGCGGACGCCGATGCGTGGTACGCGCGAACGAGTCGCTGCGCATCCGGCCGGCGCAGCCCGGCGTCGAACTCGATGGCGTTCACGGCATCGCCGAGGTAGGAGGTCATCTCGACGCCGTCGCGCACCTCGATGGGCTTGCTCCGCGGCTTGAAGTACTGGCCCGCGAGCCGACCGACCTTCACGATCGGCAGCGAGGCCGCGTAGGTGAGGATGACCGACATCTGGAGCACTGTCTGGAGCCGCGCCCGGATCGAGTCGGCGGTGTTCGCCTCGAAGGTCTCGGCGCAATCACCGCCCATGAGCACGAACGCCTGGCCGACGGACGCAGCAGCAAGGCGCTGCATGAGCTGATCGCACTCCCCCGCGAACACGAGCGGCGGGAGCACGCGCAGCTCGGCGACAGCGCGGTCAAGTTCCTGCGCGTCAGGCCACGGGGGCTGCTGGAGTGCAGGGAGATCCGGCCACGTGATGGCGGGCGCGGAAATACGGGGGGACACGGTCATGGACCTAAGGGTAGATGACTCAGCCGAAGAAGCTCGACGCCTCCTCGTAGCGGGCCAGCGGCACGGTCTTGAGCACGCCGGTGGCGGCCTCGAGCGGCACCCGGACGATGTCGGTTCCCTGGAGGGCCACCATCGTCCCCCACGCCTGGTCCTTCACCGCGGTGATCGCGTTGAGGCCGAACCGCGTCGCAAGGACCCGGTCGAATGCGGTGGGCGATCCGCCCCTTTGGATGTGGCCGAGGACGGTCGTGCGCGCCTCATGCCCGGTGCGCCCCTCGATCTCGGTGGCGAGCCACTCGCCGATGCCGGAGAGCTTCACGTGGCCGAAGGCATCGAGCGTTGCGTCCTTCGTGATGAGGCTGCCCTCCTTTGGCAGCGCACCCTCTGCGACGCACAGGATCGGGGCGTAGCTCGCCTTGAACCGTGAATCGACCCAGCCGATGACCTCCTCGAGGTCGAATGGGACCTCGGGGATGAGGATGCCGTTGGCGCCGCCGGCCATGCCGGAGTGCAGCGCGATCCAGCCGGCGTGACGGCCCATGACCTCGCAGATGAGGATGCGGTGATGCGACTCGGCTGTCGTGTGCAGGCGGTCGATGGCCTCGCTCGCGACGGTCACCGCGGTATCGAAGCCAAAGGTGTAGTCGGTGGCCGAGAGATCGTTGTCGATCGTCTTGGGGACGCCGATGACGTGGAAGCCGTGCTCGGTGAGCTTCGTCGCGACCCCGAGGGTGTCCTCCCCGCCGAT
>WLOY01000048.1 GCA_009699015.1 Actinomycetota bacterium | reverse complement strand
TCTTGACTGCGGCCTTCTTGGCGGGTGCCTTCTTGACTGCGGCCTTCTTAACGGCGGCCTTCTTGGCGGGTGCCTTCTTGACCGCGGCCTTCTTAACGGCAGCCTTCTTTGCCGGTGCCTTCTTGACCGCGGCCTTCTTAACGGCAGCCTTCTTTGCCGGTGCCTTCTTGACTGCGGCCTTCTTGGCGGGTGCCTTCTTGGCGGGTGCCTTCTTGACTACTGCCTTCTTGACTACTGTCTTGCGAACCGTTGCTTTCTTAGCGACCGCCACGTTGCCTCCCGTGTCGATGGATCTGCTCGGTGCAGATTCCTCATGCTGAACTTTGACAGAGCATGACAGAAAATTGACGCACATACATGTTGAGGAGCGCGCTCGTGTCGGCCGTTCGCGAAGCATGCGATCGTTCAGGAACCTCAGCTTTTCTCTTCTGGCGATGATGCCTCACCAGTAATGTATTTTCGAATCTGAGATTCCCTTTGCGCATCAACACTATTTCGCATGTCGTATTTCCAGAGGCTCGGCATCGTGAATGCGGCGATGGCTACGCCGGCGATGCACATCACGCCGCCGCTGACGAATGACATTCTCAAATTTGTCAGTGCTGCTGCTGCACTGCTGCGCACTTGTCCGAGCTGCGGACCGATTGAGTAGCTGAGCATCTCGATGCCGGCCATGCGTCCGCGCATCTCGTCGGGGATCGTCTGATTCCAGATGAGCCCGCGGAAGATCCCGCTCACCATGTCGCCTGCTCCTGCGATGGCGAGGAAGAACAGCACGCACCACAGCGATTCCGTGAGACCCACCAACGCCATTCCGGCACCCCAAAGGAGAGCGCCGAAGACAACGGCGCGTCCGTGGTGATTCACGCGTGGCACCCAGCCGCTCGTGAACGTCACGATGAGACCACCGGCAGCACTTGCGGCGTATAGAAATCCAAGCGCCCAAGGAGCACCGAGTTCGACAGCGAGGAATGGGAAGAGCGCATAAGGAAACGCGAAGATCATGGCGATGAGGTCGACCGCGTACGTGCCGAGCAGATCCCTTCGACTCGCCGCGTATCGCATCCCCTCGACGATGTGACGAAGTGTTGGCTTCTCGATGTTGTCAGCCAGCGGCCGGAACGAGCGCAGCCGCCAGAGCAGAAGGAACGACGCCGCGAAGCTCACGACATCGAACGCGTATGCCGACGCAGCGCCGCCCGCGCTGAGGAGGAGTCCACCGACGGCGGGGCCGACGATGCTGCCGAGATTCCACTTGATGGTGTTGAGCGCGCCAGCAGCAGCGAGTTGATCATGCGGCACCAGCCGCGGAGTCATGGCATCGAGCGATGGCCGCTGGAGTCCGTTGTTGGCGGCGAGGAGGACGGCGATGACGTAGAGCACCCAGAGCCTGGGCTCAGGCAGCAACGCGTTCACGAGCAGGACGGCGACGAGAACCAGGGCGCTGAACTCCGTTGCCAGGACCATGATGCGGCGGTCGATCGAGTCGGCCAGTGAGCCGCCGTAGAGGCCGAAGATGATGAGCGGAGCGATTTCGACAAGGCCGATGAGCCCGACAGCGAGGTATGAGTCGGTGAGGTGCGCAACCTGGAAAGGGAGGGCGACGTACGTGATCATCGAACCGAGATAGGTGATGACCCCGCTGAAGAACAGGAGCCGGTAGTCGCGCGACTGGCGCAAGGGAGTCAGGTCCATGCGCAGGCGGGTCACCGGCAGAGTGTGGCAGGATGCGTTGCCATGACGTCAACCCCGAATGCCCAGGCTACAGACCCCCGTGACCTCCCGGACGTTTCCGGCCTCAAGGTAGGTGTGCTCGGCGGCACCGGTGAGCAGGGCCGCGGCCTCGCTCGTCGCCTCGCTCTGGCAGGGCACCGGGTCACCCTCGGATCGCGCGACGCCACTCGCGCGCAGACCGCTGCGGACGAGCTTGGCGTGGGCGTGTCAGGCGTCGGCCGGGTCGATGGCGCGAGCAACGAGGAATGCGCTTCAGGCGCTGACATCGTCATCGTCGCGGTTCCGTGGGATGGTCACGGCGACCTGCTGAAGTCCCTGAGTTCTGCGCTCGCGGGCAAGGTCGTCGTCGACTGCGTCAACCCCCTCGGCTTCGATAAGCAGGGCGCGTTCGCGCTGAAGGTCGATGAGGGATCCGCTGCCCAGCAGGCTGCGTCGATCCTCACCGACAGCCGCGTGGTCGGGGCGTTCCATCACATCTCGGCGGTGCTGCTCCTCGACGAGGCCACGGACACCATCGATACCGATGTCCTCGTTCTCGGCGACGATCGAGAGGCGACCGACATCGTGCAGGCGCTCGCCAACCGGATCCCGGGCATGCGCGGCGTATTCGCCGGACGCCTTCGCAACTGCGGTCAGGTCGAGGCGATGACGGCGAACCTCATCTCGGTCAACCGCCGTTACAAGTGCCACGCGGGGGTACGCGTCACCGACGTCTAGCAGGTGCCGGATCAGGCGTACTCGTGCTCCTTGGCCGGGTAGGTGCCGGATGCCACGTCGGCCGCCCAGGACCCGACTGCGTCTGACATGGTCGACCTGATGTCGGCGTAGCGCTTGACGAATCGCGGCGCCGGCCCAGCGGTGAGGCCGCAGAGGTCCTGCCAGACGATGACCTGCGCGTCGGTGTCGGGCCCCGCGCCGATCCCGATCGTGGGAATGGTGAGGATTTCGCTGACCCGCGCTGCCAACTCGGCCGGGACGACCTCTAGGACGATGGCCGCGGCACCGGCAGCCTCCATCGCCTTCGCGTCGCGGACGAGCATGTCACCGCTCTCGCCGCGACCCTGCACGCGATATCCGCCGAAGAGGTTGACCGACTGGGGGGTGAGGCCGAGGTGGCCGATGACCGGCACCCCGGCTGCCGCGAGTGCCTCGACCTGGGGGAGCACGAATGCGCCGCCCTCGAGCTTGACGGCGTGGGCTCCGCCCTCCTTCATGAAGATGGAGGCGGTTCGCAGCGCCTGCGCCACCGACTCCTGGTAGGAGCCGAACGGAAGGTCGGCGATGACGACGGCCCGCTTCGAGCCGCGGACGACAGCGCGCACGAGCGGGACGAGCTCATCGACCGTGACCGGCAGCGTGCTGTCGTGGCCGTAGACGACCATGGCGGCTGAGTCGCCGACGAGCAGGGCTGGGATGCCGGCCTCGTCGAAGATGCCGGCGGTCAGGGCGTCGTACGCGGTGATCATGGGCCAGCGCTCTCCGCGGGCAGTCGCCTGGGCGAGGTCGCGCATGGTCACGCGGCGCCCGACGGGAGCGCCGTAGAAGGTCTCTGGGGGTGTGCGCACGCTGGGAATGTCGGGCATTTCATTCTCCACTCTCGAGGCTCCCATGCGGAGTCCCCGGACAGGAATAATGATGACACGTCGCCGCGCTAAATGGGAGGCGTTACCGAGTATTTCTTGGGCGACGATTGGCAGGTACCCGATGGACGATTCACGCTCGGTAACAGATACGCGCTGGATGACATCGGGGGAGGGCCACCCGCGCCGCTGGGCGATCCTCGGTGTCCTGGTCGTGAGCCTGCTCATCGTCGTCCTCGACAACACTGTCCTGAACATTGCGCTCCCGACGATCCAGCACGATCTCAATGCGACCCAGGGGGAGCTCGTCTGGGCGGTCGACTCCTACATCCTCGCGTTCGCGTCGCTGCTCTTCACCTGGGGCGTCCTTGGTGATCGGTTCGGGCGCAAGAAGGTGCTCCTCATCGGCCTCACCGTGTTCGGGATCGCGTCGATGATCTGCGCCTTCTCCGAGTCAGCGGGCATGCTCATCGGCTTTCGGGCGCTCATGGGCGTCGGTGGCGCAGCGGTGCTCCCGACAACGCTGGCGATTATCACCGTCGTGTTCCCGCCGCATGAGCGCGGCAAAGCGATCGGGTTATGGGCGGGCGCGGTCGGGGCGGCCGTGGCGCTCGGGCCGGTGCTCGGCGGGCTCCTCCTCGAGCACCCGGACTGGTCGAGTTGGCTGACCGGTAATGACTGGGGCTCGGTCTTCCTCATCAATGTCCCGATCGTGCTCATCGGAATCATCGCGATCGTGCGGATCGTGCCCGAGACGCGAAATCCCCAGCCGCGCCGGCTCGACGTCCTTGGGCTTGTCATCTCCGTCGCTGGGCTGGTCCTGCTCGTCTACGGCATCATCCACGCGTCCGAGACGAAGGACTGGCTTGCGGCCTCGGTCCTCATCCCGGTCATCGCCGGCATCCTCATCATCGCCCTGTTCCTCGTGCTCGAGGCGCGCAGCGACCATTCGAGCTTCGATGTCTCGCTCTTTCGCAATCGCGGCTACGCCGTCAGCCTCGTGGCAGTGAGCTTTTCATTCTTCGCGCTCTCGGGCATCACGTTCTCGCTGCCGTTCTACCTGCAGATCCTGCGCGGGTACAGCACGCTGGTGGCCGGCCTGTGCTTCGTGCCGTTCGCCGTCGGGCAACTGCTCGCAGCGCCTCGCAGCGCGAGGATGGTGGCATTGTTCGGGTATCGAGCGGTGATGACGACCGGTCTCGTCCTTGTCACCTTGTCCCTGCTCGGCCTTGCCACGCTGCGGATAGACAGCCCCCTGTGGTTCCTGCTCGTCATCTTCTTCGTGTTCGGGTTCGGGATGGGCAATGTCATCGCACCAGGCTCGACGGTGATGCAGAACGTGCTGCCGCTGGCGCGGGCCGGTGCCGGGTCGGCGGTTCAGAACACCGTTCGACAGGTGTTCGGGGCCCTCGGGGTGGCAATCATCGGGACGATCCTCGCCACCCAGTACTCGAGCAATCTCCGGCCAGTGCTGGAGCGACTGCCCTCCGTTGTCCCGGATGCGGCGAAGGAGGCGGCGAGCGAGTCGATCATCGCGACGGTGACCGTGCTCGGCCAGGTCTCGGAGGCGGGCCTGCCCGCGTCAGTTGCTGCGCAGGCGCAGGCCGGGGCATTCGACGCCTTTCTCAGCGCCTCGCATCTCACGTCGCTGATATCGATGACCATCGTCGGACTTGCGGCCATCATCGTCGGATTCCTCCTGCCTCACATCACCCCGCCCACGAAGCCCATCGAGAATGGGATCGCCCCCGCACCAGGGAGCCCGGCGGATGCCCTCGTCATCGGCGAGGCGGAGTCGTACGTCGATGAGGCGGGCGGCGAGTACTCGCAGGATCCTCGCCGATCCGGCGAGTAGTCGGTGCTCAGCCGGCCGATTCCCGCCAGCCGTTGGTGATCGGCAGCCGGCGGTCGCGTCCGAAGGCGCGCAGCGAGATCTTGGTTCCCGGCGGGAACTGGCGTCGCTTGTACTCGGCGGCGTCGGTCATGCGCAGCACCCGTTCGACGAGGGCCTGATCGAAGCCCGCGGCCACGAGCTCGGCAGCGCCCTGGTCGCCGGACACGTAGCCCTCGAGGATTGCGTCGAGGACCGCGTAGTCGGGGAGTGAGTCGCTGTCGACCTGCCCTGGGCGCAGTTCGGCGCTTGGGGGCTTGTCGATGCTGCTGGGCGGGATCGGGGGAGTCTGGCCCTGCTCCGCGGCGAAGGCGTTGCGCCATCGCGCGAGCTCCCAGACGAGGGTCTTCGAGACGTCCTTGATCGGCCCGAACCCGCCGGCGCTGTCGCCGTAGAGGGTGGAGTACCCGACCGAGAGCTCGCTCTTGTTCCCGGTCGTGAGGACGAGGTGGCCCTCCTGGTTCGAGATGCCCATGAGCGTGATGCCGCGCACGCGGGCCTGGAGGTTCTCCTCGGCGAGGCCGGTCAAGGTGAGCGATTCAAGGAAGGCCTCGACCATCGGGGCAATCGCGACCGTGCGGATTGAGAGCCCGCAGCGATTCGCGAGGTCGTGCGCATCGTCCTTCGAGTGCTCTGATGAGTAGACGCTCGGCATCGACACCCCGAACACGCGGTCGGCGCCGAGGGCATCGCAGGCGATCGCGGCGACGAGCGCCGAGTCGATCCCGCCCGACAGCCCGAGAATGACGCTCGTGAACCCGTTCTTGCCGACGTAGTCGGCAAGGCCGAGGACGAGGGCGGCGTAGACCTCCTCGAGCTCGGGCATCCGAGCCGAGATGCCCGGGCGCTCGACGATCCCAGCAGGCCACGCGCCCGATGTCATCGCGACCGAGGCGGCAGGCGCCGGCGATGTCGGCACCTCGATGTCGGCCACCATGAGGATCGGCGTGAACCGGGGAGCGCGCGCGATGACATGGCCACCGGGGCCCACGATGATGGAGTCGCCGTCGAACACCAGCTCGTCCTGCGCCCCGACGAGGTTCACGTACGCGAGGGTGCAACCGGCTTCCAGCGCTCGCAGCGTGCACAGGTCCAGCCGCGAGTCATCCTTGCCGCGCTCATAGGGGGATGCGTTCATGACGAGGAGGAGGCCCGCCTCGGCATCGCGGGCCCATTCGACCGGCCCGCCCTCTTGCCAGAGGTCCTCGCAGATCGCCAGGGAGACCGTGACGTCGTCGATGCGCAGCAGGAGCGGCTCCGAGCCGCTGCGGAAGTAGCGCGCCTCGTCGAAGACGCCGTAATTGGGGAGGTGGTGCTTGACGTAGGTGGCGACGACCGAGCCGCGATGCATGACGGCCACCGCGTTCACCGGAGCGGTATCGAAGGCCAGGTAACCGACGACGCAGATGACCTCGCCGTTTCCGTCGGCGTCGATCTCGCGAGCGAGCTGCTCGGCGGCAGTTGCCGATGCACGCTGGAATGAGGGCCGTAGCGCGAGATCCTCGACCGGGTAGCCGGTGAGCATCATCTCCGGGAAGGCGGCGAGCTGGACGCCCCGGGCCGCGGCCTCCGCGACTCGGGCGCGAACCTCGCCCGCGTTGCCGGCGATGTCTCCGACCTTCGCGTTGACCTGGGCCAGGGCGATTCGCATGATGGGCACGAAGGCGAGGCTACCGAATCACCGCGGCCCGGCCGCCCAGTCATCCGCCGATGAAGGCGTAGGGTTGGCGGGCACAGGCATGATGCCGGCACTTGCCCCGTGACGAATCCGTCGCCCGGCTACCGCGTGGGGAACGTTGAAGGAGATCGCATGAAGCTTTTCATTGCAGGCGCGAGCATCGCTTTGGCGGTCGCCGCCATGGCCGCCCCCGCAGCGCATGCGGCAACCGCCGTGGAGCCCACCAAGCCGAGCGTTGCCTCCTGGATCGATATGGCATCGAAGGCATCGATGACGACGCGCGCTACGAGCTTTGAGGACACCACGGTCACCTGCAAGATAGACGCCTCTCAGGCGTCGGACTGCATCGTGAAGATCCCCGGTAACGCAGATACCCAGATCGTCACCAATGCCGACGCTTCCCGCAAGTGGTTCCGCGACCTGCCGAGCGTCAAGTGGAAGACGAATAAGTTCGCCGCCGGGGTCAACCCTGTCAGCGACGTGGATCGGTTCTACGCCTACAACCCCTACACCCCCTGGACCGCAGACGGTGGCCTCGGCGTGAAGTGGAGCATGAAGCAGGTCGGCGGAAATATCGTCATCAACTCGTCGATCGCGACTCCTGGGGACGACCAGGCGCCGCGAACTACGATCATCATCGCGGCCAACGGTGAGAGGTTCTCGATCAGCGGCAAGAATCGCGATGGCGCAGTGCTCGACAAGACGAGTGGTGTGATGAAAGCCGTCACGGTGACCGTCCCGCCGGCAGGCGCCTAACCCTCGCGCATCAGGCGGTTAACCCCGCCGTAACACGCGAGGGGCCAGTATTGGCTTGTCAGCGATGGACATGACCGCGGCTGGCAGGGCAGTTCGGCGAGAGGGTGGGCGATGGACAAGCAGTCTGAATTCGTGCTCCGGACCATCGAGGAGCGTGATATCCGATTCGTCCGGCTCTGGTTCACCGACGTGATCGGCACCCTGAAGTCGGTCGCGATCGCGCCGGCGGAACTCGAGGGCGCCTTCGCCGAGGGCATCGGCTTCGACGGGTCCGCGATCGAGGGCTTCGCGCGGGTCTACGAGTCCGACATGCTTGCGAAGCCGGACCCGTCTACCTTCTCGCTGCTCCCGTGGCGGAACGAGGGTCCGGGGGTCGCGCGGCTCTTCTGCGACATCCTCATGCCCGACGGCTCGCCCTCGTATGCCGATCCCCGCTTCGTGCTCCAGCGGACCCTGACGAAGGCGGCCGATCTCGGCTTCACGTTCTACACGCACCCCGAGGTCGAGTTCTACCTGTTCAAGGAGGCCCCCGGCCCCGGGCGCCAGCCGATCCCGGCCGACAGTTACGGCTACTTCGACAACACCCCGCATGGCGTCGCGCAGGACTTCAGGCGGCAGGCCATCACGATGCTCGAGCAGATGGGCATCTCGGTGGAGTTCTCCCACCATGAGGGCGGGCCCGGCCAGCAGGAGATCGACCTGCGGTACGCCGATGCGCTGACGACCGCAGACAACCTCATGACCTTCAAGCTCGTCATCCAGGAGGTCGCCCTCGAGCAGGGCCTGTTCGCGTCCTTCATGCCCAAGCCGTTCCGCGACCACCCGGGCAGCGGCATGCACACGCACCTGTCGCTCTTCGAGGGCGACCGAAACGCGTTCTTCGAGGCTGGCGCCGAATACCAGCTTTCGAAGGTCGCCCGGTCCTTCATTGCCGGGCTCATCACGCACGCTCCCGAGATCACTGCGGTGACGAACCAGTGGGTGAACTCCTACAAGCGGCTCGCCGGGGGCGCCGAGGCGCCGGCGTGGGTGTGCTGGGGCCACAACAACCGCTCGGCCATGATCCGCGTGCCGATGTACAAGCCGGCGAAGGGCAACAGCACCCGCATCGAGGTGCGCTCCTTGGACAGCGCGACGAATCCGTATCTCGCCTTCGCCGTGCTCCTTGCGGCTGGGCTCAAGGGCATCGAGGAAGGATACGAGCTGCCCGCTGGCGCAGAGGACGATGTGTGGGCGCTCACGCCCGCTGAGCGCCGTGCGATGGGCATGAAACCGCTTCCGTCGAGCCTCAACCAGGCCATCACCGCGATGGAGCGATCCGAGCTCGTTGCCGAGACCCTCGGCGAGCATGTCTTCGACTTCTTCCTGCGCAATAAGCAGGCCGAATGGGAGGAGTACCGACGTCAGGTGACGCAATGGGAGCTGGACCGCTACCTTCCGATGCTGTGAGCATCCTCGACCCGACCCTGCATCCGACCGTCCTCGTCGTCCAGAACGACGCGAGCGATCCGCCGCTGCTTGCGGGGGAGTGGCTGAGCGAGGCGGGCATTCGGTTGACCGTGCTCAACGCATGGGCGGGTGACCTTGTCCCCCGGCGGGTCGAGCCCGTGATTTCCGGAATCCTTGTCCTCGGGGGAGCGCCGAACGCCCACGACGACCATGCTGCTCCCTGGCTCGCCGATGTCCGAGCGCTGCTCGCCGACGCCGTGTCCGCCGATGTGCCGGTCCTTGGACTGTGCCTCGGCGGCCAACTGCTCGCGGCCGCCCTCGGCGGCCGGGTTGAGCTCTCGCCGATCACGGAGGTCGGCCTCGTCTATGTCGAGCGGACGGAGGCGGGCCTCACCGACCCCCTCGTCTCGAGTCTGCAGGCCCCGGGGGACCGCATCCCCGCGACCCAATGGCACCATGACCACATCACCGAGCTCCCCGACGGGGCGGTCGTGCTCCTCACCAATTCGGCTTGTCGCGTTCAGGCATTCCGCGTTGGCGAGCACGCCTACGGGCTGCAGATGCATCCGGAGGTCGATGCTGACGCATTCGACGGCTGGTCGACCGAGCACGACGATGCCCTCGAGCGCTCCGGGCGCACAGGTGCCCAGGCGGCCGCCGAGGTACGAGCCGAGCAGGGAGCCCTCATCGCAGCCTGGCGGCCGATGATCCTCGGCTGGGCCGAGCTGGTCTGGGCCTACGCCACCGACCGGCGCTGACGATGACGAGCGACGCTGCCCTCGCGCGGCTCGGATTCATAGAACTCGACCGCGCGCAGCGGATCATCGCCTCGGAGTCGTTCGCTGCGTTCACGAGCGATGGCGAGGCCGATCCCCAGGTGCTGGAAGGACTGGGGCTCGCGGCAGACCCGGATCAGGCGTTGCTGCTGTTCGGCCGGATCCTCGAGGCCTTCGACATCCCGGCGCGTCGGAGGATGGCGTCGGCGCTCCTCGCGGACGAGGACCTGCGCGGCCGGCTCTTCGACGTCCTTGGCATGTCGGAGGCGCTCGGCGAATTCCTCGTCCGGCATCCGGGCCACTGGGAGATCCTCGTCGATGCGGAGGCGCTGGCCGTCGCCCCGTCGGCGACGCGCACCCTCCGGGAGCTGCTTTTGGCCGTCGGAGCCGAACCGTCCGCGGCCGAGCCGGTTGCGTCGGGTGGGCTCCCGGCGACGCTCGATGCGCTGCGCGTCGGGTATCGCGCCCACCTGCTCGGTATCGCCGCCCGCGACCTCGCAGGGCTCGCATCGATGGACACGGTGGCCGCCTGGCTCTCCGATCTCGCTGATGCGGTTCTCGAGGCCGCGCTCGCCGTGTCCCGCGCCGGGCTGCCAGCCGATTCGGTGCCCTGCCGGCTGGCGGTCATCGGCATGGGCAAGTGCGGGGGTCGCGAGCTCAACTACGTGAGCGACGTCGACGTCATCTTCGTCGCCGAGGCCGTTCACGATGACGACGAGGCCGGGGCCCTGCGTACCGCGACAGCCCTCGCCAGCGGCCTCATGCGGGCCTGCACGGCGGTTACCTCCGAAGGAACGATCTGGGAGGTCGACCCGGCGCTGCGGCCGGAGGGCAAGCAGGGCGCGCTCGTTCGCACGATTGAGTCGCACGTCGGGTATTACGAGCGCTGGGCCAAGACCTGGGAGTTCCAGGCGCTGCTCAAGGCCAGGCCGTCTGCAGGAGACCTCGCGCTCGGCGGCCGCTACGTCGATGCCGTCGCGCCGTTCGTCTGGGGGGCGGCCGATCATCCGGGCTTCGTCGAGGACGTCCAGTCGATGCGTCGCCGGGTGGAGGAGAACGTGTCGGCGCGCATCGGCGATCGCGAGCTCAAGCTGGGCCCCGGTGGCCTGCGTGATGTCGAGTTCTCGGTTCAGCTGCTGCAGCTCGTGCATGGCCGTAGCGATGTGATGCTGAGAAGCCCCACCACCCTCGTCGCCCTCGAAGCCCTCGCCACCTGGGGGTATGTCGGGCGCGATGACGCATCGACCCTCGCTGCGGCGTACAGGTTCCTGCGGACCCTCGAGCATCGCATCCAGCTGCACCGGCTGCGCAGGACCCACACGATGCCGGACAACGACCCTGACCTGCGGCGACTGGGCCGATCGCTCGGCTACCGCTCGGAGCCGATCGCGGAGCTCGTCGCAGAGTGGCGTCGGCACGCCCGCGAGGTGCGGCGCATCCACGAGAAGCTCTTCTACCGGCCCCTTCTCCAGGCGGTGGCACGACTGGACGCCGGGGAGGCGCGACTCACGCCCGAGGCCGCAGAGCAGCGGCTCCGAGCCCTCGGCTATGCCGATCCGGCGAGCGCGCTGCGGCACCTGCAGGCGCTCACGTCGGGGGTGAGCCGCCGGGCGGCCATCCAGCGCACCCTGCTGCCGGTGCTCCTCGGCTGGTTCGCGGACGCCCCCGACCCCGATGCGGGACTCCTCGGATTTCGCCGGGTGAGCGATGCGCTCGGCTCGACCCACTGGTACCTGCGGCTCCTGCGCGACGAGTCGGCCGCTGCCGAGCGGATGGCGCAGGTGCTCGCGAGCAGCAGGTACGCGACCGACCTGCTCCTGCGAGCCCCGGAGTCGGTCGCGATGCTCGCCGACGACAGCGAGCTCACTCCGCGATCGCTCGCGATGCTCCTCGTCGAGGCGAATGCGGCCCTGGCACGTCACGACGACCCGGAGGCGGCAGTGGCCGCAGTCCGGTCGCTTCGGCGCCGTGAGCTGTTTCGCACCGCGGTCGCGGAACTCGTCCATGTCTCCGGGGTCGACCAGGCCGGGGTGTCGCTGAGCGATGTCGCGAGCGCCACGATGGCGGCCGCCCTCAACGTTGCGATCAGCGTGGTCGAGGCATCGACGGGCGGCGTGCTGCCGATGCGCTTCACGATCATCGGCATGGGCCGGTTCGGTGGGCATGAACTTGGCTTCGGAAGCGACGTCGACGTCATGTTCGTCTACGAGCCGATCGATGGCGCTGACGAGCAGGCAGCGAATTCAGCGGCCTTCTCGGTCGCCAATGAACTCAGGCGCCTCCTCATGGTGCCCTCGCAGGACCCGCCGGTCGACGTCGACGCAGACCTGCGACCAGAGGGGAAACAAGGGGCGCTCGTTCGCTCCCTTGACTCCTACCGTGCCTACTACGAGCGCTGGTCCTCCGGCTGGGAGGCCCAGGCTCTTCTTCGAGCGGACGTCGCGGCAGGCGACGAGGAACTCGGGGCGGCCTTCCTGCGACTCATTGACGGGCTCCGATACCCGCCCGATGGGATCGGGGAGGATCAGGTGCGCGAGATCAGGCGGCTGAAGGCGAGGATGGAGTCCGAGCGGCTCCCGCGCGGAGCCGACCCCGCCCTCCATACGAAGCTGGGCAGGGGCGGGCTGAGCGATGTCGAATGGGCGGTGCAGGTCCTCCAGATGCAGCATGGCCACGCGATCCCGAAACTGCAGACGACGAGAACGCTCGATGCCCTCGGCGCCGCGGAGTCGGCGGGGCTCGTGAACGAGCCGGACGCCTCGGCCCTTCGCGCCGCTTGGCGGCTGGCCACCGGGGTCCGTGATGCGACGATGCTTGTACGTGGCAGGGCGTCCGACATGGTGCCGACTGACCTGCGTGATCTCGCGGGCATAGCCCATGTGCTCGGTTACCCGCTGGGCGAGTCGGGCCGATTGCTCGAGGACTACCGGCGGGTCACGCGCCGGGCTCGCCAGGTGGTTGAGCGGGTGTTCTACGGTGCCGTCGAAGGGGAGTGATTGCCGGCAGGCGACCGGCTAGTCCTGGGTCGTGGGGCCGCGCAGGCCAGGCCGCGGGACGAGCCCGCCCGTGGCCTGGGCCCACTCCTCCCATGAGGCCCCGTACGCCTGTCTGAGCAGGGAGTCCTCCCAACGCGACTTGAGCAGCAAGAACACCGCGATCACGACCCCCAGAGCCAACCCCAGATGGAGCCGGCGACGATGACGACGCCGATGACGATGAGGAGGACGGCCGCATACATCGGATGGCGAACGACGGAATAGACGCCGCTCATGCGAAGGCCGGACCCGGCCGCCGCCGGCCAATGAGAGAGCCCCCGAAGACTGAGTCTTCGGGGGCTCTCCTGTTCCCCTGACGCGCGAGGCGAATCGACGCGGAGGGAGACGGTGTCGACTAGATGTCGTAGTAGAGCTCGAACTCGTGCGGATGCGGGCGCAGTCGGATGGGATCGACCTCGTTCGTGCGCTTGTAGCTGATCCACGTCTCGATGAGGTCCGCCGGGAAGACCCCGCCGGCCTGCAGGTAGTCGTTGTCCGACTCGAGGGCGATGAGCACCGCATCGAGTGAGCCGGGAACCTGCGGGATGCTCGCCATCTCGTCCGGGGGCAGCTCGTAGAGATCCTTGTCGACCGGGGCCATCGGCTCGATCTTGTTCTTGATTCCGTCGAGCCCGGCCATGAGCTGGGCCGAGAAAGCGAGGTACGGGTTGCTCGACGGGTCGGGCACTCGGAACTCGATCCGCTTGGCCTTCGGCGAGTTGCCGGTCACCGGGATGCGGATGCAGGCCGAGCGGTTGCGGGCCGAGTAGACGAGATTGACCGGGGCCTCATAGCCGGGCACGAGGCGGTGGTAGCTGTTGACGGTCGGGTTCGTGAACGCGAGCAGTGAGGGCGCGTGGTGCAGGAGGCCGCCGATGTACCAGCGTGCGATGTCCGAGAGTCCACCGTAGCCGCGCTCGTCGTAGAAGAGCGGCTTGCCGTCCTTCCAGAGCGACTGGTGGCAGTGCATGCCGGACCCGTTGTCGCCGAAGAGCGGCTTGGGCATGAAGGTGGCGGACTTGCCGTGCGCCCATGCGACGTTCTTGATGACGTACTTGAAGAGCATCAGCTCGTCGGCCGAGGCGGTGAGGGAGTTGAATCGGTAGTTGATCTCGCCCTGGCCTGCCGTGCCGACCTCGTGGTGCGAGCGCTCGACGTGGAGTCCAACCGCGAGGAGCTTGGTCACCATGTCGTCGCGGATATCGGCGAAGTGATCGACCGGCGGGACGGGGAAGTAGCCGCCCTTGTAGCGGGTCTTGTAGCCGCGGTTGCCGCCCTCCTCCGAGCGGCCGGTGTTCCAGGCCCCCTCGATTGAGTCGATGTGGTAGTACGACTCGTGCTGGTTCGTCTCGAACCGCACGTCGTCGAACACGTAGAACTCGGCCTCGGCACCGAAGTACACGGTGTCGGCGATGCCGGTCGAGATCAGGTAGGCCTCCGCCTTGGCGGCGACGTTGCGCGGGTCGCGGCTGTACTGCTCGTCGGTAAACGGGTCACGGATCGAGAAGTTCATGACGAGGGTCTTCGCCGACCGGAACGGGTCGATGAAGGCGGTGGACGGGTCGGGCATGAGCTTCATGTCTGACTCGTGGATGGCCTGGAAGCCGCGGATCGACGATCCGTCGAACATGAGGCCGTCGTCGAAGACCGCCTGGTCGAAGGACTCGACCGGCATGTTGAAGTGCTGCATGACGCCGGGCAGGTCGATGAATCGGACGTCGACGAACCGGACGTTCTCGTCCTTGATGTACTTCAGGACCTCTTGCGAATTCTTGAACATTATTCCTCCTACACCCTTGCCGGATGCTGTCTCTTGCCCGCGGGGGGCTCGCCTCGCTGCTGGAATACCGCCGGGGTCGGCCCCGGTGACGGTCTGAACACTAGGAACCGGCCGTGACGCGAGGGTGTCTCGGTTGTTTCGCCCGTGTTAACGACTGGCGACCGGGCGCAGGGCCGTTACCGTTATCCCCGTGACGCAGAAGCCCGGGCCGTCGACGCTGCCAGAACCGCTCGAGCTGCCGGGCGAGGTCGCGGGGCTGGGCCGGCGGGTCGCAGCCATTGCGATCGACTGGTTTGCGAGCATCCTGCTGTCGCGCGTCATTTTCGGGCAACTGACCTACGGCTCGGCCGAATCGTCATTTGCAATTCTCATGATCTTCATCGCCGAGGTCGTGTTGTTCACTTGGTTGATGTCGGCGTCGTTCGGTCAGCGGCTGCTCGGGATCTCGGTCGTGCGACTCGACGGCGGAAGGCTCTCCCTTTGGCGCATCGTTGTGCGCACGCTCCTCATCTGCCTCATCATCCCGGCGGTCGTCTACGACAACACGGGGCGCGGCCTGCACGATCGTGCGGTCGGCAGTGTCGCAATCCGGTCAAGGCGCCCGGTCCAGCGGACCTGAACGCGGTTCGGGCGGGTTGATGTCGCTGCGCGGCAACCAACGTCCGCTTCGAGCGACATCAACCCGCCCAAACCGGCAGCGCCTGGCGCCGCCGGTTTCCTGGCTGGAGTTACTGGGGGTTGAGCGTCACCGTGGTCTCGAGTCCGACCCACCCTGCTCCCGACTGCTCGACCAGCCGAATCGCTGCCGGCCCGGCGTTGTCGGGATTGCCGAGGAGTCCATTGCCGAGCACGACTCGCACGGCGCCCTGGAGGCCGTAGCCGGGGGAGTTGAGGACGAAGCTCAGCTGCGGGTTGACTCCTGCGGTCCAGGAGCACTGCGCAGTGGTGGCGGTGGACGGAGTGGCGACCACCCGCACTGTCGACGGGCATGGCTTGCTGCCAGTGCTCTCGAAGGTCTTGAGCGCGGTGAAGCCCGGGAACACGAGCGTCACGTTGGTACCGGCCCAGGATGAGGCGCTGTCGTAGGTGATGTCCGCGCCGGTTGATGCGCCCTGGTCGTACGACCGGAGGGCCGCCTTCAGGTTGGCAGGCACCCCGATGTTGACCCACCAGTTCATCGAGACCCATCCGGCGGAGGATTGCTCAGAAACACGTGCCATGTATTGGGCTGGGACGATCGGGTTTCGAAGGGTGCCCTCGCCAAACTGGATAGTCACCGGTCCCGCGAGACCTTCATTCGGAGCGCTCACGATGGCGGAGAAGATTGCGCTCCCGCTCGTCTGGGTCCAACTGCATTGGGAGACGGTCGCGTTCTTGGGGGTCGCAGAGACCGTGATCGAAGACGGGCAGGGCGCGCTGCCGGTGTTTGAGAAGGTGTTCTGTGCGCTCCATCCCGGCAGGGTGAGGATCACATTCGTGTTCGCCCAACCGGAGGCACTGACGTAGGTCGCGGTTGCTGACGTGAGCGCCCCGGCAATGTAGGTGCTCGGAGTCAGGGTGAAGGAGGACGGAGCGTCGATCGAGGTCCAGTTGGAGAGGGTCACCCAGCCGGCATCGGACTGCTCCGATAGCCGAACTGCATACTCGGCCGGCGCCACCGGATTCTTGAGCATTCCCTGGGACAGGCCGATCGACACCGGACCGTCAAGCCCGCTTGAGGATGTGACGACGGCGGAGAAGACCGCGCCGCTGCTCGACTGGGTCCAGGTGCACTCACTGAATACCGGCTTGGCGGTGCCAGAAGCGGGCTTGGCAGTTGTTGTGATCGAGGTAGGGCAGGGCGCTGAGCCCGTGCTCACGAACGGATTCAGGGCGGTCCAGCCGGGCATCGTCAACACGACATTCGTGCTCGACCAGCCGGAATCGCTGGTATACGTAATGTTCGCGCCTGTCGTATTCCCGGCATGCGGCGACAGCAGCGAGACCATGAGGTCACTTGGTGACCCGCCCGTCGTGGCTGCGCCCGCGGGACCAGCGGTGAGACTGAGGGTTGCGCAGGCGAGCGCGGCGCAGACAAGGGCTGATACGAATCGTCGAGGGGTTGAATGCATGCGCTCAGTCTAGGCATGGGGTCCAGCAATGCGCGGTCGATGGGAAATCAACCCTCCGAATTGGCCTTGCCCCCGTTGGAGGGGTCCCAAGAGGATTTCCTGAACCGGTAGAAGAGAAGCGGCCCGCCACCGAGGATCACGATTCCGAGGAGCAGCAGTGAGATATGGACGACGTTGTTCATGGGCGATCCTGGGGGATGGAAGAACCCGATGACGAAAGCCAGCAGGCTTGCCGAGAAACCAACCCAGCCCACCAGTCGCATTGCAGGCGCCCTGAATCCGCGCGGTACCTCCGGCTGGGTGCGCCGCAATTTCAGTGCGCTCATGAACAGGATCATGTACATGATCATGTCGAGTTGGACAGCAATCGCCGTCAGGATCCAAAAGGCGGAATTGACATCGGGAATGATCGCGAAGAACAGCGCGAGGATGGATACGAGTATGCCCTGAACGATGAGGATATTGACCTGAACGCCGGCGCCGTTGGTCTTCTGCAGGGCCCTTGGCAGGTAGCCACTCCTGGCGACAAGGAGCAAGCCCCGGCTCGGTCCGGGTATCCAGGTGACAACACTGGCGAGGATTCCTACCACGATGAGCAGGCCCATGGCACTGGTGCCCCAAGGGATGCCGGCGCGGTCAAAGAAGGCGTCGAACGCCTGCATCACTCCAGTGGTGAGGTCAATGCCCGCTGCCGGCACGCCCACTGCAATCGCCAGGGTAGGGGGAATGAACACGAGCAGGATGAGGATCGACGCCAAGCCGATCGACTTCGGGAAACCCTTCCGTGGGTTGATCATGTCGGGCACATGCACCGCATTGACCTCCATCCCCGCGTAGGCGAGGAAGTTGCTGACGATGAGCACGATGCTCGCGATACCGGTGAAGGCTGGTAGGTAGTCGGAAGCCGACCCTGTCGGCAACTGCGATTGCCCCCCGTCAGCAAGGTAGATGATCGCCATCACGACGAGCATCGCCGCTGGCACTAGGGTGCCGATGACGAGCCCCTTGCTTCCTACGAACGCCGTGTAACTCATACCCCGCAGCGAGATCATCGTCGCAATCCAGTAGACGATCAGGATCGTCGATCCGACGAAAAGTCCGTTGGCTGCTAGCGAGGGTTGAAAGACATAGGCCAAGGCCCCGGCGAAGAAGGCAAGTTGCGCCGGGAACCAGACGACCACGGACATCCATTGCTGCCAGATTGCGAGGAATCCGAGCCGATCCCCGTACGCCGCTCGAACCCAGCCGAATACCCCACCATTCCAGCCGCTGGCGAGTTCGGCGGCCACCAGGGCCACCGGTACGAGAAAGACGATCGCCGGCAGCACGTACATGAAGATGGAGGCCAAGCCGTAGGGAGCCATCGCCGGCAGCACGCGGATACTTGCAACGGCTGCTGTCGTGAGGAGGGCCATGGTGACCCAGGTCATGCCGATGCCTCGCCCCTGACCCGACGCGTTCATCGTGGCCCTCGGCTCCCGGATGCAACGAGAGCAGCAGTGCTGGCTGAATGAATGCCCCGCAGATAGGACCGTGCACGCGTCATGGGTTCCTTTGGTCCGTCAAGCGCGGAGGGGGTGCCCATAATGTCACGTCAAGGCTCACGTCAACCTTAAACATTTCACGCTAGCTGGTGATCGATACCGGTAGGCCCTTCAGTCTGATTTCCGCAACGATATAGGAATTACGAGTCTGTACAACTTTTTGTTCCCGGGAACTGATCGCCGATACAGTGCGTGCTCGTGGTCTCGGGATGATGTGCATCCCCACGAACGATAAGGGTTGGGGTATGCAATGAGAACAGGCCCGAAACTGCTAACAATAGGCGTCGCACTTGCTATTTCCGGCGTGGCCGGGTGCGCTTCCACCACCTCAAGCCAGTCCGGTGCCGCGCAGGACGATGTATCCGTGTCGGTCGCGTCTGAATCAGGGTCACCGGCATCGGCAAGCCCCCCGGTCGCATCAGCGGGTCCGTCACAGTCTTCGGCGCCTGTCCCTGTTGAACCGACTGCGGCACCGGCGTCATCCGGTCCACCGTTGCTGGGCAGTAGCAGCGATGGGCCCTGTGACAATGGGATGGAGTATTCCTGTGGTGACACTGGTCCAGCGGGTGGCATCATCGTTTATGTCATTAAGGATGGCTTTTCCTTGAGCAATGGTTACTCGGCGGCATGCAGTAACGACTGCAACTATTTGGAGGCACAGCCCTCCGCCCTGCCGGGGTCATATCCGTGGTGCGTGGGTCCAGGAGCGACAACGAGCGTCGCGCCAGGCACTGGCGGTGCTATCGGTACCGGGTACTCAAACACCCAAACAATCGCGACCTTCTCGGGCTACTGCTCATCGAGTGCCGCCGGTGCTGCCCTTGCATCGTCATTTGGCGGCTATACCGATTGGTTCCTCCCGGCACAGAACGAACTCAATGAGTTGGACAATAACGGCCCAAAGAAGGTTTCGGGCTACTATTGGACTTCATCGCAGACCGGCCCCACCGAGGCGGATTCGGGCTACTTGGGTGGCGGCGACTGCTGTGACGCGAAGGGCACGAAGAGCACATCGGTCAACGTGTGGGCGATGCGGGCATTCTGACAATACGTTCCATCATTCACGTCAACGGTCCGGTCTCGTCTCCTTGAGGCCGGACCGAAGACTTCAATCTTGATGGACCGTCATCGAACGGACGACATCCATAGACGGGGCCTACCCGATCGGACCTGATTTCCTCGACTCGCTCACCGGATTGGCGAAGTCGGACCCGAGTCGACTTATGCAGGTCCTGAGATCGGGCTCCGGCTACCCGAATGCTGACGTGTATCGGGCCCTCGCCTATGCCACGGCGCTCGGACTTCCCGATGCACACCTTGTCTACGCGCGCGGGAACGAGCCTGTGTCGTCCTATCTGATTCGCGGGAGCGGCGTCCGCGTCCATGCGCACGCGCTCGATCTCTCCCTGCCGCCGGCCGACCTGCTGCATCAGATCAACGGGCTCGCGCGCCTCGTGCTTCCGGGAAACGCACTCAACCGGTGATTGTCACCCGAGTTCGACAGTTGGTAGGTCAGTGAATTGCTGATCGCGGCCGTAGCAACCTGTTGGCTCGTTTTGGTGTCCAACTTGTCCCTCGGTTCCGGTGTCTTGGTCATCGAGCGAGGGCTCATCGGCGGCGGCTCACCGCAGATAAGGTTTCCCGCCCGGTATCCTGCGCTGACTGAGGTGAATATGCGCCTCATGGAACAAGGGTGAAACGGTGAGGCTACGGGTCACGACCGCCGTCGGTCTTTCAGCCGCAGCACTCCTCGCCTGGGGTCAATTCGCACTCGACCGAAGGCCCCGCCTACCGGACCATGTCATCGGTGCTCATCAAGCAGATCAAGCGAACGGTCCGCTTCGCCCCCTTGTCTGCTCAACTCGATGCGGAGTCGACACAGATCCTCGCATCCGCCGCGAAGCTCGTGCCAAAGTTGGCGACGCAGGTCAAGGTCAGGGCCGTCGGCTACGTCCAGCCAAGTGCATTGCACGGCAACGACATCTCGCTGTCCACCAAGCGAGCCCACGTCGTTGTCGCTGCCCTTCGAGACAAGGGAATTGAGGGCACCTACTCGGTCAGCGGGCGAGAACTTGCGGCGCAACGCGGTGCCGAGGCTCGCCGCGTCGACATCACCATCAGCTTCACCGCCACCGGCTAGCCACCTCATTTGAGCCAAGCCCTGGACTCCCGTGCAACACGGGGAACCGCGAGCGGGCCATGGTCTACCAGTCGTCACCTCGTCCATCCATGCTGGTAGGACGATGGCCTGAACCGTAGGGTCCGGGTATGCGCTCGCCTCGATCCGTGTCAGGTCAGGACATTTCCGATGCGCGGTTGCCCATTCAGGATGTCTACGACCTTGTCCTCGAGGGGTTCCTCCTTCATAGCCTCGGCGAATACGAGATGCCGCCGAAGCAGGGGGTGCACACCCGAGCACGATCATTCATGCACGCCATGCCTGCCTACCTCCCGACCAAGCGCCTCGCTGGAACCAAACTCATCAGTGTCTACCCGGAGAACGTTGAACGTGGATTGGATGCCACGACAGGGATCATCGTGATGATGGACCCCGATTCTGGGATCGTGAGCGACATCCTTGACGCTCGCTGGATCACGAACACCCGCACGGCCATGGTCAGCATGGTCGACACGAAGCTCCTCGCAAAGGAGAACCCCGTCTTCGGGATCGTCGGTGCAACGGGCAGTTCCGGAAGGGCGCACATCGAGGCCATCGGAGCGATCTTCCCGGGAAGCCAGGTCGTCGTGAATTCGCGCAGCCAGGAACGATGTGAGCACCTGCTCTGGGAATTCGACCAAGTGCCCTGTCAGTTGGTCGTCAGAATGGACCCGGAAGCCGTCGTCAAGGAATGCGATGTCCTCATCGTCTGCACATCGAACCTCCTGCAACCCATCTTCAAAGCGGAATGGCTGAGGCCCGGGCAGAACGTGCTCAACGTTCACGGGCGCGGGTGGCCCCCCAGCATCACCAGCCTCGTCGATCGAATCTCGTGTGACGACAGGAGCCAACTCCTTGACCCAACGGGCGGCCTCACCGATGCCTATCCGAATCTGAATCCAGATTTCGAGCTTGGGGACGTGGTCGCCGGAGAACATCCGGGTAGGGAGAGCGCCGCGCATACGATCTTCTCGTTCAACTATGGCCTGGCCATCTTCGACATCCTCGTCGCCGATTACGTATTGACGAGCATGTGACGCCACCGACTCGTGTCCAATCGACTAGGAGACCACCAGGCAGGTGCCGGCAAGGACGATCAGGAGCGCCAATCGCTCTGACCTCACCATCTGCTCCCCGAGAATCGCGAGCGCCAGCAGCGCCACGACGATCGGGCTCAGGGATCCGATCACCGAGACGACACCGATGTTTCCCTCATTGGCTGCAGTGAAGAACGCCACGTTGCCGAGTGCGAGAGCAAGCCCAGCACCGGCGATCGCGGCGAGGGGTAGGCCGGTCAACCCGCGAAGGGAGTCCGTCACGACAACGACCATGATGACGGTGAACGCTATTTGAGGGAGCTGCGACATGAACATAGTGCCGGTGACGCTCACCCGTGAGCCGATATCGATGACGACGATGGCCACACCCCAGCTGAGTGCCGCGGCCGCCGCCATGGCGATGGCGGCCTTGGAGTTCGATGCACCGGCCTCGGCCTTCATGTTGGGCACATAGAAGGTCAGGAGCCCGACGAGAATCACCACGATCCCGCATGCCGCAAGGCGGGACACTGGCTCGCCCGCGAGGACGGAGTAGGTCAATGGCACAAGTGTCGAGGCTGAGGCCACCCCGGTCACGACCCCCAGTTTCCCCCGTTCGAAGGCCTTGAGGACGAGGATCGTTCCGGTGACGTTGAAGGCCCCACCGATCAATCCCCGGGATGCATCCCAGCGGTCGAAGGCGAGGCCGTTACTTGTGAAGCCGAGGAGGAGGTAGACAACCGCCGCTGAGCTCGCGCTGACAAGGACCACGCTGTAGATCGAGATTCGTCCGCGGAACTGGCCGATCCCAAACTTCCAGAGGCCGAGCAGGATCGCGCTGGAGAGTGCGAGGATGACGTACACAATCGTGACCTTCCCATGGACCGCGCGCGGAAGCGAGCCTGTTTCGCCCTATGTGATTCGCGGGAGCGGCGTCCGCGTCCATGCCCACGCGCTCGACCTCTCCCTGCCGCCGGCTGACCTGCAGAATCGGATCAGCGGGCTCGCGCGCCTCGTGCCTACGGGAAACCCGCTCAACCGGTGATTGTCAGGCGGTCGCGGTAGCCTCGCAGGCACGAGGGAGGGGGAGTAAGTGGAGGTGCGCAAGGTCACGACCGTGGAAGAGGCCAGTTCGCTGGCGGCGAGTCTGAACGATTCGAGTCGCGAGCGCGTGGTCATCGTCGTGACTGCTTCCAGCGGTGCGAGCGAGCCCCTGATCGACGTTGATCGCATCCAT
>WLOY01000047.1 GCA_009699015.1 Actinomycetota bacterium | reverse complement strand
TCTCGCGCTCGAGGTCCATGGAGTCCATGACGCGGTCATTGACGTCCTGGTTCTCGCGGAAGGCACCCGACTGCCAGAGCATGGCATCGACCAAGGTGGTCTTGCCGTGGTCGACGTGAGCGATGATGGCGACATTACGAAGGTCTTTTCTAAGTTCCACCCGGTGACTCTATGGCGACATTGGGGGCTGGCTGAAATCCTATGAGGGAATGAGGAGGAGGAGTCGTGCAGATCTACTCGCAATTGCCCGCTCGACGGGCTCGTCAGTTCGCCGGGGACTTGTGGCTGGTCGTGTGGACTGCCGGCTGGATCTGGATCGCATTTACCCTCCACGGCCTCATCATGAAACTCGCGGCGCCCGGGATCGCGATCGCCGAGGGCGCTACAGATCTCGCGACGAGCATCGACTCGGCGGGCGACGCCATCGCAGGCGTGCCGCTCGTCGGCGACGGCCTCAGCCTGCCCTTCGACGGCATGAGCGCAGCCGCCCGCGTCATGGCAGCCGCGGGCCAGGCGCAGGTCGACGCCGTGACGCTCCTTGCCATGTTCCTGTCGGTGACCTTGGCAGTGCTCGCCTTCACCTCGTTCGCCGCGGTCTGGCTGCCGATACGGATCGCGTTCATGCGCCGGGCCACCGCCGCGCGCAGGTTCGTCGATGCGGACGCAGACCTCGACCTGTTCGCGCTGCGGGCCCTGGCCCGTCAACCCCTCCATGTGCTTGCCCGAATCGACGATGACCCGGCCGGCGCTTGGCGCAGAGGGGACCGCCAGATCGTCGATGCGCTCGCCGGCCTCGAACTCCGTGCCGAGGGACTCCGCCCGCCGCCGCGCGACGCGATCACCCGATAACGTACAATTTAGCGGTGAAGCAGATTCCAGCAACCCAGGCGCGGCAGCGTTGGGCGCAAACAATTGATGACGCGCACCGCGGCCCGGTGAGCATCACTGAGCATGGCCGGGAATCCGTCATTCTCCTTGACGCCGAAGTCGCGCACCGCGCCTTGCAGGCGCTCGAAGACGCTGAGGACGCAGCCCTGGCCACGCAGGCGGAGCAGGCGATGCAGGACGGCGAGCAGACTGTCACCCTTGATGAGATCCGCCGCGAACTCGGCCTGTAGCCGTGCCCCCGACGTACAAGGTCGAACTGACAGGTGCCGCCGCGAGGCAACTGCGCACACTCGATAGCGCTGCCCAACTGCGCATCGTCACCGCTCTAGAGGTGCTGCAGACCGAGCCACGACCGCCTGCAATGAAAGCGCTCGTTGGTCATCCCCGCTACCTGCGAGTCCGAACTGGCAACTATCGAATCGTCTACACCATCGTTGACGCCCGGCTCCTGATCTTGGTCCTCGCCCTGGCTGATCGCAAGGACGTCTACCGATCGTTCGAGCGCCGAGCGTGATCAGGGCCAGTGGACTCACCAAGCGGTACGACGACTTTACGGCCGTCGACGGCATTGACTTCGAGGTTGCCCGGGGCGAGTCCTTCGGAATCCTCGGGCCGAACGGTGCCGGAAAATCGACCACGATGCGCATGATCGCCGCAACGCTGCTGCGCACGTCCGGCGACCTCACGATCCTCGGCAAGGACCCGAGCAAGGAGGGGCCGGCGATCCGCGCGCATCTCGGCGTCGTCCCCCAGCAGGACAACAATGATGCCGAGCTCACCGTCCGCGAGAACCTCTACGTGTACGGCCGCTATTTCGGCCTGCCCCGCTCCTACCTGAATCCGCGAATCGACGAGCTCCTCGCCTTCGCTCAGCTCGAGGACAAGCGCGATACGAAGATCGACGCCCTGAGCGGCGGAATGAAGCGGCGCCTCACGATCGCCCGCGGGCTCGTGAACGACCCGGAGATCCTCATGCTCGACGAGCCGACCACGGGCCTGGACCCGCAGGCCCGTCACATCCTCTGGGACCGACTCTTTCGGCTCAAGGAGGACGGCGCCACGCTCGTCGTCACCACCCACCACATGGACGAGGCCGAGCAGTTGTGCGACCGGCTCGTCGTCATGGATCGTGGACGCATCGTGGCCGAGGGCACGCCGGCATCGCTCATTCGCGAATACGCATCGAAGGAGGTCGTCGAGGTGCGGTTCGGCTCTGATCGCAACGCCGAGATCGCCCCGCTCATCGCGGACATCGGCCAGCGCACAGAGGTCCTGCCCGACCGAATCCTCATCTACACCGAGACCGGCGAGGAGAGCCTCCAGGCGATCGTCGCCCGCGGCTTCGCCCCGGTCACCTCGCTCGTGCGCAGGTCCTCCCTCGAGGACGTCTTCCTCCGGCTGACCGGGCGCACGCTGGAGGACGAGTGAGCCTCGTCACCCGGGCGCCGGTGTCCAGCCCTGCAGTCGACCGCCGGGCCGCCCGGCGCGGCGCCCTGTATGTCGCCGAATATCGGTTGCGCAGCATGTGGAAGTGGCGCCGGTCGATCATCACCGACGGCCTCGGCAACCCGATCCTGTATCTCACATCGATCGGCCTCGGCGTCGGATCCCTCGTCAACGCGAACCTTGGCCCCACCGGAATCGACGGTGTCCCCTACCTCGTCTTCCTCGCACCCGCCCTCATCACGGCCGCCGCGATGCAGGGCGTGATGAACGAGATCATGTTCCCGACCCTCGCCGGGTTTCTCTGGGACAAGGGGTTCTTCGCGATGCGCGCCACCCCGATCAGCGGCGGGCAGATCGCCGATGGCCTGCTCATCGCGGCGTCCGCTCGCATCGTCTTCACCACGGTCGTCTACTGGTTCGTCCTGCTCGCCTTCGGCGCCGTCGGCTGGGCATCCGCTGTCACCCTCATCCCTGTCGCAATCCTCGCCGGGCTCAGCTGGGGTGCCGTGATGCTCGCGGCCACCGCGAACGTGAAGGACGACAGCGGGTTCATCTCGCTCGCCATGCGGATCGTCATCATGCCGATGTTCCTGTTCTCCGGGACCTTCTATCCGCTCTCGACCCTGCCGCTCGCGGTGCAGTGGATCGGCTGGATATCCCCGCTGTGGCACGCCACCGAGCTCGGCCGGTGGCTGTCCTACGGCATGGCGATGCCCGCGTGGCAGGTCGCGGTCAGCGTGGCCTACCTGCTCGCCCTTGGAGTTGTCGGCATAGTCGTCGCCCGGCGCAGGTTCGAGCGAAGGCTCACCACATGATCACGCAAATAGTCGTTACCTCGGCCGCCGTCGAGATAGCGGAGCGGCGAGGCGCCTACCCGGGAGCCGGCGTCTACGCAGGCCGGCCGCACGCAATAGTGCAGCGAGCGTTCATCGCGCTCAGGACGAGCAACATGCTCGCCTTCCTCACCGGCTTCGTCGAGCCGGTGCTGTTCCTCCTCGCCTTCGGCTACGGCCTCGGCGGCCTCGTCGGCGGCGTCGATGCGCAGGGCCAGGACCTCAGCTACGCGGCCTTCATCGCGCCGGCCCTCCTCGCCTCGAGTGCGATGAACGGCGCGATCTTCGACGCGACCTACAACGTCTACTTCAAGATGCACTACGGACGGATCTACCAAGGGATGCTGTCGACCTCGCTCGGCCCGCTCGATGTCGCGCTCGGCGAGATCGGCTGGGCCATGCTGCGAGGGGCCACCTATGCCGTCGGCTTCATGTCCGTAACCGCGGTCTTCGGGCTCGTGCCCACCTGGTGGGCCCTGCTCACCATTCCAGCCGCAGTGCTCATCGCCTTCGCATTCTCGGCGATCGGCATGGCCTGCACGTCGTACATGACCTCGTTCCAGCAGCTGAACTGGCTGAACTTCTGGCTGCTGCCGATGTTCTTGTTCTCCGGAACATTCTTCCCGATCAGCTCGTACCCCGGCTGGCTGCAGCCCGTCATCGAGATCACGCCGCTCGCCCAGGCCATCGAGATGGTCCGATCGATCTGGTTCGGCCAGTTCGATCTCGGCCTGGCGGTGAACGTCCTGTACTTCGTGGCATTCTCCGTCGTCGGAGCAGGCCTCACGACGCGACGCCTCACGGCTCTATTCCTCCGCTGACGTATTCCTTCGACAACAAGGCCCTACGGGTACTCGCCGTACTCTCCCCCGCCGTGCGTCCCAGCGAACTCCCCGATAAGGGTCTCGCGCCGCCCTTTTCGAGAGAGGATCCGGACGGTGCCGCGGGCATTGCCGCCATTCCAGAGCTCGTGGTGGTTGTGCTCCCCGTCGGGATTCTCATAGTTCATGAAGAGCATCTCGTTCTTCGGGCAGCTGAACTCGATCTCGATACGTGCCGATCGGGTCCAGGCCTCGATCTCCCACGTGATCGAGTCGCCGTCGGTCGTGCATTCGAACCTCTGCCCCGGGCGCGTCCAGAACTTCGAGAAGTTGAAATCGAAGAGCCGACCCTCGAGGAAGAAGCCGATGATGAGCTTGCGTCGCAACCGGCGCCCGAACACGATCGGGGTTCCGCCGCCGACATCAAGGCAGGTCAACGGGAGAGCCTCATCGCTGCCGATGCGGGTGAAGTTCGCGCAGTTGAGCCAGATCCACGGGTTCGTGAAGTCCTCGCCCCAGTTCTTGTCCTGGTAGCCGGCGCTCGTGCTCGGCTCGACGAGGTAACGCTCGCCGTCGAGGGTGATGGTGCCGGCGTACTCGGTCTTCACCCCTTGCACGTGCCAGAACATCTGGAAGGCGCGCGACCAGCGGAACGGCCGGCTCGCGGCGAATCCGAGATCGTAGGTCAGCACCTTCTTCGCGCTGAGGTCCCACTCGATGTCGCCTGCATCCGACATCCATTCGGGGTGGGCTCGCACATCCTCGGCGGTCGCGACGGCCCGGCCCGAGAGCGAGGTCTCCGTCACGAAGGCGTCGCCGATGCGCGCATTGAGTCGGTCAGGGTCGAACGAGGAGCGATTGATTCCGTAGTAGTTGTGGATCTGAAGGGGACGGACGCCCCACGCACCGGCGTTGAGCATTGCGTAGGACGGACGCTTCCCGCTTGCCCTGTTTGCAGGCAACTGGCCGAGCACTGGTTCGTCACCGCCGAGCAACGGGTTCACGGCGAAGTACTCGAAGAAGAAGCCGCGTGGCTCACCGGAAACCTCGTGATGGGCCGTGAGCGAATGCCACCACCAGTCGTAGCCACGCTCGGCGAGGCCCCCGGACAGCATGTACCCGTTTCGACTCGTCACGCCGTCACCCTATGGCCGGCTCGCAGGTCACTGGTCGAGGAATCGTCCGAGCGAGTCGAAGTAGCTCTCCATGCCCGCCTTCGCGCGATCAGGCTCGCCCTCCGGCAGTTCGCCGAATTGCGAGAACCTCACCCAGGTCGCTCCGCCGCGATCCTCGAAGTCGATGACGATGCGGTGACTCGGGCCCGACTCGTCTCGCGCCGCGAACTCCTCGGCAGACATCGTGAAGTGCATCGTGTGCTCAACGGCGATCAGCGGCTCGATCCGGGTGTAGCGGCCATAGAAGCACGCGACGAAGCCGTGGTCGGGAACGTCGACCGCGACCGTCCACCAGCCGCCGACCTCGACCTCGGATGTGACGCTCCCGGGAACGACCGACAGGTCGAGTGGGCGGTACCACTGCTCAAGCGCAGCGGGATCTGTCCAGGCATGCCACATGCCCTCGACCGGGTGCGCGAACTCGCGTTCGACTGAATAGAGCGGATCGAGGGTCATGTGGCTCCTTCGCTTGCCGAGTCGCAGCCCGGCCTAGGGGCAGTCGCGATCTATCGGGCGAACTGCAGGATGGTGACGATGATCGAGAGCACGAGCAGGATGAGCGCCGGGGCCATGTCCTTGGCCGGGTCCTTCGAGCGCACGTGCATGATGAGCGCGCCGAGGAAGTACAGGACGAACCCGATCGCCGCGAGCAGGCCGAGGATCGGGATCCAGGTGCCGATGAGCAGGCCGAGTGCCCCAGCGACCTCACTGGCGCCGAGCCCGCGGATCTGGCTGTCGGTGAGGCCCAGGTGACGGAGCATCTCGGCGGCCTTCGGGTTCATCGTGAACTTGCCGACGGCCGAGAATGCCGTCGCGAGCCCGAGCAGGGTGGTGAGGATGACAAGTGCGATGTTCACGGGTGCCTCTTCTGATAACCGTTCGTGGGTCGTGCCGTTGATTCGTTCCTGTGCGAGGGAAGGCTACCCAAGGCCCGCTTGTCCGTTCGAGATGGCCAACCGCATCTGCCGGTTCAGGCACGTCGTAGGCCCTTGGCAATCGCTTCCGCCCTGACGCACATGCGCGCCGCTCGTAGGCAGTCAGGCGAATATCAGCGATGACCCGCGGCAACGCCTGCATGGCAACCTGTAGCCCAATCGTGCGCCTTCTCGATGCTGCTGACCGTCCAATGCAAATACTGCTCGTTGATTGATAGAAGTGCTGCCGCCTGTTGATCAGTAGTTGGGCGTCGGGAAGACGACTACTGCGGATCAACGCGTCGTGGGGCTCGCGACGCGTTGCTCGGCGTCAGTGCGGGAATCGATCGCGGCCGACCCGAACTGATTCTCCGGAGACCTCGGCCCCTCTTGATCGACGAAAGACACAGGGTGCCACAGGTATGGGACGTCGTGCGAACAGTTGCTGATGCCGATCCAGTCGGCGGACAGTTCCTGCTGACGGGTAGCGCCTCGCCGCAGGCGGAGGCGACCGCTCACTCTGGCTGGTGACCTTGTGCGTGCGAGTCCCCGCTCAGGCAGCCGAGGCGGAACTTGCCCACACACGAACGCGCAACCGCGACCATGAAGTCGACCTCGTCGCCAACACGGTCCACGACTCGGATGTGCGGCGGCTTGGCGAACAGTTGGGCGACAGCTTGGTCGACTCCATCGTCATCAACACCGGCCCTGCCGTCTACAGGCGCGTGGAGGGTATCGGC
Source organism: Actinomycetota bacterium (assembly GCA_009699015.1). Taxonomy (GTDB): domain Bacteria; phylum Actinomycetota; class Actinomycetes; order S36-B12; family S36-B12; genus WLND01. The sequence goes on along the minus strand of WLOY01000047.1, from coordinate 15,979 downwards.
ATCGTGCCCCTCGGCGTCTGCGGTGGGGGATCTGCGTCAGACCCCAACTCGGCTAGACGTTGAAGCGGAACTCCACGACGTCGCCGTCCTGCATCACGTAGTCCTTGCCCTCGATCCGCACCTTGCCCTTGGCCTTTGCCTCGGCCATGGACCCGGAGGCGACGAGGTCGTCGAACGACACGACCTCGGCCTTGATGAAGCCCTTCTGGAAGTCGGTATGGATGACCCCGGCGGCCTCCGGCGCGGTCGCCCCCTTGGGGATGGTCCAGGCACGGGCCTCCTTCGGCCCTGCGGTGAGGTAGGTCTGCAGGCCGAGGGTGTCGAAGCCGACCCGCGCCAGGGCGTTCAGGCCCGGCTCGCCCTGGCCCACCGACTGCAGTAGCTCGAGTGCCTCGTCATCGTCGAGCTCGCTGAGCTCGGCCTCGAGCTTGGCGTCGAGGAAGACCGCCTCGCCGGGGGCGACGAGGTCCTTCATCCGCTGGATGAAGGCGGCATCGCCGAGCTCGGCCTCGTCGACATTGATGACGTATACGAAGGGCTTGGCGGTGAGGAGGAAGAGCTCGCGCAGCGGCGCCGGGTCGATCTTCGAGGCGAAGATCGTGGTGCCCTGGTCGAGGAGCGCCCTCGCCTCCTCAGCTGCCTGCACGATCACGGTCCTGGACTTGTCGGTGCGCGCCTCCTTCTGGAGCCGCGGGATCGCCTTGTCGAGGGTTTGCAGGTCGGCGAGGATCAGCTCGGTGTTGATCGTCTCCATGTCATCCTCGGGCGAGACCCGTCCTTCGACGTGGACGACATCGTCATCGGTGAAGGCGCGCAGCACCTGGCAGATGGCGTCGGATTCGCGGATGTTCGCGAGGAACTTGTTGCCGAGGCCCGCGCCCTCGCTCGCACCCTTGACGATGCCGGCGATGTCGACGAACGTGACGGTCGCGGGCAGGATCTTCTGGGAGCCGAAGATCCCAGCGAGCACGCCGAGTCGCGAGTCGGGAACCCCGACCACCCCGGTGTTGGGCTCGATCGTCGCGAACGGGTAGTTCGCGGCGAGGACATTGTTCTTCGTCAGCGCGTTGAAGAGGGTGGACTTCCCGACGTTCGGAAGTCCGACGATGCCGATTGTGAGGGCCACGATGGCGTTCCATTCTGTTCTTGGCCCCGGGAGGTCCATGCGGCTCAAAGGTCCAGCGGAGGAGATGCTCAGACCCGCCGAAGGTCAAGGGTAGACGCTCATGGGCGCGGATCCGCCGACACTGCCCCGTAGGGCGCCTGCCGAACCCGGCATGGCAGCACTTCGATGTCACAGGGGCGTGGGAGCCTGCCTGCATGACAACGGCGAACCTGCTCCCGCTCATCATCCTCGCGATCGTGGCATCCTGCGCCGTCGTCGCCTGCATCATCATGGGGGTGATGCTCGTCCGGCGCTCCGCTGGCGCATCAGCCGCGTCCCCATGGAGCGATGCCCTCGTCCCGGTGACCGCATCGCTCAGCGCCCTCGCAGAGCAGGTCCAGCGCACCGAGCGCGAGAACGTCTCAGCCCAGGCCACGTTGCGCACCGAGCTGACCACGCAACTCAGTCACCACGTCACCTCCCTGACAAAGTCGACCGACGATGTCCGTCGCGAGGCGTCACGGCTCAACTCAGTCCTCGGTCGAACGGGGGCCAGAGGCCGCTGGGGCGAGATGCAACTCCGCCGCCTTGTCGAGTCCGCGGGCATGCTCGAACGGGTCCACTTCACGGAGCAGGCACCCCACCAAGGGGAGGCCGGCCTCCTCCGGCCCGACATGATTATTAGCCTCGCTGCCGACCGGTGCGTCATCGTGGATGCCAAGGTTCCGCTCAACGCCTTCCTCGAGGCTGAGCGCAGCACCGATGAGGCAGCCACGAATGCCCTCATGAAGCAGCACGCCGCCGACCTCATCCGGCACATCGATGCACTCTGCGGCAAGGACTACCAGCAGTTCGTGCCCAATACCTGCGACTTCATCGTCATGTTCCTCCCATCGGAGTCGCTGCTCGAAGCCGCTCTCGACGCCCGCCCGGACCTGCTCGACCACGCCTTCTCACGCAATGTGGTCCCCGCAACCCCGACCACCCTCTTTGCCCTCCTGCGCACGGTGAACCTCTCGTGGCGCCAGGAGCGCCTAGCGCAGCACGCCGAGGAGATCCAGCAGCTCGGAAAGGAGCTGCACGCTCGGTTGTCCACGATGGCCGTCCACTTCACCCGGGTCGGCTCCTCACTCGATGCAGCCGTCACCAACTACAACAAGGCGGTTGGCTCGCTCGAGAGCCGGGTCCTGGTCACCGCACGGGCCTTCAACGACTTCGGGGTCACCGATGCCCCGCTCGCCGAGATTCCGGTGCTCACCGAGCGGGTGCGCTCCCTCTCCTCCCCTGAGATGGCCGACGCGGAGCAAGCTTTCGGCCACGCTCCACGTATTGAGCGCACCGGTTGAGTAACGTAGGGGCGTGAGCGAAGGGTTTGGGGCCGTGCGCGATGTCTCGGATGATGACGCCTATGACCGGCTGTTCCGCCCGGAGCCCGAGGACATGCTCCACAACACGTACGCCACCCCCAACCTCGTGCCCGATGTGGCCGAGGTAGCCGCACCTGCGGGCCGCAACCTCGTCGACACTGGCAGGCTCTTTCGCAGTGTCCATGCTCAGGCAGACGCCTCCGCGCTCACAGCGGTACCCGCTGCGGAAGTCCACCACCTTCGGACGCTGCGACTTGAGCACAGCGAGCCAATTGCCCCGATCCTCGCATCGCGGGCATTCGAGCCCCTCCCCCGCAACGATTACTTCGAGGAAGCCTTCGCCGAGCCGATCGAGGAGTTTGAGCCCGAACTCCTCGAGCCCCTTGAGGTCCCGGTCGGGCCGATCGTGATCGCCGAAACAGCGTCACACCGCTCCATCGAGCCGATTCCGGTTCCAGCTCCTCTCGAGCAATTCGACGATCTGCGTGGCTCGTACGAGCCAGCCGCAGAGGGATTCTGGGCAGCTGACTCCATGCATGACTTCGATTGGCACACCGGCCTACGGCCGACCGGCGCCTACACCATCGTCATCGGCGCCACGCTCATTGCCGGGCTAGCCTCAGCCTTGCTCATGGGCACCGGCACCGGATGGGTGACCGGCCTGGTGCTGCTCATCGCGAGTGCGTTCGTGGCGGCACGGGTAAGGCTCCCCGATGCTGCCGTCGCAGTCATCGCCCCGCCGATTGCCTACTTCGTCGCTTGCCTGACTGTCGGGCAGATCGGCCTGAGCGGCACGGCCGGCCTGACGGGGCGTGTCATCGACGTGTTCTTCATGCTCGCGTCCGGGTGGTACTGGGTGCTGGGGCCGGCCGCGGTGGCACTCGGCATCGTCATCTGGCGGCGCAGGCGCTCCGAGTAACACGCCTACTGCTTGAGGGCCGCGGCCTTCATGTCACGGCGCAACTCCGGCGGCAGGGCGAATACGAGGGTCTCCTCCGCCGTCTTCACGAGCTCCACAGATCCGAAGCCCCGCGATGCCAGCCATGCGAGCACCTCGTCGACAAGTACCTCGGGCACCGATGCGCCACTCGTGAGACCGACCGTCGATGCCTGCTCGAACCAGACCTCCTGAAGCTCTGCGGAAGTGTCGACCCGGTACGAGGCCCGGGCCCCCGCATCAAGGGCCACCTCGACCAGTCGCACCGAGTTCGATGAGTTCCCCGACCCGACGACGATGAGGACATCGCACTGGGGAGCGATCTCCTTCACCGCCACCTGGCGATTCTGGGTGGCGTAGCAGATATCGTCGCTTGGCGGGCTCATGAGGTTCGGGTAGCGACCCTTCAGCACCTCGATCGTCTGGAGGGTTTCGTCGACCGAAAGGGTTGTCTGCGAGAGCCACACGAGCTTGTCGGTCTCCGGGAGGATGACCGAAGCCGCCTCGGTCGGGTCCTGCACAAGGGTGATGACGTCGGGGGCCTCGCCAGTGGTGCCCTCAACCTCCTCGTGGCCCTCATGGCCGACCAGCACGATCTGGTATCCCTCACCTGCGAAACGCCGGGCCTCTGCATGCACCTTCGTGACGAGCGGGCACGTGGCGTCGATGGTCTTCAATCCGCGCTCCGCCGACTCCGAGTGCACGGTCGGCGCGACCCCGTGGGCGGAGAACACGACGGTTGCACCCTCAGGGATCTCCTCGACCTCGTCGACGAAAACTGCGCCCCGCGACTCCAAGGATGCGACCACATACTTGTTGTGGACGATCTCCTTGCGGACGTAGACCGGGGGTCCGTAGAGGTCCAGCGCCTTCTCAACCGAGACCACCGCACGATCAACGCCAGCGCAGTAGCCACGCGGTGCTGCGAGAAGGACGCGCTTTGGCTCAGGCATGGTTCCATCGTAGGCCGCGGTGCAGGACAATTCCTCCATGGGATTCGAAACTCCACCCACGCTGCGCTCCGGGCCCTGGCCCCTCGCCGACGTCGAACGCTTCTTGCAGCAGACTGCCATTCCTGTGCGCCTGGCCTCCAATGGCCGCGAGTTTCCGCTCGTCCAATCGCAGTGGTACCTCTACCAGGACAACGCGCTGTGGTGCTGCGCCCAGGCCGACTCCGTTCTTGCGCAACGGCTTCGCAATGACCCACGCTGCGCATTCGAGGTGTCCGGCGACCTTCCGCCGTACAAGGGGGTCAGGGGGACTGGCCAAGCGAGCCTGCACGCCGATGAGGCCGCCCGCATCCTGCCGCTCCTCATCGATCGGTACCTCGGCGAGACGCCCTCTCAGCTCGCAGACTGGCTCCTCTCCCGGCTCGACGTCGAGGTGGCGATCAGGATCGGCGAGCTCGCCGTTACCTCGTGGGACTACTCGGCCCGCATGACTGCACCCGCCGAGATGACCGCCGCCGCAGATCGCCGCGACTAGCGGTGGCCTTCGAGTCGAGCCCGGAGAAGCCGGCCCCAGTCCGGACGGTGTCCCGCATGCTCTCCGACTGGATCGGCCGGCTCGGTCCGATCTGGATCGACGGGCAGGTCGCCGAATTCCGCCCCAGGCCCGGCGCCCGGAACGTCTACCTCACCCTGCGCGACCCGGATGTCGACATGTCCTTGACCATCGTCGCCGATGCCGCCCTCGTCGGATCGGTCATGCCCCCGCTCGAGGCCGGCCAGCGGGTCGTGGTCTTCGCCCGACCCGAGTTCTGGTCCGGCCGGGGCAGCCTCCAGATGCGTGCCAAGGAGATCCGGCCCGTCGGCATCGGGGAACTCCTCGCCCAGCTCGAGCGGTTGAAGGGGGTCCTCGCGGCAGAGGGCCTGTTCTCCCCGGCACGCAAGCGACCCCTGCCCTTCATCCCGCAGCGCGTCGGCCTCATCTGCGGCCGGGCAAGCGCGGCCATGACCGATGTCGTCGTCAATGCCACCGAGCGCTGGCCCGGCGTGCAGTTCGAGATCCGCGAGGTCGCCGTCCAGGGGGTGGCCGCAGTCCCGGCCGTGACCGAGGCTCTCGCCGAGCTCGATGCCCTTCCCGAGGTCGACGTCATCGTCATCGCCCGCGGTGGCGGCAGCGTCGAGGACCTCCTCCCCTTCAGCAATGAGTCCCTCGTGCGCGCAGTTGCCGCCTGCGCGACCCCGGTCGTGTCGGCCATCGGCCACGAGCAGGACACGCCTCTCCTCGATCTCGTCGCTGATCTACGGGCCTCGACCCCGACTGATGCCGCGAAGCGGATCGTCCCGTCGCTCCGCGAGCAGCAGGACCTCATCGCCGGCATGCGCCGCCGCCTCAGTACGCAACTGGTCCATCGACTGGACCGCGAGGGCTCGCTGCTCGCCGAGCGCCAGCGGCGCAGCGCCAGTCTCATCCGCAATCTGCTCGAGCGCTCGACAAGCGACATCGCGCACCTCGCGGCACGGGTTCGTGCACTCTCGCCGGCCGCCACCCTTGACCGGGGTTACGCCATCGTTACGGGCGCCGACGGGGTGATCATCCGCGACGAGGCCCAAGTGGCCGTGGGGGATGCGATCCGCGTGCGGGTTGCGTCCGGCGCCTTCACCTCGACCCGGATCGCAGAGCAGGCCACCGAGCTAGGGAGCAGCGAATGAGCAAGACCCCACCGACCCCCACGGCCCCGGTGTCCTACGAATCGGCCCGTGACGAGCTCGGAGCCGTCGTCCAGCAACTCGAGGCCGGCGGGCTCACCCTCGAGCAATCCCTCGCGCTCTGGGAGCGTGGTGAGGAGCTCGCAGCCACCTGTCAGGCCTGGCTCGACTCAGCGCGCAACCGGCTCGACACTGCCCAGCCGGCATCGCAGGGCTGAATCGCCCGCCTTCAGTCAGGTACTAACCGCTTACGACACTCCCGGGCCCGAGCGCTCCTGCCGCGGCCTCGATCCCCGGCCATGTCAGCGTGCCGGAGACAACAGTCGTGACACCCCCCTCGACGCTCACGAGTGAGCGACGGCCCTCGGACTCGTACCGCTGCCAGCGGAGGCCGCCAACAGTCGCCTCCCCCTGCGGTGTTCCGCCGGACGTCTGCTCGGGCACGAAGCTCGCCTCGGCGGCCTTCGACTGGGCGACCTGAAGGTACTCCGAGCCGTCGACGAGGTATCCGACATGCCATACGGGGATGCCCCCTGAGCCCTCCGTGGCCTGCCATCGCACGCTCGTGGCCGCATCATCCGGACCCGGGGTCCAGGTCTGGAGGTCGAACGGGGCCTGGCGTTGAGCCTGCGCCTGAGCGGTGGCCACGTCGACGCTTCGCACCTCGGCGGACTGCGACTGGTAGGTGACCGCCACGAGCAACCCGACGAGGGCGAGCACGATGGCGAGTGATCGCACCATGTCGCCGACCGTCTGACCCAGTCGGGCATTGCGGCGTCCGGTCGGCCTCGGGGCTGTTGAGCTCACGGACACATCATGCGCCATTCCGGCTCCGCGCGCCCCCCATGCGCCACCTCGGGAGGCTACGCTGCGCACAACGAGAGGGGAATCCATGTCCGATCAGGGCCAGACCGACCGACCGATGAGCGCGGGCGTTGTTCCCGACCGCAACCTCGCACTCGAACTGGTGCGAGTCACCGAAGCGGCAGCAATGGCCTCGGCCCGATGGGTAGGACGGGGCGACAAGAACGGCGCTGACGGGGCCGCGGTGAATGCGATGCGCTCGCTCATCGGCAGCGTCTCGATGAACGGCGTCGTCGTGATCGGCGAGGGCGAGAAGGACGACGCTCCGATGCTCTTCAACGGCGAGCACGTGGGCGACGGCACCGGGCCTGAGGCCGACGTCGCGGTCGACCCCATCGACGGCACCACGCTGGCTGCCAAGGGAATGCCGAACGCGATCTCGGTGATCGCCGTCGCCGAGCGCGGCGCGATGTTCGATCCGAGCGCAGTGTTCTACATGGAGAAACTGGTAGCCGGGCCGGACTGCGTCGGCATCATCGACATCACCGCGCCGATCGAGTGGAACCTCGAGCAGATCGCGAAGGCCAAGGGCGAGGCGGTTGGCGACCTCACGGTCTGCATCCTGGACCGTCCACGCCACGAGGACCTCGTGCGCAGTGTCCGTGAGGCCGGGGCGCGCATCAAGTTCATCACCGATGGCGACGTGGCCGGGGCCATCATGGCGGCTCGCCCTGGGACAGGTATCGACCTGCTGGCCGGAATCGGCGGCACGCCGGAGGGCATCATCGCGGCGTGCGCAATGGTGTGCATGGGGGGCGTGATTCAGGGCAGGCTTTGGCCGCAGGATGACGCCGAGCGGCGCAAGGCCCTCGATGCCGGCCACGACCTCGACCGCGTTCTCACCACGAGCGACCTCGTGACCGGCGACAACATCTTCTTCTGCGCGACCGGCATCACCGACGGAGAGCTCCTGCACGGGGTCCGCTACCGGCCCGAGGGGCAGGTGACGAACTCCATCGTCATGCGGGGCAAGACCGGGACGATCCGCGATATCCGAAGTGAGCACCGGGTCGACAAGCTCGCCGACTATGCGACCGTAGGGGTTCATGGCGGGGTGCGGTAGTCCTTCCCGATCCGATCGCCGGTTGCATCTCCTCGCCTCCTCCAGCACCTGATCCGCGCTCGTGGTGGCCGCGGCTGCCCGTCTACGCTTGCGGGCATGACTGAGTTTGAATACCAGGAGTTGCTTCCGCTCGGCCCGGACGAGACCGCCTACCGGCTCGTCACGGCCGAAGGGGTCCGCACCACCGAGGTGGAGGGCCGGACGATCCTCCACGTGGAGCCCGAGGCACTTCGCCTTCTCGCCTTCGAGGCCCTGCGCGATATCTCGCACCTGCTCCGCACGGGCCATCTCGCTCAGCTCGCCCGGATCCTCGACGATCCGCAGGCGAGCGCGAATGACCGATTCGTCGCCCTCGACCTTCTCAAGAACGCGAACATCTCGGCGGGCGGCGTGCTGCCGATGTGCCAGGACACCGGCACCGCCGTGGTCATGGGCAAGCGGGGACAGCACGTATGGACGACCGGTCAGGATGAGGAGCACCTCTCTCGCGGCATCTTTGACGCCTACCAGCAGTTGAACCTTCGCTACTCGCAGATGGCGCCCCTGTCGATGTGGGAGGAGCGCAACACCGGCACGAACCTGCCCGCCCAGATCGAGCTCTACGCCAATACCCACGCCGAGCACGAGGCGCAGTACGAGTTCCTGTTCATGGCCAAGGGCGGGGGCAGCGCGAACAAGAGCTACCTCTACCAGCAGACCGCGGCCCTGCTCAATCCCGCCTCGTTCGCGGCGTTCCTCGACGAGAAGCTCCGTGAGATCGGCACCGCGGCCTGCCCGCCGTACCACCTCGCGGTCGTCGTAGGCGGCACGAGCGCCGAGTTCGCCGTGAAGACCGCGAAGTATGCGAGTGCGCGCTATCTGGACTCGCTCCCGGTTCATGGGTCGGCCACCGGGCATGGCTTCCGCGATCTGGAGATGGAGCAGGAGATCTGGCGCATGACCCAGGCCTTCGGCATCGGTGCGCAGTTCGGCGGCAAGTACTTCTGCCATGACGTCCGGGTCATCCGCCTGCCGCGTCATGGCGCATCATTGCCCGTGGCGATCGCAGTCTCGTGCTCGGCCGACCGCCAGGCCCTCGCGAAGATCACCCCCGAGGGCGTCTTCCTCGAGCAGCTCGAACGTGATCCCGCCCAGTTCCTCCCCGACGTCCGCGAGCCTCACCTCGACGACGACGTGGTCGCGATCGATCTCAACCAGCCGATGGATGCAATCCGCAGCCGGCTCTCCGCCCTCCCGGTGAAGACCCGCGTGTCGCTCACCGGATCCCTCGTCGTCGCGAGGGACCTAGCCCATTCGCGGATCAAGGCAATGCTCGACCGAGGCGAGCCGCTGCCCGAGTACATGCGCAACAACGCCGTCTACTACGCCGGGCCAGCCAAGACCCCGGCCGGCTACGCCTCAGGCTCCTTCGGCCCAACGACGGCCGGCCGCATGGATTCGTATGTCGACCAGTTCCAGAAGGCCGGCGGATCCATGGTGATGCTCGCGAAGGGCAACCGGAGCAAGGTCGTGACACAGGCATGCCAGGCGAATGGTGGCTTCTACCTCGGCTCGATAGGCGGCCCTGCAGCGGTCTTGGCCCAGGACAACATCACCAAGGTCGAGGTGCTCGACTTCCCTGAACTCGGGATGGAGGCGGTGTGGCGCATCGAGGTCGTTGACTTCCCGGCCTTCGTCGTCATCGACGACAAGGGCAATGACTTCTTCGCCGAGACGATGCGACCGATGGTCAGCCGCATACCGGTGGGCCCGCCCGTAGGGGGCTAGCAGTTGTAGACGTCGCTGCGCCAGTGGCTGCGGCCCTCGCCCTTGGACCAGATCGTCCAGAAGGCGCGATCCTGCCAGTATCGATTCCACAGGTGGCTCTTCGTCGTGAAGAGGTCCTTGACGATGGCGACCCCCTTGGGCCCCATCTCCGCGCGCACCTCCTTCATCATCATCCAGGCCGCACCGCGCATGAGTGGCCGGCTCATCTGGTAGGCGCCGCGGTATTTCCCGCCGACGCTCACCGCCTTGTAGTCGGCGCGGCTCTCGCGCTTGAGGATGCACCTGCGACGGTCGTCGGCCTTCTTCACGAACCACTTGCCGCGGTACAGGCTGAGCATGGCGCCCTTGGTGTCGCGTGCCGCGCCGAAACCACGGGCATAGCCCCACTCACGTACCCGGAGAGCCTCGACGGCTGCCTTGGCGCGAGCCTCTGCGCCCACCTCATCGTCTACCGCTGCGCCCGTGTCTGCCGCGCTGTCCACGGCATCGGGAGTCGTCTGCGCTGAAGGTGACGTGGTCGGCTCCGGGTCAGCCGCGAGGGCTGCCGGTGCCGCGAGCCCACCGACGAGGATGGCCACAGCAGTCGCAACGGAGATGATCCTCCGAGACCGGTGCATGCAGAATCTCCCAACTCCGGACGCGTCGTCCAACGCGCACCGTCCTAACTTGCCCTGCGAACGCGCATCTGTCACGTAGGTGAAGCGTGTTCAATATCACGGTGAAGTATGACAATTCGGTCATAGTACGGTTCTTTCAACGGGCAGAACAGGGCGATTCGGACATATCGCTGTGATGGGGCTCACACCACTATCCACAGGGTGTCCACAGCAAATCCCCTAGTGGACGAGCGGCCTTGTGGACGACCGGCCCGTTCGTGAACGACCGAACGGCCAGCGACCGGTCATTCCTCGGTGACCACCTGCAGGCCCGAGCCAAACCGTCACGCCGGTTCGAGATCTTCGAGCATCTCCGTCACCAGGGCTGCTATCGGAGATCGCTCGGACCGGGTGAGCGTCACGTGTGCGAAGAGCGGATGTCCCTTGAGCTTCTCCACCACGGCCACTACTCCGTCGTGCCGCCCGACGCGCAGGTTGTCGCGCTGCGCGACATCGTGGGTGAGCACCACCCGGCTGTCACGTCCGATCCGCGAGAGCACCGTGAGCAGCACATTGCGCTCAAGGGACTGAGCCTCGTCAACGATCACGAACGAATCGTGGAGCGAGCGACCGCGAATATGGGTGAGCGGGAGCACCTCGAGCATCCCGCGGTCGATGATCTCCTCGACCACCTCCTGGGTTGTCACTGCGCCCAGCGTGTCGAACACCGCCTGACCCCACGGCGACATCTTCTCCGCCTCCGAACCAGGGAGGAATCCGAGCTCCTGGCCCCCGACAGCAAAGAGGGGGCGGAACACAATGACCTTCCGGTGCTGACCCCGTTCAAGGACGGCCTCGAGTCCCGCGCACAGGGCCAGGGCGCTCTTACCCGTCCCAGCACAGCCGCCGAGCGACATGATCCCGATTTCAGGATCGAGGAGCAGGTCAAGGGCAATGCGCTGTTCCGCGCTGCGCCCGTGCAGGCCAAACGCCTCCCTGTCACCCCGAACGAGACGCACCCGCTTGCCCGGGGTCACCCGGCCGAGCGCGCTTCCGCGATCAGAGACGAGGACGAGTCCGGTGTGGCACGGCAGGTCGCGTCCGGGGTCAAGATCAATCACCGCATCGTCATAGAGCCGGTCAATGACCTCGGCTGCGACCTCGATCTCAGCGATCCCGGTGAACCCCGTCTCGATGACAAGCTCCGCGCGATACTCCTCGGCGGCGAGGCCAACGGCCGATGCCTTCACGCGCATCGGCAGGTCCTTGCTCACGAGCACGACGCCGCAGCCCCCGGCCTCAAGATTGCGCGCCACCGCGAGAATCCGGCTGTCGTTGTCGCCGATCTGAAGGCTCATCGGGAGCACGGACGTGTCCGTGTGATTCAGCTCCACTCGAACGCTCCCCCCGGCATCCCCGACCGGCATCGGGTCGTCGATCCTGCCGTGTGCGATTCTCAGGTCGTCAAGCATCCGCAGGGCTGCACGCGCGAAGTAGCCGAGTTCCGGGTGGCCGCGCTTCGCCTCGAGCTCCATCACGACGACAAGCGGGATGACGACATCGTGCTCGTCGAAGCGCATGAGCGCCCTGGGATCGGAGAGCAGGACGGACGTATCGAGCACGTACGTGCGACGTTCCTGAACGAGTCTGAGCGAACCTGACACGTGGCCCCCCCAAGGGGCCACCGCCGGCTGGGGCCCGGAACGGAATAGGGGAAGGGCGGCTGCCCTCCCGTCATCTCACGCTAGGGCGCGCGTCCGGGCGGCCATGAACGACACGCCGCACCTTCGGATGGACAATGGTGGAACCCTCAGCTACCGAAGCGTCGCTGCCGCTCGGCGTAGGCGCGCATCGCGCGCAGGAAGTCGACCCTCCGGAAATCGGGCCAGTAGGCCTCGCAGAAGTAGAACTCCGAGTGGGCGCTCTGCCAGAGCAGGAACCCCGAGAGCCGCTGCTCCCCCGACGTTCGGATGACCAGGTCGGGATCCGGCTGCCCCTTCGTATACAGGTGCTCCGCGATGTGTTCGACGTCGATGAACTGGGCCAGCTCGTCAAGCGACGTGCCCTGGCTCGCATGCTCCTGCAGGAGCGACCTGACCGCATCGACCACCTCGCGCCGGCCCCCGTAGCCCACCGCGACATTCACGATCGCGCCGTCGATATTGCGGGTGGCTGCCTCGGCCTCCTTGAGCAGGCGCGCCGTGTGATCGGGGAGGAGATCGAGTGCGCCAACCGGGTGGATACGCCAGCGAGCCTGCTCGGCGAGATTGCTGACGGTGTCCTCGATGATGCCGACGAGGGCCTCGAGCTCGACGGGGGGACGGGCAAGGTTGTCTGTCGACAGGAGCCACAGGGTGACGACCTCGACGCCCGCCTCATCGCACCAGCCGAGGAAATCGACGATCTTCGCGGCGCCGGCCCGGTGGCCGGCTGAGGACGTGGATCCCTGCGCCTCCGCCCACCTGCGGTTTCCGTCGAGGATTATCCCGACGTGGCGCGGGCGGCGATCGGGAGGTATCTGGGAGGCGAGCTGTCGCTCGTACACCCGGTAGATCAGATCCGAAAGGCCCACAAGTAGATAGGTTACCTTCTCGTGAGGTTTCCCCGGGCTGAAACGATCGCCGCCATCGGACTCTTCACCGGTTCACTCGCGCTGCTGCTCACTGCGCACCCTGCCGCAGCGCTCACTGGTGCAGCGCTCACTGGTGCAGCGCTCCCTGCCGCAGCGCTCCCCGCTGAGGTGACGCCCCTGATCGTTCCCGGCACCGCGGCCCCGGTCTTCGGCGCGGACATCCACCTGCCGCCCCTCTCGCAGACCCGGTACCACGACGCGGGCCGAGGGCCGACCCGGGTCATCCGCGAGTACCAGTCATCGGGCAGGTACGCGCAGGACCAGCAGGCGGTGGCCGCGAAGGCCGAGGCCTTCCTCGCCGATTGGCTCGCCACGACGTGCGGGGATACCTCGCAGGCGGCCTGCCGTCCGGTCGCGGTATTCGACATCGACGACACCCTGCTGAACTGGTACCCGGTTCTCACGGCCCACGACTTCACCTCGACGTCCGCCCAGCGAGCCGCCGCCGTGAAGGACTGCACCACCCCGGCCATCGCCCCCGTCCGCGCGCTGCTCAAGGAGGCGAAGGTCCTCGGGGCCGATGTCTTCCTCCTCAGCGGCCGTTCTGAGGGCCAGCGCGCCGACACGGAGGCCTGCCTGCGCAAGCGCGGCATCACCGGCTGGGCCAAGCTCACGTTGCGGTCAGCTAAACAAGAGTCGCTCAGCGCGAACGACTTCAAGTCGGCGCAGCGGGCCCAGTGGGAGCTCGACGGCTGGCGTCTGGCCCTGAACATCGGTGATCAGGTGAGCGACCTCGCCGGCGGCCACGCCGCAGCCGGCTTCCTCCTCCCCAACCCCATGTACTACATCCCCTAGCCTCCCGTTTGTCCCCTGACATGGGAGATCCGGGGGAAATTCGCCTGATTCCTCACCGATTCAGCCATCTGTCCCAGGGTTCCCGCCGCCTGTCCCCTTGTGTGGGAGGAAAGCGGGGTGCGTCTGGACGAGTTGGGCAAGTCCCTCGGCGGACGTTTCCGGGCGCTGGCAGACGAATCCCCGGCACACGTACGCCGCGGCACCGCCGCCGACGAGCGGCCGGTCGCGAAGCAATGGAACCTGCTCGCCCGATCCACTGTCGGCGCCAGGTGCGATCGCGACGACAGCCCCCGGCGAGGTGGACCCGAAGGCAATGCGACGCAGCAGTGCGGTGTCATCTGCTCCCGGGTCTCCAACGATCGCTATCTCCAGCGGTCCGGCAAGCAACGCCGATGCCGTCGAGAGCCCCGATCCGGCCGCTCGCGGTGAGCGTTGCGCGGCGAGGGTCGCGACCCCGAGTGCCCGCTCGGCAACCGCCCGGTAGCTCATCTCGCCGGTGATCGCCGAGTAGGAAACGCAGGCATTCGCGACCGAGAACCAGCCCGAGGGCTCAGCGCTGTCCGCCGGATCGCGCGGCCGGCGAACGAGCACCTGCGCGTCGTCAGCCGTATCGAAGAACCCGCCATCACCGTCGGCAAAGTGCTCGACAGCAACGTCAATGAGCTGTCCGGCGATCTCAAGCCAGCGAACATCGCCGGTCACTTGGAACAGCGTGACGAAACCCTCGGCGACGCCGCCGTAATCGCTCAGTACCCCATCGTTTCGACCGGGGCGGCCATCGCGTGATGTGCGGGACAGGCGGCCCGGCCTGCTCGCTCCAAGGTGCACCGCGGTGATCACTCCGGCCGCCCGGGCCGCCGCGTCGATCCAGGCAGGCTCGTCGAAGATCGCACCCGCGTCAGCGAGCGCCGCGATGGCGAGCCCATTCCATTCGGCGACCACCTTCTCATCACGCCCCGGACGCACTCGCAGGTCTCGCGCCGCCATGAGGGCCGCGCGAACCCTGGCCCAGCGGTCCCAATCCTCGGGGTCGTGCGGCAGTTGCAGGGTCGAGGCTCCGTGCTCGAAGGTGCCCTCGGCGGTAGCGGTGAACAGCGTCGCAGCCCAGTCACCATCGAGTGGACCGAGCACCTCGATGAGCTGCTCCGGCGTCCACGAGTAGAAGCGCCCCTCCTCGCCCTCGCTGTCGGCGTCGAGGGCTGACGCGAACGCACCCTCAGGTGTCCGCATCTCGCGCAGCAGGAATTCGGCCGTTTCCCGCACCACCCTCTCGGCGAGCGGCGACCGCGTCAGGCGCCACCAGTGCGCGTAGTCGCGCAGGAGAAGGGCGTTGTCGTAGAGCATCTTCTCGAAGTGCGGAACGACCCATTCGGCATCGACCGAGTAGCGGGCGAACCCGCCGCCGAGCTGGTCGTAGATGCCCCCGCGCGCCATGGCGGTCAGCGTCCACTCGGCCATGGTGATCGCCTCGAGGCTGCGGGTGCGAGCGGCCTCGCGCAGGAGGAACTCAAGGAGCATCGACGGCGGGAACTTCGGGGCCGACCCGAACCCGCCCCAGCGAGTGTCGAAGTCGCCCTCGAGGAGCGCGACCGCCGAAGTGAGAGCCTCGTCGTCCGGAGGAGGCGCATCGCCAACGGAGCCGTCGCGCGAACGCAAGGCCTCGATCATCCGCGTCGCCGTTGACTCCACCTCGCTGCGTCGTTCCGTCCAGGCCGTCGAAATCGACTGAAGGATCTGGCCAAACGACGGCATCTGATGCCGAGGCTCCGGCGGGAAGTAGGTCCCCGCATAGAACGGACGAGCATCAAGATCGAGGAAGACGCTCATCGGCCATCCGCCATGCCCGGTCATCGCGATCGTCGCGTCCATATATATGGCGTCGACATCGGGTCGCTCCTCGCGATCGACCTTGATGCTCACGTAGTGCTCATTCAGGTAGGCGGCCGTCGCCTCGTCCTCGAAGGACTCGTGCGCCATCACATGGCACCAGTGACAAGCCGAATAACCGATGGATAAAAAGATCGGGACGTTACGACGACGCGCCTCGTCGAATGCCTCATCAGACCACGGCCACCAGTCGACCGGATTGTCCCTGTGCTGCAACAGGTATGGCGAGGTCTCCTGGTCGAGTCGGTTCGTCACTGCGCTCCTGCTGCCTGGTCGGGGCCGGCAGTCCGCGCGGCGCGATGGACCAATGAT